>SFHK01000031.1 GCA_004556395.1 Clostridiales bacterium
GGGACGGATTCCCCTCCACACCACCCTTTCTCAGATTCCGCTGAAATCCTGCGGATTTCCGGGCGCGGAATCTGCAAGGAAGCGATTTTTTCTCCGGGGGCAAGCCCCCGCTCTGAAAAAATCAGCACCCGGGGCGACCAACCGAAAATCTTCGATTTCGCTTGGTCGGTCGCAAAGCGACTTGCTTGCCCAAAGGGCAAGCAACCTTTCCGACGCGCAGGTCGTCGGCCTCGATTGGAAGTCGAGAAGGTTCGCACCCTCTCGCGCTCTCCCGGGGCTGTTCTGATGGAGATTTTGGTTTCCGACGAAGCAGGCTGTTCTTTTGTGGGCGTTGTTTCCGACGACACGGGCGTGGGGCGCTCTGCTCCCCTACACCCCCTCGGGTGACGGGGGCGAGAGGGTTCACACCCTCTCGCGCTCTCCCGGGGACTGGTCCGGCGGGGAGTTTGGTTTCCGACGATGCAGGGCTGTTCTTTTGACGGCATTCGTTTCCGACGATGCGGGAACTGTTCTCTTGAGATTTTTTGTTCCCGACGACGCGAGCGTGGGGCGCTCTGCTCCCCTACACCCCCTCGGGTGACGGGGGCGAGAGGGTTCACACCCTCTCGCGCTCTCCCGGGGTTGGTCTGGCGGGGATTTGGGTTCCCGATGATGCAGGCTGTTTTTTTGAGGATTTGGTTTCCGAAGACGCGAGCGTGGGGCGCTCCGCTCCCCTGCACCCCCTCGGGCGACGGGTGCGAGAGGGTTATAACCCTCTCGCGCTCTCCCGGGGTTAGATTGGCGGGAAGTTTGGTTTCTGATGGAGCAGGGAACTGTTCTGGCTTGGAGGATTTAATTTCCGACGGAGCGGAGTTGTTCGGACGGGGATTTTGGTTTCCGACAGAACGGGGGACTGTTCTGATTGGAGGATTTGATTTCCAACGGAGCGGGGGCTATTCTTTTGATGGCTTTTGCTTCCGGCGACGCGGGCGTGGGGCGCTCCGCACCCCTGCACCCCCTCGGGCGACGGGGTGCGAGAGGGTTATGACCCTCTCGCGCTCTCCCGGAGATGGGTTGGAAGGAAGTTTGGTTTCTGATGGAGCAAGGGATTTGCTTTTCGACGGCACGGGAGCTACTCTTTTGAGGGCTTTTGCTTCCGGCGACGCGGGCGTGGGGCGCTCCGCTCCCCTACACCCCCTCAGGTGACGGAGGGCGAGAGGGTTCACACCCTCTCGCCCTCTCCCGGGGCTGCTCTGGCGGGGATTTTGGTTTGTTTTTTCGAACGGATAGGAGTTTATTTCTATTGGGAATGGAGGGATTAAGAACGGGACATGTGCTTGTTTGTGTAACGGGTCAGAAGACGTGCGAATCGCTGATCATTGAAGGAGCGCGGATTGCGAAAGAGGAAAATGCGCCGATGACAGTTCTACATGTGGTGAAGCCCGGCGCGGCGCTGCTTGGCAGTCAGGCGGAGGGCGAGGCGCTGGAATATTTATTACGCATTGCTACGGAATACGACGCCGACATGGCGATGATTCGGTCTGACGATATAGTTGGTACGATTGCGCATCAGGCGGAGAAGCTGAACGCGGACGTGCTTTTGATGGGGCGGACGACGGGAAGCAAGGGGCGAAGCATTTCGGCTCGGATGGCGGAACGGTTACCGGGGCTGAAGGTGCGGATGGACGAAGCCTGATTTGAGAGTGGGTTGAAGAAGGGTACGGACGCTGAAGTCGGGCGGAGGGGTTGTTGAACGGAGGGCTGACAAAGATTGGCCGCCGGCGGGAGGCAACCTTCATTGCGGACGGGACGTCTAAGGAACAACAAAGGAAAAGTGGGGAGTGGAACATGCGCAGATTTCTTTCTTTACTGCTGGCGCTGGTGCTTCTGATGGGCGTTATGCCCGCGCAGGGCGAGGAGGCGCCGCGCCGCGGAGCGGTGCAGATTGTGGACGAGGCCATTGAGGGCGAGGACGGCACGGCGGAGGACGCGGAGGGCGGCCTGTTTGACGACGACAACTGGGTGGAGGATCCGCTGGAGGAGATTCTGTTTGACGATCAGCTGATTACCGACGCGTTTGACAAGCTGGACGGCATGCGGAACATCCTGCTGCTGGGCGTAGACTCCCGTACCGGCTCGATTTCCGGGCGCACGGACACGATGATCCTGCTTTCCGTGGACATAGAGGGCAATGTGATCAAGATGACGTCCTTCCTGCGGGACACGTATGTGTCGATTCCCGGCAAAAAGAACAACCGTCTGAACGCGGCATATGTGTACGGCGGGTTCGATCTGCTGGCGGCGACGTTTGAGGAAAATTTCGGCATTCGTCCCGACGCGTATGTGGCCGTGAACCTTTCGGGTCTGACGCGCGTGATCGACGAGCTGGGCGGCGTGTATGTGGACGTGAACAGCAAGAAGATTGACCGCATCAACGCCGTGATCTACTGGTACAACAAGCAGGTATTGAACCTGAACAACCTGCGCGACGGCTACCTGACCAAGGGCGGCCGTCAGAAGCTGACCGGCAAGCAGGCCGAGGCGTGGGCGCGCTACCGCTACAGCGAGAGCGACATGCAGCGCGCCGAGCGTCAGCGCCAGCTGATTTCGATCATCTTTGAGGAGATCTGCAAGATGTCTCTGTCCGAGCTGGTGAGCTTCGCGATGGACAACATCGACCTTGTGAAGACCAATCTGGGCATTTCGGACATTATTTCCCTCGCGCCCGCCGTGCTGGCGATGCGCGACGCCGAGATTCGCGAATTGCAGATTCCCGTCTCCGGCGGCTACAAGAGCCAGACCGTCTCCGGCATGTCCGTGCTGGTGCCCAACCGCCAGAAGAACGCGAACGCGCTGGCGGAGTTCCTGAAGGCGAAATAAGATTCTTTTCTTCGAATTGGGAGAAAGGGGCAGGGGTTGAAGTTTTTCCGCAAAGCATCGCGGGAGGTTCAGCCATTACACGTTCCATTACAAGCAAAAGACTCGCGGCAGAGGGATACCTCCGTATCCTTGTCTGCCGCGAGTCTTCGCGTATATGCGTTGGAATCAGCCCTTGATGCCGGTGGAGGCGATGCCCTCTACGAGGGACTTCTGGAAGATCAGGAAGATGATGGTGGCCGGCACGATGGACAGCGTGGACATGGCCAGCGTGGAGCCGATATCCGAGCCGGAGGACGGGTCGTTAAACAGCTGCAAGGCCAGCGACACGGGGCGCATATCGGCGCGGTTGACGTACAGAAGCGCCGACAGGTAGTCGTCCCAGCGCCAGATGAAGGAGAAGATGGCCGAGGTGACCAGCGCGGGAACGATCAGCGGCAGGATGACGTGGAAGAAGATGCCGTAGTACGAGCAGCCGTCGATCTTGGCCGCCTCGTCCAGCGATTTCGGGATGCCGCCGATGAAGTTCATGATCAGGTACACGAAGAAGCCCTGAATGGCGAAAAAGTAGGGCAGAATCATGGGGTAGTAGGTTCCTACCCAGTTCAGGTGGCGATACCACATGAACTGCGGGATCATCAGAATCTGCGCTGGAAGCATCATCGTGGACAGAACCAGCACGAAGAGCAGCCCGCGCATTTTGAATTTGAGCCGCTGAAGCGCGTAGGCCACGAAGGCCGACGACAGGAGCGTGCCGAAGGTGGAAACCAGCGAGATGAAAAACGAGTTGGCGAAGAAGGTGCCGAAGGAATAGCCCATGAAGCCCTTCCAGCCGCGGGTGTAGTTATCCAGCGTCCACGTGGTGGGAATCAGCTGATCCGCCGTCGGGAGCACCATGTCCGTGGGCTTAAAGGAGGAAAGCGCCATCCACAGAAGCGGATACACCATAACCAGCGCGCCGAAGGCAACAAGAATGTGATAGACGATTTCCTTTCCGCGTTTTCTTCCGACCATGCGACTCTCCTCCTTTCTCAGTCGTCATAGACCCATTTGCTTCGCGACCAGAACAGAAGCGCCGTGACCACCGTGATGATCACCAGCATGATCCACGCCAGCGCGGAGGCGTAGCCCATCTGGCTCTTGCCCACGGCGGGGAACGCCTTGTTGTACTGGTATACGGTGTAAAACAGCGTGGACTTGCGCGGGTCGCCGTTGGTAATCAGCTTGCACTGCGTGAAGGCGAGAAAGGAATTGATCGTCTGCTGCACGAGGTTGAAGAAGATGGTGGGCGTAAGCAGCGGGAGCGTGACCTTGAAGAAGCGCTGGCGGCCGTTTACGCCGTCCACATGCGCCGCCTCGTAGAGCTCGCGCGGAATCTGCTTGAGCGCGGAGAGGAAGATCAGCATGGAGGAGCCGAACTGCCACACGGTCAGGATGATCAGCACCCAGATGGCCGGGCCCTCGCTGAACCAGTTGTAGCCCTTCAGGAAGGGCAGCAGCTTCCCGAGCATCGCGTTCACGGTGCCCGTGGATTCGAACATGCGCCGCCACAGGATGGCCACGGCGACCGAGCCGCCGATGATGGAGGGCAGGTAATAGGTCGCCCGGTAGATGGGCACGGCTTTGGATTCGTGGTTGAGAATCAAAGCGATGATCAGCGCGAAGACCACCTTGAGCGGCGTGCCGATCAGCGCGTAATAGCAGGTGACCAGCAGGGACTTGCGGAAGGTGGGATCGTCGGTGAAGATGGTGAGCAGATTTTCAAGACCCGTCCAGACGGGCGGGTTCTGAATGTCGTACCGGCAGAAGGAATAATAAAGGGATAAGGCCATCGGAATGACCATGAACATGAGAAAGCCGATAATGAAAGGCAGGCTGAACACATAGCCCGCCACATTTTCCTGATTGATCCATGCGGCACAGCCGGTTTTTCTGCGCCGGGAAATGGCCGTCATACCGAAAATCCTCCTCGTGTAATGTTGATGAACGGCGGATCGGTCTCCCGTCGCCACCTCTGCGTGAAGCGGATGCGAATGTGAGCGATGTCGTATTGAGAGGGGAGGACGTTCGTCCTCCCCTCTGCGCCGTCGGACAGGGACGGCGGTGGCCCAATCAGTTGTTGGCGGCGATCTTCTGGATCATTTCAACCGCCATCTCGCCGGCCTTTTCCGCCGTCATGTCGGTGCCCTTCAGCAGGCACTCCTCGGCGAGCATCTGGATGACCTCGGTCTGCGCGGTGCCGGCGTAGCTGGGCAGCGGCGGGAAGATGGGGCTGCAATTGCCGTCGCCGACGAAGGCGAGGTACTCAACGGACATGGGGTAGGTGGCGTCGGCCTTGCTCACCTCATCGGCGATGGCGGAGGCGACGTCGGTGCACGGCGGCACGCCGCGCTCGGCGCGCAGAATGATGTTGCCCTGCACGTCGTTCATCAGGTAGTTGAGGAAGGCGACCGCCAGGTCGGGGTTCCTGGTGTCCGTGGTCACGGCGAAGAACTGGCCGGGCTTCATGTAGTTGGACTGCACGGGGTTCAGGGACGGCCAGGTGGAGATGCCCAGCTCGATGCCGTCGGCGGTAGCGGCCTTCTGATACGCGGCGATCTGGTTGGAGAACGCCAGCGCGCACCAGCAGCGAACCTCGTTGGAGGAGCCGTACACCAGCGGATACTGCGCCAGATCGTTGGTGTTCACGCCGGCGAGCTTGTCGGTGTCGAACAGCCAGCCCTCGTTCACGCCGTCGATCAGGCGGGCGTAGTAGCCGGCCATTTCTTCAGCCGTGGCGACAAGGCCGTTTTCGTCCCACAGGGGCGTGTAGCCCAGCGAGCGGACGTAGTAGGTCAGCGGGTTTTCGGAGTTGCCGTCGCCGTAGATGGCTCCTACGCCGGTCTCCGCGTAGATCGTGCGGGAGATCTCGGCGAACTCGTCCCACGTGATGTTCATGGGAACCTCGATGCCGAGGGAGTCGGTCAGCGTCTTGTTATACAGCATGGCGGGCGCGTTCACGGCGCAGCAGATGGCGTACAGACCGTCGCCAACCTTGCCGGTGTCGATGATGTTCTGCGGCATGGAGCTCAGATCCAGCGCGCCGCTCTCCACATAGGGGGTCAGATCCAGCAGGTCGCCGGCCTCCACCCACTGCTCGATGTAGGCGTAATCCTGCTGCATCACGTCGGGCAGGTCGTTGTTGGCGGCGTTGGTGCTCATCAGCGCCCAGTAGTTGTTCCAGGACTGCGCGTTGAGGTTGAAGGTGATGTTCGGATAGTTCTGGGTGAAGTAGTCGGCGGCGTTCTTCGTCACTTCGTCGCGAACCTGATTGCCCCACCACGCGAAGCTGAACACGTAGTCGCCCGCCGCCGCGGGATCATAGGTGCCGACCTCCAGCCCATCGGCCATCGCAGAGGACGCGAGGGAAAGCGCCATGAGAAGAGCAAGAGCTACCAACAGAGCCTTTTTCATACGGAAACCTCCCATTTTATCGGTCGCCTTCGACCGGCGGCCTGCTTGTCCTATTATATAAAATATTCCAATACTTGTCAAGCTCTAAGGAATAATGAACGGCTGATTTTGCAAAAATCCCAAAAAGGAAATTCTCGAGGTTAGGCGAAAACCCGCGTTCCGCCTTGCGGAAATACAGAAAATCCGGTATAATGTGCGTATCACAGAAGGAAATGCGGAGGCCTGCGGCTTATGAAAATCGCCATACTGACCGGCGCGTCGTCCGGACTCGGGCGCGCGTTCGCGGGAAGGATTCACGAGGTGTTCCCGGAAATTGAGGAAATCTGGCTCGTCGCGCGCCGGACGGAGCGGCTGGAGGCGCTGGCGGCGGAAACGAACGCGGTGCGGATGGTTCCCGTGCCCTGCGATCTGCTGAATGAAGAGAGCTATCGTTCGCTGATCGGGCGGCTGCAGGCGGAAAAGCCGGAGGTGCGGCTTCTCATCAACAACGCGGGCTGCGGCTTTCTGGGCGCGTTCGCGGATTCCAATGAGGACGAGCAGCTGCGCTCGATCGATCTGAACGTGCGCGCGCTCACGCGGCTCACGCGCGCCGTGCTGCCCTATATGCCGCGCGGGGCGCGGGTGCTGAACACGTCGTCCATCGCGTCGTTCTCGCCCAACCCGAACATGGCCGTGTACAGCGCCACGAAGGCGTATGTGACGTTCTTCTCCCGCGCGCTGAACGACGAGCTGCGCGCGTCCGGCCGGTCGTGCACGGCGGTGTGCCCCGCGCCGATGAACACGGAGTTTCTGACCCTCGGCCGCGTGGCGGGGCATTCCAGGATGTTCGAGCGTCTGCCCTATGAAACGGTGGACGAGGTTTCGCTGGGCGCGCTGAAGGCGGCAAAGAAGCGCAAGGCGGTCTATACGCCGCGGGCGTTCTACCGGTTCTATCGCTTCCTGTGCCGCATCCTGCCGGACGCGCTTCTGATTCGCCTCGGGCGCACGTGAGGGCAGAGGGAGGCCTCCTGCCGGTTGCGTGTTTGAATCGGCTTTGCCGCATGGGAGGGCGAAGGAAGGACGGTATCCTGCCGGAGGCACGTTTGCTTCGGCTTTGCCGCACGGGAGAGCTGAGGGAGGCCTCCTGCCGGATGCGCGTTTGCTTCGGCTTTGCCGCACGGGAGGGCAGAGGGAGGCCTCCTGCCAGACGCGCGTTTAATTCGCCTCGGGCGTGCGGGAGGCGCTCAACAAATCCTTCCCGCTTTGCGGCTTGATTTTGCCTAATTTTTCCGCTATACTGAAATTCGAGAGGAGGCAGACCGATATGCCGTCATTTACCCGCAAGGCCATCATGGAGGCCTTTCGAAAGCTTCTGGATGAGAAGCCGCTCAGCAAGATCACGATTCGGGACATCGTGGACGAATGCGGCATCAACCGCAATACCTTCTATTATCATTTTGCCGACATTCCCGAGCTGCTCGAGACGATTATCAAGGAGGAGACCGACCGCGTTATTTCCAGCCATTCCGATGTGACGTCGTTTGAGGAGTGCCTGACCATCGGCGTTCAGTATATTCTGAAAAACCGGCGCGCCATGCTGCACATCCACAATTCCGTGAACCGCGAAATCATGGAGCGGTCGCTGATGCGCCTGTGCGAATACATGGTGCGCACCTACCTGCGCACGGCCTTCGGCGAGCTTTCCCTCGCGCAGGACGATCTGGAGACGCTGGTCACGGCCTACAAATGCCAAGCCTTTGGCCTTTTGATCGACTGGATGAACAATGGCCTGAAGGACGATTTTGAAAACACGCTTTTGCGCCTGTGCGAGCTGCGCAAGGGCACCATTGAGGAAATGATCGCCCGCTGCCGCCGGGAATGACGGGAGAACGACATGCGACGGATTCAGAAGCCACTGGCGATTGTCACGTTTTTGGTGTATATGCTGGCCATGGTGTGGCTGGTTCTGTTTAAGGGTGGAACCGGGCTATATGAGCTGCTTCGCTTTGGCCTGCCCGATCTTCCGCGCGGAATCTCGTGGGACTTGCATTTCAACGGCATGGAGTCGCTTTTGAACGTGGGCGTGTTCGTGCCGCTGGGGCTGTTCCTCATGCTGCTGTCTTCAAGGGAACGGGTGTGGCCGAAGGCGCTTGTGTGCTGCGCGACCAGCGTTGCCTTTGAAACGGCGCAGTACATCCTGAAAATCGGCACCTGCGACGTGATGGACGTCATCAACAACACGCTGGGCGGCGTTCTCGGTATCCTGCTGTTTGTCCTTCTGAAGCGCCTTCTGAAGGCGCGCACGCGCCCGGTTTTGACGCTTCTCGCCATCCCGGGCACGGCGGCCTTTGTCCTCGTGACCTATCTGTACCGCTAACGCGGGCACAAAATTTCAACCTATAAAATACAACGGCGGCACAGCCCTCGGGCCATGCCGCCATTGCGTTTTGGTGGGGTTTAGATCTGCGAGAACAGATAGCTCAAAAGCGCGAGCTGAAGCACGAGAAGGGTGGGAACGGTCAGGGTGAAGCGCTTTTTCAGCGTTTTATGGTGCATCACGCGCATACCCGCCAGCGCGCCGGGCGCGCCGAAGGCGAGGGCGAGCAAAAGAAGCGTGCGCTCCGGAACCCGCCAACCGCCGGTTTTGGCCTGGCGCTTATCGTAGGCGTACACGCAGAAGCTTACAAGACTCATCAGGATCTCCGCGGCCAGACAGGCGGTAAACAGGGTATTCATGCGCATTCTTCCCGCTTTCGTATATCAGATGTCCACGTTCACGCCGTTCACGCACACGCCCTCGTCCGCGCGGATGAGGATGTACTTCACGCCGTCGATCGTGCGGGTTTCCACGAGTCCCGCGCAGCCGGGGTTCACCCTGATCGTGACCTCGCCCGTGCGCAGCTCCATCTGCTTGTCGTCGGCGATTCCGGCGGCGGGCAGGTCGTTTCCAAGGCCGAATTCCTCGTCGAAGCGCTCGGAGAAGCTCTGCGTGCGCTCCGGGGATACGCCAAGGTCGGTTAAGACCTTTTCCACCTCGCGCTTGCCGATGCGGGCGGGCTCAGCCTCCTTGTCCTGCTTCTGCTCCTCCAGACGGCTGACGATGTGCTCGTTCACGGCCTCGACGACCTCAAAGCTGCATTCGTCCTCCAGCGCCTCCCTGAGCACGGTCTTGAAGGTCTCCTTCTGCTCCGCGGCGGGCGCGAACGCGCCGGCGTTCAGCGCGGCGGCGACGAAATCGTCGTGGCTTTCGGCGAGATCGCGGGTGTAGAACAGCGCGGAGTGAATGTTTGGGCCGCCGTCCTCAAAGGCGGGGAACAGGAAGCCCATGTCCGGCGACGCGACCACCCAGTCCGGGTCGAGCGCGTGAAAATCGTTTTCGCTGGCGGAATAGCTCAGGCACGGCTTGGTCTGCTTCACCGGGCACACCGCGCACAGCACGTAGCTGAACACGGTTTCGCTCTCCGCGCCCGCGGCTTCATCATCCATCGAGGTTTTGAACGGCACGTCGTAGGTGTCGTGCAGAACGAGAATCAGGAAATTGCCCTCGATGCGCGTTCCGGCGATGATCGCGTCGAAAAACGCGTTCAGCGCCTCGTCGTCGTCCAGCGCCGTCTGGTTGAGACGGGTCAGGCGCGCGTGCGTCGCGCCGTCCATCACCTCGTCGGTGGGGAAGGTCAGCGGCACGAGGTTGCGTCCCACGTCGCCGGACAGCGAGCGGCGGAAAATCTGCATGTATTTTTCGCTTTCGCTCTGCGGAAGCGAAATCAGCGAGCGGCGAAACGCGGAAACCACGTTCTTCTGGCCGTTTACATAGCAGCCGCAGATGACCACGGGGTTCTGGCTCTCCGGGTTCAGGCGGCGGCGAATCTGCGCAATGTCTTTTTTGTTCATTTCAATGTCCTCATATGATCTGCGTATTGGGAAATCCTCCCTCTATATGATACCGCGTCGCCGCGCGCGCGTCAAGCGCGGAAGCGGCAAATTTCCGTCCCGTTCTGAAGCGTGAAACCCTCTGCGCATGCTCCGCCTGATTCTGCGAGCATGGACAACCGGCGTTCCACGCCGCGGCATGGAGCGCCGGTTAATTGAGGCGCCACCGCACAATTCGGCGGCGCGTCGGGCGATGTCTTTTTCGCCATCTGCGGCATGCAAATTTCTCGATTTACCTCCAGCAAACCTTCGAAATTTGCATTTGCATCTGACGAAAAATCCATTCGCCGGCCGACCACCTCATTTGCGCGGTGTTGCCTTGAATCAGTCCGGAATCAGCGCCCGCTGCACGCGCGCGCCGTATTCGGCGGCCGCGTCGGGCGCGAGGGTGAACTCGGCGTACCACGCGAACTCAAAGCCGTCGCCATAGTCCAGCTCCGTTTTCACGCACGCGATCACCGTGCCGGACGCGCCCTCGTACGCGTCCTCCAGCGTGACGAGCGCGGGCAGGAGCGCGGGCGCGTCGGGAATGACCGGCAGGGCGTCCCATTCGCAGGCGAACAGCTTGCGCAGAATTTCGTCCGCCGCGGGCGCGGGAACGTCCGCGTGCGCGGCGAGGTAGGCGCACACGGCTTCCCCGGCCAGCTCCGGCGCGGGCACGCCGTCAAAGCTGTAAAAGCTTTCGCAGCCCGCGAGCAGCGCCAGCAGCGGCAGAGCGCGCTCGGACACGCTTTGCGCGTCAATGGGCGCGGGCGCCGTCTCGGCGAACGAAGCGCCGGTCAGCAGAAGAAGCGCGCAGAGAAGCAGAGTAAGCAAACGTTTCATGCCTTTTCCTCCTTACTGATGGAAGCCGCTGCCATCCCAATATTGCGCCGGCGGCGGGAGGGCGCGTTCGGACGCGGCTCGCGTCGCGCCAGTCGGCGGAAAGCGCGTTTTACGCCTTTCCCTCCTCCCGATAGAAGCAGCTGCCGCCCACAAATTCGCGCAGCAGGCTGTTGAGCGGAATTTCGTCCTCCACGTCGGCGGCCTGTATGTAGTTGAGGAACTTCACCAGCCTCCGCGCCAGCGTGTAATACGGCGCGTCGGGCGTGACGGCGGTCAGCATCGGGTAGACATAGTTCTTCATCACCGCCAGCTCATACACCAGCGACGAGTTGATCATCGCGTCGGCGTCCTCCTGGAACGGGAAGATGTTCTGATCCTCGCCCCGCCGCACGGACGACCACATCAGAAGCGTCTTTTCCGGATGCGTGCCGCGCGAGGCCGCGTCGCGCACGATGCGGCGAATCAGGCGCGCGTCGGTGGAGCGGATGCGGTTATGCTCGTCGATGTTCAGGTTTGTGAGCGCGCTTATGTAGATCTTGAACTTCGCTTCGCGCGGAATGCCAGGCGTGAGTCGGTCGTTCAGCCCGTGAATGCCCTCGATCAGAATTGGCGACGTGGAATCGACCATCAGCTCGTGCGTCTTTTCGCCGCGCTTCTGGGCGTTGAAGTCGAAGGTGGGCACGTTCACGCGCTCGCCCTCTAAAAGCTGCTTCAGCTGATGCCCCAGCAGCTCCGTGTCCAGCGCCTCCACGCATTCCAGATCGGGCTGGCCGTGCTCATCCAGCGGCACCTTGTCGCGGTCGATGTAGTAGTCGTCCAGCGACAGCTTCACCGGCGTAAGCCCCGTGACCTTCAGCGCGATCATCAGCCGGTTGCAGAACGTGGTCTTGCCGGAGGACGACGGGCCTGCGATCAGCACCAGCCGCGCGCGGCTGTGCACGATCTGGTCGGCGATGTCGTAGATTTTTCGGTCCATCAGCGCTTCGTTCACGCGGATAAACTCGCGCAGACGGCCGCTCACGGTCAGCTCGTTCAGGTCGGCGGCGTTCTCCACGGCCAGAATTTCCAGCCAGCGGGCGCTTTCGCGATAGGTGGACAGGAGCTTCGGCATCGGCTTATACGGGCTGGGCACGGCGGGGTTCGCGGGGTCGGGCAGCATGAACACAAAGCCGCTGTCCAGCAGCGTCAGCGAAAACACGCGCACATCGCCGGTGCCGCGCGCCATCTCGCCATAGAAATATTCCATCATGCCGCCGCACTCATACATGCGGAAGTGCTCGTAGGGACGGTATTTCAGAAGCTTCACCTTGTCGTCGTCGCCGCGCCCGGCGAAATAGCGAATCGCCGCGGAGCGGGACGTGGGCACCAGCGTGAAGGGCAGGTTCGCCTGCGTGATCTCGCGCATCTTCGCCTCGACCGCGCTCAGCACGTCCGCCGTCAGCTTCAGCCCGCGCACCGTCACGTATACGCCGTTGCCCAGCGAGTTTTCGCACCGCACGCGCGCCTGCGGATATAGCGTTTCGAACGCCAGCAGCATCACAAAGCGCAGCGAACGCTCGTATACGCGCCGCCCCTCCTCGTCCCGATAGGTGAGAAGCACCGCGTCGCCGTGACTCGCCGGCGCGTTCAAAGACAGCGTTTCGCCCTTCACCATCACCGCCAGCGCACCCTCCGCCTGATTCAGGCGCACAGCCGCGTCAAAATAGCTTTCGTTTTCGGCGATTTCCACCGGTATATCGTTCAAACGTATTCTCATGGCAAATCCCTTTCCGGCGCGGCCTGAGCCGCCCCACCCATACTATACCATCCTTTGCCCCGTTCGTCAAATCGCCGCGTTCCAATGTCAACGGAAAGCCCAGAATCCGCCCTGATTGGAGGCGCGTCAAGGAATCCGCGTACTGTGAGACGCGCCGTCGATTTTATGCGGCGGCGATGTAAAAAAGTGCAGCTCAAAGCCGCGCATGCGAAAGGAATGGCCGGAATCGGAACGCGCATTACGAACCGATCCGGCCATTCAACCGCGGTCCGGCGAACTTCCGCTCAGACCTTATCGTTATCGTCGAACGGGTCGCCGCATTCGGGGCAGAATTTTGGGGGATGGGTGGGGTCTTCGGGCTGCCAGCCGCATTTATCGCAGCGGTAGACGGGGGCGCCGGCGGGGCGTCTGGCTCCGCATTCGGAGCAGAATTTGCCCTTATTGACCGCGCCGCACTGGCACGTCCAGCCCTCGGCTTCGGGCTTTTTCGCGCCGCACTCGGGGCAGAATTTGCCGGTGGCGGCTGCGCCGCAGGCGCATTTCCAGCTGTTGGCGGCGGGCTGGGCGGGGGTCTGCCGGGCCTGCTGCTCAGCGCCCATCTGGAAGAGGGTGTTGGCGTTCAGGCCGCTGTTCATATTGGCCATATTCATGCCCATGAAGCCGGTGAACGCGCCGCCCTGGTTCCTGGCGGCATCCTGCATGGCCTGCGCCTGCGCGCCGACGAGGTGCGCCGCGGCCATATTGGGGTTGCGGAAGACGGCGTTGCGCTGAAGCTCCTTGATCATCTGCTCGTCCTGCTCGGAGGCCTTGACGGAGCTCACGCCGAAGGACACGATCTCCACGCCGCGCAGCTGCGCCCACTTTTCGGACAGCACGTCGTTGAGCGCGCCGGCGATTTCGGTGGTATGGCCGGGCAGGGCGCTATAGCGGATGCCCATATCGGAGATGCGCGCGAAGGCGGGCTGAAGCGCCGTGAGCAGCTCGCTCTTCAGCTGACTGTCGATCTGGTCGCGGGTGTATTCGGATTCCACGTTGCCGCACACGTTGGTGTAGAACAGCATGGGGTTGACGATGCGGTAGCTGTATTCGCCGAAGCAGCGGATGGAAATATCCACGTCCAGCCCCAGCTTTTCATCCACCACGCGGAACGGCACCGGGCTGGGCGTTCCGTATTTGTTGCCGATGATTTCCTTGGTGTTGAAGTAGTACACGCGCTGGTCGCGTCCGGCCTGACCGCCGTAGGACAGGCGCTCGAAGGTGGTTTGCAGAATGGCCTTCATGTTGCCGCCGCTCAGGCCGCCGCAGAAGATCGTGGGCTCGCCGCCCTCGTCAAACACGAACTCGCCGGGCTCGGCGCAGAAATCCACAATGCGGCCCTGATCGACGATCATCATGCACTGGCCGTCGGCGACGGCGACGACGGAGCCGTTGGAGATAATGTTGTCATCCTCGCTGCGGCTGCCGCCGAAGCGGCCCTTCGTCTTTTTGAGAGCGCGGGTGGCAAGCACGTCCTCCGGCAGCGCGTCCGCGTAAAAATACTCCTTCCACTGGCTGGCAAGCGTGCCGCCAACCGCGTTCAGTCCGGCGCGAATCAGTCCCATACATTGTTCCTCTCTTTCTCGGTCTGTAGTCTGCGTTCATTATAGCATGAAATTCCGCGCGGGGGAAGAGCTATCTCCATCAAAATACTTGACAAACGCGCGCATATGTGGAATACTTTCGGTAATGGAATTACAATGGAGGGATTTTTTATGCCGGAGCTTCCGCGCATCGTCGCCGTGGTCGGCACAAACGCTTCGGGAAAGAGCTCGCTGGGCGTGCGTCTGGCGCAGCGCTTCGGGGGCGAAATCGTGTCCGCCGATTCGCGGCAGGTTTTCCGGGGGCTTGATCTGGGCAGCGGGAAGATTTCGCCGGAGGAGATGCGCGGGGTTCCGCATCACCTGCTGGACGTGTGCGAGCCGAACGACTTTTTCTCGATGGCGGACTTTCAGGCGCTGGCCTATCGCGCCATCGACGGCATTCTCGCGCGCGGAAATGTGCCGTTTCTGGTGGGCGGCACGGGACTTTACGTCGCGTCGGTCACGGAGGGCTACCAGCTGTCCGACCGCGCGCCGAACCTTCGGTACCGCGAGGAGCTGGAAACGAAGACCACGCCGGAGCTGTATGAAATGCTCGTTTCCGCCGCGCCGGGCGTGGAGATCGACCGCAACAACCGCAACCGCGTGATGCGCGCGCTGGAAAAGCTGGAAAGCGGCGACACGAAGGAGCCGTCGCGCGAGGCGAAATACCGCGCGCTGAAGCTGGGCGTGTCGTGGGATCGGGAGACGCTGAAAAAGCGCATCGACGAACGGCTGGAGCGCCGCATGAACGAGGGCATGGTGGACGAGGTGCGAACGCTCATCAAAAACGGCGCGAGCCGCGAATTTCTGATGAAGCTGGGGCTTGAGTACCGCTTCCTCACGCGCTATCTGGACGGCGAATTTGACAGCGAGCGGGAAATGACCGAGGCGCTCTCCGCCGCCATCAAAAAATTCGCCAAGCGGCAGATGACGTGGTTCCGCCGCGACCCCGATATTCACTGGCTGGACATGACCGGCGACGCGTATGAACAGGCCTGCGCGCTGATCGAGGGCTTTCTGGCCTGACGGGTTCGCGCATGTTCTCCCTCCCGCGCGCATTGATTGCCGGGGAGGGATGTTTTATGGAAAGCGCGATGTTCTGCGGCGTCGGCTGTGCGCTGGTTACGCCGTTTTGCGACGGAAAGGTGGACTTTCCCGCGTTTGAAGCGCTGATTGAGCGGCAGATCGCCGCGGGCACGGAAGCGCTGATCGTCTGCGGAACGACGGGCGAGCCGTCCACGCTGACCGACGGCGAGGCGCTGGATCTGGTGCGCTTCGCCGTGGAGCGCACAGCGGGGCGCGCGAAGGTGATCGCGGGCGCGGGCGCGAACTGCACGCGCACGGCGGTCCGGCGCGCGGCGCTTCTGTCCGGCACGGGCGCGGACGCGCTTCTGTGCGTCACGCCCTATTACAACCGCGCGAATCAGGAGGGGCTGCTTCGGCACTTTCAGGCGGTCGCCGACGCGTCACGCGTGCCGCTGATTCTGTACAACGTGCCGTCCCGCACGGCGGTGAACCTTCTGCCGGAAACGGTGACGGCGCTGCTCAGGCATCCAATGATTCGCGGCGTGAAGGAAGCTGCGCCCGACATCCGGCAGATGGCGGAGCTTCTGCGCGTGGCCGGCGACGGCTGCCACGTGTACGGCGGGAACGACGACATGGCGCTTCCGGCGCTGGCGCTGGGCGCGAGCGGCGTCATCTCCGTGACGGCGAACGTCGTGCCGAAATATTACGGGCGCATGGTGCGTGCGGCCATGACCGGCGCGCTCGCCGAAGCGCGCGAACGCTTCCGCGCCCTCGCGCCGCTGACCCGCGCGCTGTTTGAGGACGTAAGCCCCATTCCCGTGAAGGCCGCGCTGTCCATTCTCGGCCTCATTCGCAATGAGCTGCGCCTGCCGCTCACGCCCCTCAGCCCCGCCGCGACAGAATCCCTGCGCCCCCTGCTCGAAAATCCCGCCTTCGCGGAGGATACCGCCCGCTGAACGCGGTTCGGCAGCCTCGCAACGCGTAAGCCGCCCGCCGGAAACGTCCGTGCGGGCGGATTATGGCTGTTATGACTTGGGCGGAAGGCCGGGAACGCCGTCCATGTGATCCCACACGAAGCGGGTGAACAGGGTTACGCCGGTGGAGAGGGCGGCTTCGTCAATATCCCAGTCGCAGGTATGGGCGGGCTTATTGAAGCCCTTTTCGTCGTTTCGCATGCCGAGGCCGAACAGGAGGCCGGGCTTTTTCTGTTCATAATAGGCGAAGTCCTCCGCGCCGGGCGAGGGCTCCAGCGGCAGGAGGAAGCCGTCCCCGCCCATGCGGCGGCAGGTTTCGGCGAAGGCCGCGTACATATGCGCGTCGTTGACGGCGGGCGGCAGCGGTTCGCCGAAGAAGTCGATTTCGTATTCGCCGCGCAGGTCGCGGCACATGTTCTCCGTCAGGCGGGTAAGCCGCGCCCGCGCCCAGTCCATCGTGGCCGTTTTCAGGCAGCGGATGCTGCCCGTCATCGTGCAGGTGTCGGCGTTGGCGGACACGGTAGTTCCGGCGTTCATCGTGGTCACGGCGATTACGCAGGTGTCGAACGGGTCGACCTCGCGGGCGAGAATCTGCTGGATGCCGTCGTAGATGCGCACGCCGATAGCCAGCGCGTCGATTCCGCGGTGGGGCGACGCGACGTGCACGCCGCGCCCGCGCACGGTGATTTGAAACCGCGAGGACGACGCGTTCGTCGTGCCCGCGCGGCAGGACGGGCGGTGCGCCGGGTCGTTGCAGTTCACGTGGCACATAATGATCGCGTCGATGTCGTCCATCACGCCGTGCTCGCACATCGTGCGCGCGCCGCTGGGGCGGGATTCCTCGCAGGGCTGAAACAAAAGCTTCACGCGGCAGCGCAGCTTCTCGCGCAGGCCGTACAGCGTCCTGCACGCGCCCAGCAGCATGGCGGTGTGCGCGTCGTGCCCGCAGGCGTGCATCGCGCCATCGATCCGGGAACGATAGGGCTTGTCAAAATTCTTCTCCTGAATGGGCAGCGCGTCCATGTCGGCGCGGAGTCCCAGCGTGAACGACGGGATTTCCGGGTTCACCGTCGCCACGATCGTATTCCGGCCATAGCGGTCGACCTCGTAGGGAATGCCGATCGCGTCCAGCTCGCGCCGGACGACCCTCACGGTGTTCTCGAGCTCCCAGCCGATTTCCGGATGCGCGTGCAGCTCGCGCCGGATACGCACGAGCCAGTCCTGATCAATGGAAAATCTCGGTTCATCCATGCGCCTGTTCCTCCTTCAGCCTCGCGCCCAGCTCGCGCCCCAGCCGCTCCGCCTCGCCGGGCAGCACCGGCAGGCGGTGGTACAGGAACGTGGATTCCAGCGCCGCGTACGCGCCGCGCGCGATGTCGTCGCGCGTGGGCAGGTAGCCGAGCAGCTCGTCGGCGCAGCCGAGTGTCAGCGCGCGCGTGTCGCCGAGCACGTCTCGAATCTTCTGCCCGATCGCACAGAAGCCCTCGAACGGCAGCGCCGCGACCGGCACGCCGCCCAGCACCAGATAATGCACCGAAATCGGCTCGCGGCTGGGAAGGTCGTCGAATTTGGAAAGCATCTCCCGCTCCCACGCCCGCGCCACGCGATCCGCGCCGGGAATCGCGTCCGGCCGGGACGCGGCGCGCTCCGCCGCGCTTTCGATGTCCTCGCGGGAAACGGGCAGCAGGCGAATTTCGTCCGCCACCTCGCCGCCGAAGACACGCATGGGCAGTTCCATTTCGTCCGTCAGCGCCGAAAGAATCGCCGCGGCGAAGGCGTCAATCCGCGCGTCGCGCGCGCCGTCCTCGCATGTCAGCGGATCGATGTCGCCGCACAGGCCGTTCAGATACACGGGCAGCACGCCCTTTTCCTCCGCCATACGACACACGCGGCCGGGATAGTCCGCCGAAACGCCGGTCGAGCGCCCGCGGCACACCGGGTGGCAGGCGTAGGAAATGAGCGCGATGGGCGCGCGTTCGCTGCGCGACAGGAGGAACCCGCGCGCGCAGTCGTCCACGGGGCCGTCCTCCGCGGCGCGGTTATAGGCGTACTGGCCGTCCAGCCGCCCCATGGAAAAGCGCAGCGACGTTACGCGCCGCATGTCCGAAAGCGCGTCCTCGCACGCGGCCAGAATCGCGCCGGGCAGCGTTTCCACGTATTCCGGACACACCTCGCCGCAGCCCTCGTGCGCGATGGCGGGCGCGGCGGTGTGCGTGTGGATGCTGACGATCAGCACGTGCGACGGCGGGATGGCGTGTTTATCGAGAAGCGCCGCGCGCACCCTGCCGACGATGCCGCGGTTCAGGCCGAGAATGTCGCAGGAGACCACGACATACGTGCGCCCGCGATCCTCCAGCGCCACGGCGCGGACGAACAGCGGATCGTCCACGCGCGTCGCCCGCCGTTTCAGATAGTAGCCGTAGCCCGCCAGTTCAACGCCCAGCGGCGGCGTGATTTCCGTTTTTCCATATCCGGCTCGCATGCGCCCGCCCCCTTTTACAGCCCGCGGATCACACCGCGGTATTTTTCGATGAGCTTTTCGTTGATTTCGTCGCCGCCGTCGATGTTGCTGGAGGCGAAGAACTCGATTTCCCGGCCTTCCTCCCGCGCGATTTCCTCCACGCGGCACACGATGGCCTGCAAAAGCGCGCTGCCGACGGCCGTGGACGTGGGGCCGACCTTGCGCCCGCCCGTGCCCTCGACCGCCGCGTCGCCCAGCGCGCCGCCGTTGTCCAGCACTAAGTCGGCCACCTCAAACAGCCGCTTGCCCATCGGGTTGCGCGGGGTCACGGCGCCTGTGTGTCTGAGGCTCGTGAGCGCGATGACGTACGCACCGCGAGAGCGGCACTTCATCGCCAGCTCCACCGGCACGGTGTTGCGGCCGGAATTGGAAATGGCGATCAGCACGTCGCCCGCCTTCACGGGATAGCGCGCGAGCAGCTCGTCCGCCAGCCCGTCCGTGCGCTCCCAGCCGGTGCTTTCGGACGCGGATGCGTGCAGCATCAGGCGCTCGTCCAGAATCGGGCACACGCGCGCCAGCCCGCCCGCGCGGTAGAAGATTTCCAGCGCCAGCAGATGCCCGTGTCCGGTGCCGAAGGTATACAGCATGCCGCCGTTTAACAGGCTTTCGGCAATCCTCTGCGCCGCCGTTTCCAGCGCGCCGGTCTGTCCGTGAAACGCGTTTTCCAGCGTCTCCTTCAGAATTTCATAATAGCGTTCGCTCGCCTTCATGCTTCGCACATCCCTTCTCTATTCCTTTTCCGACGTTTCCTTCAGCCGCTTCACCGCGTCCTCCGTCAGGCAGCCGCTCTCGCGCATGGCCAGCATCACGCCGCCGATTTCCGGCGGAAGCGCGGGGCGCGCCGTTTCCGCGTCCGGACAGACCTCGCGCAGCGCCCGCGCGAACGTCTCCCGCGCCGCCTCGCTGTGCTCGAACACGCCGCCGTATAATCCCACGCGCCGCACGGCGGGGCAGGGGCGAATCAGCGCCGCCGCGCCGCGCGCAAGGCGGGTCATCTGCCCGCGCAGGATGGCAAGCGCGGGTTCGTCGCCCGCCTTTGCCAGCGCCAGCACCTCGCTTCCGAACGCGGCAAGGTCGCTCGGCCGCGTCCCGGGACGGTACACAATGTCGATCAGAGCGCGCGGCTCGCGCAGCGCAAAAAAAGCCTGTGCGCGCCCGGCCAGCGCCCGCGCGTCCGACACGCCCTCCCAGCAGTCGATGGCGGCGCGCAGGCCGTCCAGCGCCAGCGCGTAGCCGGAGCCGGGGTCGCCGAGCACGTGCCCCCAGCCGCCCGCCGTGCGCGTTTCGCCATCTTCGTCCGTCATCACGATCATCGAGCCCGTGCCGCACACGGCCATTGCCGCCGGCGCGCCCTGTGAGAACGCGAACAGCGCCAGATGCACGTCGGACGTGAGCGTCAGCCTTTCCGGCTCTATCCAGCCCCGCGCGAAGGCGCGCGCGGCGGACGGCGGCGCGGGCCCGTCCAGCGACGGATCGCCCACGACGACGCGCGCGGCCTGTCCGTCCAGCGCCCGCGTCAGCCGCTTCAGCACGCCCAGCAGATTTTCCTTCGCCCGTCCCGCGCCGATCTGCCCGGCGTTCAGCCCGCCGCCCACGGCGGTGGCCAGCACCGTGCCGTCCGTGCGCGCAGCGACGGCCTTCGTCTTGGTTCCGCCGCCGTCCACGCCGATGAGATAGCCCTCTTCCATGCGCGCTCCCTCCGTTTCCAGCATCTGGCATTATTATAAACATACTCGTAACCGAAGTCAAGCCGGATAAAATCGGCAAAAAACGCAAAACATAGGAACATTGATTGCCGGATGCGCGTCGATATGATAAAATGGATGAGCATGGCAGGCGGACGCGCTCCGCGTCCGAGGGAGGAGCTTTCGTTGATCAGACGTTTTTTCGCGTTCGTGCTGGCCGTCGGTTTGACCGCGGCGGCGCTTTTCATGATGTTTCCCAGCTGGCTGAACGCCGTCGCGCCGGAAATCAACCTTTCGCGGTACGGCATTGACATAAGCAGGCTGGACATCTACCATTTCCCGTTCTACGGCAGCGCCGGCCGCCGCGCCGAGGGCGAGGACACGGGCTTCGGCGTGTCGGACATGGTGGAGGCCTACGCCGACTATGTGGAAAAGAGCGGACAGACACCGCCGTCGTTCGGCGCGCTCTGGTCGCGCCTGATGAGCCGCGACGACCTGATTCAGACGCTGTACGATTTCATGATCGTGGCGCTTCTGACGATTCCCGTGTACATGCTGGTGCGCCTTCTGGCGTACAACACGCTGTACGAAATGGCGGAAAGCACGATGTGGCTGGCGCGCGTGTTCCTGCGCGGCATCGTCGCCGTGAGCGCGAGTCTGGTCACGGTGTCTGCCACGTGGTTCCTGTATAAGCGGCTTCTGTTTCAGGTGATCCTGCAAAACGCCTACAGCTGGCTTACCCAGCTGACCAGCGTGAAATTCGCGCTGAACGCCACGAACATCGTCATCCTGCTGGTGACGGTGTGCGCGGTCATCGCCCTTCTGCGGGCGACGCTGTTCCGCGGCAGCGTGTTCACGTCCATCCTCGGCGCGGTGATGCGCACGCTTCTGTATATCGTGCTGATCGCCGTGATCAGCATCTTCATTACCCGCATGACGACCCGAACCATCCTGTTCATGCTCGCCGCGCTGTTCGCCATCGGCCTCGTGAAGGACGTGTTCCTCCCGGAAAAAAAGCGCCGCGCGCGCTGAGAAAAGCCCCATTTACCCCACCAAAATACCGCCGGAGCGCAAAGGCTTCGGCGGCGTTTTTATGGAAAGGGAAGCGAAAGAAACGCGCTTTTTCCCTCCCGGCTCCTTGAGGGGGTGCCGGGGGAGCGACGCTCCCCCGGCCTCCCGGAGAATTACTGGATGCGGATGGTCACGATTTCGTAGGGCTTCAGTTCGAGATTCAGCTCGCGGCCCTCAAACGGCGCGGGCTCGAGGTCGTCCTCCATGAGGGAGGTGAAGCAGGCGCGCTTCGGGGCCTCCGCCAGCGCCAGACGCGCGCGGGTGCGTGCGCCGTAGTACTCGTACAGGCGGATGATCGTGCCCTCGCCGTGCAGCGCTTCCTTGACGCTCTCAATCTGAACGCCGGGCGCGTCGATGCGGGCGAACGCGGTTTCTTCGGCCTTCTGGCCGGCGGCCTTCAGCGCGGTCACGGGGATGTTGAACTCATACGCGCGCTCCGGCACCTGCGCCTGTCGCCAGTCGCCCTCGTGCGGCATCAGGGCGTAGGTGAACTCGTGCATTTCCTGATCGGCCGTCGGGTCGGGGTTGGTGGCGGACTTGAGCATGGTCAGCGCGATGCTGTTTTCGTCCACGGAGTAGCCGTACTTGCAGTCGTTCAGGATGGCGGCGCCGTAGTTGGCCTCGCTGACGTCCGCCCACTTGTGGGCGCACACCTCGAAGCGCGCCACGTCCCAGCTGGTGTTCTTGTGCGTGGCGCGGCGCACGTTGCCGTACTGAATGTCGAACTGCGCCTCGTTGTAGAAGATGTCCACGGGGAAGTGCGCCTTCAGAAGGCCATGCTCCTCCTTCCAGTCCACGATGGTGTGGAAGTCCACGCGGTCTACGTCATGATAGAACGTGATGTCCTGCGCGATTTTGGACTTGCTGATCGCCCATTCCACGTGCACGGTGGACAGCACAGGGCCGTTCGTCACGACCTCGAAGCTCGTGGGCTTGTCGAGGTTCCACGAATGCTCGCCGTAGTAGATGTTGATGTCCCACGCGTCGTAGTTGTGCGGGCGGTTCTCGTAGTACACGATGGTGTTGAGCGACTTGCCCGCCCTGGCAAGCTCGCGGCCGGCGCGCTTGTCGTACAGCGAGGAGATAAAGCCGGTCTCGTCGAACGTGCCCCTGAACGCGGGCGTCTCGAAGCCGTTTCGGTCGGCGTGCACGCGCGCGGGCGCTTCCTCGCCGAAGACGAAGGTGAAGCTGGTCTCGCCCATGGGCTTCAGACCCTTCACGAACGCGACATAGCGGCCGTTCACGCGCTGCGCCGGGAAGGTCTCGCCCTCGGCGTTCTTCAGCGCGCACACGCCCTCGGGCGCGTCGAACCACACGAGGTCGCTGCGCTCGTGGGACAGCGAGTTATACAGCGCGAGGTCTCCGGCCGTTCGGGCGTTCAGCGCGTCCAGCGCGGTCTTCCTGAGCGCCTCAGCGCGGGCGAACAGGTCGGCGTAGATCTCGTTGGAGTCGGTGTACACCTTGTGGATGGAGGAGCCGGGCAGGATGTCGTGGAACTGCAGCGTGAGCATCTGTCGCCAGATCTGACGGAGCTCGTCCTGCGGGTAGGAAACGCCGTAACGCTTAGCCAGCGTCAGCCACAGCTCGACCTCGCGCAGCAGAATTTCCAGCTTGCGGTTGTTGCGCTTGTTGCGCGCCTGCGAGGTGTACGTGCCACGATGGTATTCAAGGTACAGCTCGCCCGACCACTTCGGCAGATCCTTGCGTCCGGAAACGCGCTTTTCCAGATCCTTGAAGAAGTCCAGCGCGAAAGTCTGGCGCACGGCGGGGCAGCCGGCCACCGGGCTCTTCATGCGGCGGGCGTTTTCGATCATCCAGTCGGTGCTTCCGCCGCCGCCGTCGCCGTAGCCGTAGGTCACGATGTAATGGTTGTCCAGCCCCTTCTGCTGGAAACGCTTCCAGCCGCCCTTGATCTGGTTCGGCTCGAGCATGGCGTTATAGGTGGTGAAGAAGGCCAGATCGTCGTGGCGCTCATAGTCGTCCTCTGAGCCGTATTCGCGGGAGGGCGTGAAGTGGGTGAGCACCTCGCTTCCGTCGATGCCCTTCCACGTGAAGGTATCATACGGCGAGCAGTTGAATTCCGACCAGGACAGCTTGCTGGTCATGAAGTAGTCGATGCCGCTCTTTTTCAGAATCTGCGGCAGCGCGGCGGAATAGCCGAACACGTCGGGCAGCCACAGGATGCGGCTGCGGCGGCCGAACTCGGTCTCAAAGAATTCGTTGCCGTACAGGAACTGCCTGACCAGCGCCTCGCCGCCGGACAGGTTGCAGTCGGCCTCGACCCACATGCCGCCCTCGGGCTCCCACTGGCCGCGCTTCACGGCTTCCCTGATGCGCTCGAACAGCTGCGGCTGATCCTCCTTGACGAACTGATACAGCTGCGGCTGGGAGGACATGAACTTGAACTCGGGATACTTCTCCATCAGGCGCAGCATCGTGGCGAAGGTGCGCACGGCCTTATGGCGCGTCTGATACAGATCCCACAGCCACGCCACGTCGATATGGGTGTGGCCGATGCAGTCCGCGATGGCCTCCGGCTCGCGGCCTTCCAGCGGCTGATAGTAGTTGTCCTGCAGATAGTCGCGCGCCGCCTTGACGGAGGCGTGGAACGCGGGGCTGAACGGCTCGCGCAAATCGAGCAGGTTGATCGCGTCGGACAGCGTGCGCAGCGTGGTTTCGCGCTCGCGGCAGCCCTCGCGCAGAAGCAGCGCGGCGGTGTGCGGCACGTCCAGATCGTAATAAAGCTGGGTCACGTCGTCCATGCCGTCGGCAAGGAAGAGCGTCATGCGCGGCGCGTTCACGCCCGCGGCGATTTCCTTGGTGCCGTTGTAGGCCTGCAGGAAGACGTCGTATTCCCTGCCCGGCACGGCCACCTCGTCCAGAATCAGCTCGGTGTGACGGGTGTCGAACGCCTGCACGATCTCGCCGTCCACCCACACGACGATCTGCGGGTTCACGGCTTCCCACTCGTTCTCCATGCCGCTGCGGATGGAAAGGATGGTCTGACCCCGGAAATCCTCCGGCGTCACGACGGTGAAACGGAAATCCTCCCAGTTGTCGCCCACCTTTTTCGCCCACAGCGCGCCGTTTTCAAACGGCGCGAACGCGTTCTCACCGCGCGGAGAGGCTTCGATTCCGGTGACCGGCACGCGCCTGCGCACGCGCAGGTCGTTCAGATCCGCCTTGATTTTGCGCACACGCGCGTCCAGCTGGTGCATCTGCATCGTTGGTTCACTCCTCTTATTGTTCTATGGTCTCCCAATCAATTTTGCCCGTAAAGGATACCCGCGCCGGGCCCGTCATGAACACGCGCCGGTTCGCCCGGTCGTATTCGATGAACAGCGTCCCGCCCGGCAGGCGCACATGCGCCCGGTCGGCGGACGCGCCGTTCAGGCTCGCGGCCACAAGCGTCGCGCACGCGCCGCTGCCGCAGGCCATGGTCGCGCCGCTGCCGCGCTCCCAGATGCGCGCGGTCAGGTGCGTCGCGTCGTCTACGCGCGCAAAGGACGCGTTTACGCGGCGCGGGAACATCGGGTGCGCTTCCACAAACGCGCCGTCCGCCCGGAACGCGTCGCCGTCCGGGAAGCGGTCGAGCGTCACAGCGTGCGGATTGCCCATGCCCACGCATGTGAACCGCGCCGTCCGCCCGTCCGGAAACAGCACGACCACGCGGTTCTCCAGCGCGTTCACGGGAATTTTCGCCGGATCGAACTCCGGTGCGCCCATGTCCACGCGCGCGCCCACGGCCGCGCCGCCCTCGGTAACGACCTCCAGCGTGCGAACGCCGCCGCCGGTGCGGATGGTCATTCGCTCGGAGCGCACAAGGCCGGAATCATACAGATATTTGCCCATGCAGCGGATGCCGTTGCCGCACATTTCGCCCTCGCTGCCGTCGGCGTTGAAGATGCGCATGCGCGCGTCGCATTCCGCGTCCGGCAGCATGAGAATCAGCCCGTCCGCGCCAATGCCCACGTGCGGCTTCGAAACCGCAATCGCCGCGCGCGCCGGGTCGGCGGGCGCTTCCTGCCGGAAGCAGTCCACGAATACGTAATCGTTCCCGATGCCGTGCATCTTGATAAATTCCATATGCCCCGTTCCCTCCGGTTTTGCCTGCCTCTATTATAAGCGCCCGCCGCGCGCCGGTCAAATACTTTTTTCGCGAAACGGGAATTTAAGGCACCACCGCGCAATTCGGCGGCACGTCGGGCGATGTCTTTTCCGTCCTCTGCGGCACGCAGATTCCTCGATTTACCTCCAGTAAGCCTTCGAAATTTGCATTTGCATCGGACGAAAAATCCATTCGCCATCCGACCACCTCATTTGTGCGGCGTTGCCTTATAATCAGGCTGAGCGCGCCTGACGAACATCAGACGCGCTCAGGAACTCCTTCTGCAACTGGCAGACGAGCTGAGTTCATTATAAGCCCCCGCAGTCAGCCTGTCAGGTATGCGGAATGCACACGAACCGCCGTTCCCTCACAGGTTCTCGTCTATGAATCTCCGCACGCGGGCGTGCAGCGCGCGGCTCCAGGTGTTGCCCTCGTGGACGGCGTTCGTCACGCGGATAAGCGTGGATTTCTGGCCGAGGGCGAGCAGCTTTTCGTGCATTTCCTCGGACTGGGAGAAGTCCACCACCGGGTCGGCGTCGCCGTGCACCAGCAGCATGGGCGGGTAGGCGGTGTCCGGCTTCAGGTGCGAAACCGGACTCATCTCCATGGCGACCTCCATGGGATCGCGGGAACCGGCGAGCGCGCCCAGCAGGGACTCGTTGCTCTGGCTTTCGCGCACAAGCCCCGCCATTTTCGGCAGGTTCGCGGGGCCGAAGAAGTCGATAATCAGCTGCGCGCCGTCGTCCACGCCCGCATACTCCTCCGTCTCATAGCGTGCGTCGTTCGCGGTCACGCCCACCAGCAGCGCCGTGTTGCCGCCGGAGGACGTGCCCCACACGCACACGCGCGCGGGATCGATCGAAAGCTCGTCCGCATGCGCGCGCAGATAGCGGATGGCGGTCTTCACGTCCTGAAGATACGCCGGGAACGGGAAGCCGTCCAGCGCGCTGCGATGCGCGACGCTCGCCACCACATAGCCCGCCTGCGCGTACATCGACAGCTGCGGAAGCTCGAACCACGGGTTCGGGTGCTTCCAGCCGCTGCCCTGCACGAACACGATCAGCGGCCGCCGAATCGGCGCCGCGTCCGGCGCGCGCCACGGCGTAATCAGATACAGAAGGCAGTCGCCGTGCGCCTCGGAATAGCGCACGGGCGGCTGCATCTGCGCGAGCCCCTCCAGCGCGGGGTTGTCGGGAAACACTTCGTACGGTATGCCTTTCATGCTTCTGCCCCCTGTTTCTCATTCAATGGGAAAATCAAAATACGTGTCCGGGTACGGCTCGTTCCTCAGCCGGTAGTGCCACCATTCGTTTTCGTAGGGCGCGAAGCCGCATTGCGTCATGATGTCCTTCAGCCGCGCGCGGTTTTCGCGGATTTCCTCCGGCTGCTTCGCGGAATGATGGCTGGCCTCGTCCATCAGATCGAAGATGCCGCCCATGCCGATGGGATTGTGCGTGCGCGCGTCGGCCAGCGTCAGATCCACGGCGCTGCCGCGGCTGTGCGACGACTCCGTGGCCACATAGCCCAGCGGCACGATGTCGGTTTTCTGAATGTTGGGATAGTGCGCGTCCTTCGTGCGATAGTCCTCCGTCTCGCCCGCCCACCTGAGAAAGCGCCGCACGGCGCGCGCGGGGCGGTACGCGTCCCACACGAGCAGCGTGTAGCCCTGCGCCTTAGCCAGCTCCAGCGCCTTCTGAAGCGCCCTGGCCAGCTCCTTCGTGCCCACCACGCGGTTGGCGAAATAGCCGTCCACCGGCGCGCCGGTGAAGTTGTCGCCCGTCGCGTACTTCGCGTCCCACAGAAGCCCCGGCACGGCCTCGTCCAGATAAACAAAATCGGTATGCATCGGTATCTCCCTCCCGTTTCGTGAGGGCAACGCCGCACAAATGAGGTGGTCGGCCGGCGAATGGATTTTTCGTCAGATGCAAATGCAAATTTCGAAGGTTTACTGGAGGTAAATCGAGAAATTTTTTGCATGCCGCAGATGGCGGAAAAAACATCGCCTGACGTGCCGCCGAATTGTGCGGTGGTGCCTCAGTTCCTGTCTTTCTCGTCCGCCGCCAGAAACGCCGCCCGCAGCTTTTCCAGCGCCTTTTTTTCGATGCGGGATACGTAGCTTCGGGAAATGCCCAGCCGCCCGGCCACCTCGTGCTGCGCGTGAGGCTCGCCGTCGGTCAGGCCGTAGCGCAGGCAGATCACCCTCTGCTCCCGCTCCGTCAAAACCTTCGGAATCAGCCGCCGCGCCCGCGCGCCCTCGATGCGCGTTTCCACCCGGTCGGCCACCTCGCCCGGCTCAGTGCCCAGCAGATCGAGGATGCGAATGTGGTTGCCCTCCCTGTCCGAGCCGACGGGATCGTTCAGTGAAACGTTCATGCGCAGCTTGCGCCCCGCGCGCAGCTGCATCAGAATTTCGTTTTCGATGCAGCGGGACGCGTAGGTCGTCAGCCGCCCCGCCTCCGGCCGAAACGTGGAAACCGCCTTCATCAGCCCGATCGTGCCCACCGACACCAGATCGTCGGAATCGATGCCGCTGCCCGTGTACTTCTTGGCGATGTGCGCCACCAGCCGCAGGTTGTGCTCCACCAGCAGCCGCTTCGCCTCGGGGTCGCCCTCGGCGGCGCGCGCCACCTGCACCGCTTCTTCCTCCGCCGTCAGCGGACGCGGAAACGAGCTGCGCGCCCCCACGTGCCCGAACAGCAGACACACGCCGTCCAGAAGCCACAGAATCGCGTCCGGAAAGATCATCCTACCTCCTCCTTTTCGAGGAAGCCTATGAAAATTCCTGCCGAATCCTGCCTGTCCGTCGCCATAAATCGCGCGAAAGCGCAAAAAACCGCCTGTTTTTCAGGCGGCAGGGGAAATTATCCCTTCTTCATGAAGCCGAACAGCCCGGTTTTCCGAAGCAGCAGAAGCAGCGGAAACCCCAGACCGAAGCACGCGATGGCCTCGCCCGCGCCGACGGAGAGCATCGTAAGCGGCAAAAGGGAAAGCGTGGGGTTGTCCACATAGGCGAAATGGACGATCGCGCCGGTGATCACGGCGTTCAGAAGCGTCGGCCACACGGCCGCCAACCAGAGCGGCTTGTGGTATTTGCGGGTGAGCAGCGCGGCGGTCAGCGTCGTCAGCGAGCCGAACAGCCAGTCGAACCACGGCGCGCCGGTCAGGATGCCCGCCAGCATGCAGCCGACGGACACGCCGGGAATGGCCGCCGGAAACAAAACCGGCAGAAGCGTGAGCGCCTCGGAAATGCGCACCTGAATGCTTCCGAAGGAAAACGGCCACAGGATGGTGACCACACAGTAGATGGCCGCAATCAGCGCGGCGCGGGTGAGTTCACGGACATTCAACGATTTTTTCATGTTCATACGAAAAGGGCCTCCTTTTTTTCGTCGGCCCTTTTGCAGCGCAAAGCGCAAAACCGGGCCGACACATAGATGCCGGCCCTGGTCTTTCACCTGGTTTTGTTTAAGGACAGGAGGGCCTCGAACTGTCCGTTATGCAATTGGATTGCTTCCCTTAGAAATCGGCGCTGCGGGGCGTGCGCGGGAAGGGCAGCACGTCGCGGATGTTGGCGATGCCGGTCAGGTACATGATCATGCGCTCAAAGCCCATGCCGAAGCCGGAATGCTTCACGGAGCCGTACTTGCGCAGCTCAAGATACCACCAGTAGTCGGCGCACTGCATGCCAAGCTCCTCGATGCGCTTCGTCAGCACGTCCAGCCGCTCTTCTCTCTGGCTGCCGCCGCACAGCTCGCCGATGCCGGGAACCAGCAGGTCGGCCGCCGCCACGGTCTTGCCGTCGTCGTTCATGCGCATGTAGAACGCCTTGATCTCCTTCGGATAGTCGGTCACGAAAACCGGCCGGCCGAAGTGCTTCTCGGTGAGGTAGCGCTCGTGCTCGGTCTGCAAATCGCAGCCCCAGTAGGGCTCGTACTCGAACTTCGCGCCGCTGCTTCTGAGAATCTCGATCGCGTCGGTGTAGCTGACGCGGGCAAAATCGGCGTCGCGCACGGCGGTCAGACGCTCGATCAGACCCTTGTCCACGAAGTTGTTCAGAAACGCCATCTCTTCCGGCGCTTCCTCGAGCACGGACGAGATGATGTACTTGATCATGTCCTCCTCCAGCTCAAGGTCGTCCTCCAGCTCGGCGAAGGCGATTTCCGGCTCGATCATCCAGAACTCGGCCGCGTGGCGCGCGGTGTAGCTGTTCTCGGCGCGGAACGTGGGGCCGAAGGTGTAGACGTTGCGGAACGCCAACGCGAAGATTTCCGCGTTCAGCTGGCCAGAGACCGTCAGGGAAACCTTCTTGGCGAAGAAATCCTTGTCGTAGTCCACCTTGCCGTCCTCGGTCTTCGGCAGGTTGTCAAGGTCGAGCGTCGTCACCTGGAACATTTCGCCCGCTCCCTCGCAGTCGCTGCCGGTGATCAGCGGCGTGTGCACATATACGAATCCGCGGTCGTGGAAGAAGCGGTGAATCGCCTGCGCGGCGATGGAGCGAATGCGGAACGCGCACTGGAACAGGTTCGCGCGCGGACGCAGATGCTGAATCGTGCGCAGATACTCAAGCGTGTGCTTTTTCTTCTGCAGCGGATAGTCAACGGGGCTGTCGCCAAGAATTTCGATGGCTTCGGCCTTCATCTCAAACGGCTGCTTCATCCCGGGCGTGGGCTCAATGCGGCCAATCGCCTCAATGGACGCGCCAACCGTCACGCGCTTCATGATTTCCGCGTAATTATTAACGGCATTCTCCTCCACGACGATCTGGAGATTCTTAAAGAAGCTCCCGTCGTTCAGCTCGATAAACGCAAAAGCCTTGCTTTCGCGGGAGGTGCGAACCCATCCGCGCACGCGCACGGACGGCAGCACCGTGGAGGGAACATCGCGGTATAACTCGCGCACGATGACGTCCTTCATGGCAATACCCCTTTCTGAATAATCTCATTCCCCCAGCCTGAGCCGGGATTTATCCATTATAGAACCAATCCGCAGAAATGTAAAGTTAATTCCCGGCACGAAATGCGCAATCCCTGTAAAAGCCTCCGGCAAAGGGCAGCCGAACACCCAAACACTCTAAGAAAGTCAATTCCATCTTTCCGAGCCTCCTCCCGCACTTCCCTATCCAATTGACCCTCGAACGCAGTTCCACGCACTTCTTTCCCGCTGTTCGCGAATTCGGGGCTTTCTTTCAGAGTGTGAACTCTACCTCTCTACGGATATTTCGTTTTCAGCCCATTTTCTTCCTGCCGCCAGCCGATTTCAAAGTTATTTTCGAACCACGCTCCCGCGACGGACGTTTCGTTTTCAACTCATTTCTTCCCGTTATCGGTCGGATTCAGGGTTTTCTCCTGACACATGAACTACCCAATGGTCTCTTCTGAAACGCATTCCGCCCGATGGTATCATAAAAGCCCCGACGCTTTTTTCAGGCGATCGGGACTTTACGCTCCTCAGGTAGGGCTCGAACCTACAACCCTTCGGTTAACAGCCGAATGCTCTGCCATTGAGCTACTGAGGATT
>SFHK01000093.1 GCA_004556395.1 Clostridiales bacterium
TCAAATCTACATGCAGCAGGTGCTGTCGTGGTTTGAAGACAAGGCCAGCGCCGAGACGGACAAGCTGACGAATCTGTACGCCGCCTTCGAGACGGGCGACGTGGATACAATCAAGGAAATCCTCGACGAGCAGCTTCTGGACACGGTGAGCTTTTACGATGCGCATGAATCGTTCTATCACGGTTTTCTGCTGGCGCTTTTAAGCACCTGCGCGAGCTGGAACGTGTCTTCCAACATCGAAACCGGCCGTGGCCGCAGCGACATCCTTGTAAGTCGCAAGGACCGAAAGATCGGCTTCGTGGTGGAAGTGAAGGATGTAAAAGACGAAGAAAAGCTGGATGCGGCGTGCGAAGCGGGCATGAAACAGATTGACGAAAAGGACTATACCGCGCTCCTTCGCCGCTTCCGCGTGAAGGAAATCCGCAAATACGCCATTGCGTTCTGGGACAAGGAATGCCGCGTCGCGATGAAGTAGTTCGAGGAAAAGGACGGCTTCGCCATTCTTCGCCGCTTCCGCTTGAAGAAAATCCGCAAATATGCCATTGCGTTCTGGGACAAGGAATGCCGCGTCGCGATGAAGTAGTTCGAGGGAAAGGACGGCTTCGCCATTCTTCGCCGCTTCCGCTTGAAGGAAATCCGCAAATACGCCATTGCGTTCTGGGACAAGGAATGCCGCGTCGCGATGAAAGAAAGCAGGGGCTAAATGCGGGCTCACAAAGAAGCTGCCAATCGGCATCGAGAGTTTCGAAGAGATGCGGAAGTGGGGCTTCTATTATGCCGACAAAACCGGCTTCATCATCGAGCTTCTGGAAAACGGGGTGCAAGGTGAACGTCCTTTCGCGCCCGCGCCGGTTTGAAAAACGCCCAATCCGAGAATCGGCACTGACGAGCATCTCTTCGACGGGCTGAAGGTTTCCAAGGAAAAGGCGCTGTGCGAAAAACACATGGGCAATTCCCGGTGATTTTCATTTCCCTCAAAGACACACGGCGCGCTTCTGAACACCTGCGCACAGCGGCAGGTGTCCTCGAATGCGGAAACCGGAAACGGCCGCTGCGGCCTCATCGTCGAGCGCGCCCCGCCGGACAGCGCCTGCGAAGCGGCGCCGAAACAGATCGAAGCCCGAGATGTCCCCGCACACCGAGCCCTGATTTTACAGAAAGAACCCGCCGCGGCGGGTTCTTTCTCGTATTATAACTGCCAGTCGTTCACGTTCAGCTGTCCGGCGTCGTTCAGGCCGAAGGCCTGCACGCGGCCGTCTTCCAGCAGGATCACGTGGTGCGTGCCGCTGGAGGCGATTTCGACGGCCTTGCCGTTGAGCTGGATGCCGGGATCGTCCGATGCGCGGAAGAAGTGCGTTCGGATTTCGCCGGCGTTTGTGACGGCCAGGATGCCGGTGGTGGAGGTTTCGACGTGCGCGATTTCCGTCCACACGGGCGCGCCGTCCCACGAGCACACCAGCGTGCCGTCCGGCTGCACGCCCGCCGCGCAGGGGCCGCACACGGACAGCTGCGAAAGCAGCACGCCCGTCTTCATCTGCGCGCCCTTATGGGTGGACAGCATCATGCCCTGCCCGTACAGGCAGGCGGCGGAATAGGAGCCGCCGGATATCGACGTGACGTTATGCCAGTCGGCGACGTCCGAGTAGCCGTGCAGGCCGGTGGTTACGACGGTACCGTCGTTCTTCAGCCCCAGCGTGTCGTAGTCCGAGCAGGCGATCATCTTGATGTCCGTCCAGTCGGACACGTTCAGCTGCCCCCTCGAATTGTCGCCGGTAGCGAAAACCGTGCCGTCGGATTTCAGTCCCACGGTATGCCGCGCGCCCGCGGCCACCTGAATCACGCCCGACCACGAGGATACATCCGTCTGCCCATAGGTGTTATCGCCGACCGCGACGACCGTGCCGTCGGATTGCAAGCCCACGGTATGGCGGCTGCCCGCAGCGATGCGGCCGCCCTGCAGGCTCTTCTGCGCTTCCAGAACGGCCTGCGAATCCAGCTTCAGCTTTCGGATGCTTTCGGGATTGAGCGCGTCGCCGGACAGCAGCGCGTTCGCTTCGTTTTCGGAGCCGGTCACGTCCAGCGCTGCGCGGCGAATGTGCTCCTCCGCGCCGTCCACGCTCGTCAGAAGCCGGTGCGCGCCGGGCGTGTCGCCGTCCAGATACGCTTCGATGGCCAGCGCGCACACGCTGTCCACATAGCGCGACGCGGCGTCGCCCATGCCGGACAGCCGGTAGAACAGCCTCGACGCTTCCTCATAGTCCCCCTCGGCATACAGCGCCTCGGCCTTCTGATAGCGCGCCTCGGCGGTCAGCCGCGCGGTCTCCGCGTCGTCCGCCGCCGTCAGCGCAAGCAGCGCGAGCGCGTCGTCCATGCGGCCGCCTGCCAGCATGCGGGAAGCCAGCTTCTGCCGGAGCGTCTGCACGGTGCTTTCGTCCGCGCCGTCCTTTTCGGCGCCGTTCAGCTCCTCCACCGCGGCGTTGATCTCGCCGCCCGCGACCATCTTCTTCAGCCGCGCCATGCGGATGCCCGGCCAGCACGCGCCCAAAATGGCGATCAGGATGATCAGCGCCACCATCGCCACCAGCGAATTGACCACCATCGTGCGGACCGGCGTGGTGCGATAGCGGTTCAGCCAGCCGTGCAGCTGTGAAAACGGCCGGAACGCCGCCTTCTTTTTTCTTCTTTTCCTCGAAACCGCCGGGCGCTGTCCGGCTTTCTTTCTCACGGCGGGCGCGCCCTTCCCCGCCGCCGGGCGGGATGAACGAGTGTTTTTCATGCGCTGCGCCCCCTCATTCCACAAGGTATTTCCGGAGATAGATCAGGGAATTGTTCTTGCGAAGGCCGTTGGCGGTGGACGTTACGATGTACACGTCGTCGATGCCGAAGTATTGCATCAGCTCGCCCATCGAGCCGCCCGCGAGCTTTTTATCGAAATCGCCCTTGCGGAAGTCCGCCATGTGCACCTCGTCGTAATACGGCAGCAGGTACGGCGCGAACGCGTTGCCGAACGAATCGCAGATCACCAGCGCCTTGCGGCCGGTATTGAACCCGGTGATGATTCGCCGCCACGGCTTGCGCGTGTTGTTCATAAACGTGCGGTAGGTGGGCACGGAGTAGTTCATCAGCGGAAGCTCCGTCTCGTTCGTGCGGTTGGTCACGATCAGGCTGCGCGCGGGCAGCAGCGGATACAGCGCGTTGAAGGTGTCGCGAACGCCCTTTTTCGTCCGCGCCTTGGAGCGAATCGCCTTGTAGTCGTATTCCTCATAGGGCACCACGGGCAGCCCCTGCGCCTTCATCATTTCCGAAGCCACGACATACGCGCCCTCGGCCGTCCAGTGGTGGTCGGTCTGGTAGAACATCTTCTCGCCCGCGGCGATGTGCGGCTCCAGAATCGCCATGCTGTTGAACACGTGAATGCGCGCTTCGTCGCCGATGCACTCCCGCAGCATCGTTTCCGCGCTCGAGCCCCAGCCGCAGTACGTACTCGGCTGATCCGTCCAGCGGTTGCCGATGGACGCCAGCGGCGCCTGCGTGAACAGAATCTGCCCGTCCGCCGGCAGGTAATCGAGCATCATGCGCAGCGTCTTTGCGTAGGTTTCCAGATTTTTCCGGGAAAAGGAATAAATCTTCTTTACGTCGCCGTCCGTCTGCTTCAGCCACAGATAGCTCGTGTTCCGGCTGATGATCTCGTCGCCGCCGAGCAGCGGCTCTTCTTCCATGTTTTCGTCCGGATCGTCCACCGCGTCCGCAGCCTGCGGCTCATCCTCGTGAACCGGCTCCTCCGGCGCGTCCGTCGCTGCAGGCGCCGCCGTCTCCGCCGGCGCGTCCGCAGCCGGCTTTTCCGCGGGATTCTCCCCGTCCGCCGCGCCCTCGGCCTGCAGGCGCCTGTCCATCTCCTCGGCCTTTTGAACGGCCTCCTCCTCCGCGGTAAGCACGGAGAATTTGTCCATCACCCGGTCGGTAAATTTCGTCACGCCTTCGCGCCCGAAGAACGCGTCGGAAAGAAAGTCCTCAAACCCGTTCATAAACGACGCGTCCGCCAGCGATTTCCCGCTCAGCGTCGGAAACGCCGCCAGCATGCGGTTTTCATCCTCGGATTCGCGGCTGTGCTTGTCGGTAGCCGCCAGAAGGAAAAAGCCCAGCACGGCCAGCAGCAGAATCCACCACAGCGCCGTCAGAAAGGAAAACTTGTTTTTCATAACGGCCTCCTCAGAACTGGAAGTAAATAAAGGGATTGTACGACTGCCCGACAAGGAACAGCACGGCCAGCGCGACGCACGCGCTCAGCGCCACGCTCTTCACAATTTCAAACGCCTTCGACCCCAGAAGCCCGCGCCCCAGCCGGTTCAGCATCGGCGCGATGGGCATCGAACACACAAACGCCAGAAGCGGGAAGAACGAATACGTGCGAATCACAAGCCGCGACCGCGCGTCGATGAAGCCCGCGCTTCCCACGCCCAGCATCGCGGAAATGTGCCGCGTCACCAGCCCCATGTCGGTGTAATAGAAAATCACAAAGCTCACGACAATCAGAATCAGATTGATCGCCCAGCACGCAATCGCGGGCAGCTTCTCGCGCACCTTTCCCAGCGCAAACTTTTCCAGCAGCTGCAGGACACAGAAATACAGCCCCCACACGATGAAATTCCAGCTCGCGCCGTGCCACAGCCCCGTAAACGCCCACACGCACGTCGTCGCGATCATCGTGGCAAGATTCCGGTAATACATGCGCCCGTGCCGCTCGCTCTTCTTCATCGAAAGGCGGCGCATGCCCCGGCTTCTCAGAATCGGATACAGCAGATAATCGCGGAACCACATGCTCAGCGAGATATGCCAGCGGTGCCAGTACTCGCTCACGTCCTTCGCGATGAACGGATAATCAAAATTCTCCTTGTAGGTAAAGCCCAGTATCCGCCCGATGCCGATGGCCATGTCCGAATAGCCCGAAAAGTCAAAATACACCTGAAGCATGTACACGAACCCCGCGTACCACGCGCCGCCAAAGCTCATCGCCCCCGCGTCCGCCAACGGCAGGTCGCGCAGAATCAGCCCGCAGATGTTCGCGAAAATGACCTTCTTGCCCAACCCCACCACAAACCGCTGCATGCCGCGCGTGAAGTCCTTCGCGGTCGTTTTCCGGCTGCCGATCTGCTTCGCCACGTCCGAATACTGAACGATCGGCCCCGCGATCAGCTGCGGAAAACAGCTGACATATAAAAGCAGCCGCGCAAACGACCTCTGCGCCGGCGTCTCCCCGCGGTATACGTCCACCGTGTAGGAAATGATCTGAAACGTGTAAAACGAAATGCCGATGGGCAGCTTCAGCCCCGCAACGCGCGCCTCCGCCCCGAAAAGCGAAAGGAACGAGTTCGCGAAAAACGCCGTGTACTTGAACACAAATAAAAGCGCCCCGGCAAACCCCACGCCCGCGATCATCCATCCCCGCTTCGCCGCGTCCCCCCTGCACACGGAGATCATCCCCGCGCATACCCAGTTGACCAGCGTCGAAGCCAGCATCGCCACAATCCATATCGGCTCGCCCCAGGCGTAAAACACCAGCGACGCCGCCAGCAGCACCCCGTTGCGCCACCGAATGCTCCCCTTCACAAAATACAGCGCCAATACGATCGGGAAAAAACACGTCAGAAACGTAAGACTGGAAAAGACCATCTGTCACTTCTCCGTTTGTAAGTATTCCGCCCTATTGTACCAAAAAACCCTTTCTATGTAAACCCCCGTTTCCGCTAATAAAATCCTTCCGCGCGCCAAACCATCCCCCGGGAGAGCGCGAGAGGGCCACACCCTCTCGCACCCCGTCCCCGAGGGGATGTAGGGGAGCGGAGCGCCCCACGCCCGCGTCGTCGGAAACAAAATCTCTCAAAAGAATAGCCCACATCGTCGGAAACCAAACCCTCAAAAGAACAGCCCCCGGGAGAGCGCGAGAGGGGCGCAACCCTCTCGCACCCCGTCCCCGAGGGGATGTAGGGGAGCGGAGCGCCCCACACTCGCGTCGTCGGAAACAACGTCCTCAAAAGGATAACCTGCTTCGTCAAAAACAAACCCTTCAAA
>SFHK01000094.1 GCA_004556395.1 Clostridiales bacterium
GCGGGAGTGGCCGCGCTTCGCGAAACGGCTGCGGCGCGGGTCGCGCGAATGCGGAAGTAGCTGCGCTTCGCGAGATGGCTGCGGCGCGGAACACGCGAATGCGGGAGTGGCCATGCTTCGCGAAACGGCTGCGGCGCGGGTCGCGCGAATACGGAAGTAGCTGCGCTTCGCGAGATGGCTGCGACGCGTGACACGCGAATGCGGGAGTAGCCGTGCTTTGCGAGACGGCTGCGGCGCAAAACGTGCGAATGCGGGAGTGACCGCGCTTCGCGAAACGGCTGCGGCGCGGGTCGCGCGAATGCGGGAGTGGCCGCGTTTCGCGGGATGGCTTCAACGCAGGTTGCGCGAATGCGGGAGTGGCCGCGCTTCGCGAGACGGCTGCGGCGCGGAACGCGCGAATGCGGGAGTGGCCGCGCTTCGCGAAGCGGCTTCGACGCGGGTCGCGCGAATGCGAGAGTGACTGCGCTTCGCGAAGCGGCTTCGACGCGGGTCGCGCGAATGCGGGAGTGGCTGCGCTTCGCGAAACGGCTGTGGCGCGGCCGTGAGCACGCCGCGCGGGACGCTTGAACGCTGGAGATTGCGCCGCGCACGCGGGGCAGCGGGTTATTTGCCTACGCAGAAGTCGGAGAACACGCGGTCGATGACGTGTTCGTTCATGGTTTCGCCGGTGATGTCTCCGAGGTGGGCGAGGGCTTCGCGCAGGTCGGTGGCGCAGAGGTCGAGCGGCAGGTTGGATTCGATCAAGCGGATGGCCCGGTCGAGCGCCTGCATGGCGTGATGGGCGCACTCGATATGGCGTGGAAGCGTCATTTGATCCTCCGACGCGCCGCTCTGGCGGCAGACGCGTTCGATCGCGCGAAGGATTTCGTCTATGCCCTCGCCGGTTTTTGCGCTCGCGCGAATCGGCTCGCGGGGGATGGATGGGGCTGCCGTGCCGGTATCCTTAGCGAGGAATACGGGGGAGACGGACGAGGCAGCCGTGCCGGTATCCTTCGCGGAGGATTCCGGGGAAACGGACGAGGCTGCCGTGCCGGTATCCTTCGCGGAGGATTCCGGGGAAACGGACGTGACTGCCGTGCCGGTATCCTTCGCGGAGGACACGGGAGAGACGGACGTGACTGCCGTGCCGGTATCCTTATCGGAGGACACGCTGGGAGCGGAGACAGATGCCGTGGCGGGGGTGTTCGCGGGGAACGCGGGGGAGACGGATGTCGCGGTGGGGGCGTTCGCGGGGAACGCGGGGGAGATGGATGTCGCGGTGGGGGCGTTTGCGAGGAACGCGGGGGAGATGGATGTCGCGCCGGGATCGTTCGCGGGGAACGCAGCGGACGCAGATGCCGCGCTGGAGGCGTTCGCGGCACACGCGATAGTCGCGGAGGTCGCGCCGGGGGCGTTCGCGGGGAACACAGCGGACGCGGATGCCGTGGCGGGGGTGTTCGCGGGGAACGCGGGGGAGACGGATGTCGCGGTGGGGGCGTTCGCGGGAAACGCGGGGGAGACGGATGTCGCGGTGGGGGTGTTCGCGGGGAACGCGTGGGGCGCGGATGCCGTGCCGGGGGCGTTCGCGGGGAACGCGGGGAGCGCGGATGCCGCGCCGGGGGCGGTTGGATTTGCGGAATGCGCGGCGGGGGCGAGGTCGGATTTATTGAGGACGGTGATATAACGCTCATCGCGGGCGGCGAGCATGGACTGGTCGGAGGGTGTGAGGGGGGCGGAGGAATCGAGGACGAGGAGAACGCAGTCGGCGTCGCGCAGGGCGTCGCGGGCGCGGGTTACGCCGATTTTTTCGATGGCGTCGGCGGTTTCGCGGATGCCGGCGGTGTCGGAGAGCTGGTAGCGCACGCCGCCGATTTCGAAGCTCTCGGTGAGCACGTCGCGGGTGGTGCCGGGGATGTCGGTGACGATGGCGCGGTCGGCGGAGAGCAGGGCGTTCATCAGGCTGGACTTGCCCACGTTGGGGCGGCCGCAGAGCACGACGGACGCGCCGTCGCGGACGATGCGCGCGCGCCTGCCGTCGGCGGCACGGGAGAGCTCGTTCCGGATGCGGGAAGCGCCCTCGCGCACGTCTTTTGCGGTCACGTCCTCGTCGATTTCGTCCGGGAAGTCGGTGGCGGCTTCGATTTTTGCGAGGAGACCCGTCAGCTCCTCGCGCATGCGGCCGATGGGCGCGGACACGCCGCCGCGAAGCTGACGGATCGACGCGCGGCGGGCGGCCTGCGAGCGCGCGCCGATGAGGCCCATGACCGCCTCGGCCTCGCTTAAGTCGACGCGGCCGTTCATGAACGCGCGATAGGTGAACTCGCCCGGCTCCGCGGCGCGCGCGCCCAGCGAAAGCAGGCGCTCCATGGCGGCTCTGGCGCACATGGATCCGCCGTGCAGGTGGATTTCCGCCACGTCCTCGCGCGTGTAGGAGCGGGGCGCGCGGAAAAAGACCGCCATCACCTCGTCAATCGGCGCGCCGGTCGGGTCGGTCAGGGTGCCATAGCGCATCTGGCCGTGCTTCATTTCGCCCTTATGGGCGGGACGGAACGCGGCGCGCAGAAATTCCCCTGCGCACGCGCCGCTGATCCGTACAATGGCGATGCCGCCCTCGCCGGGTGGTGTGGCGATGGCGGCAATCGTGTCGTTTTGTCTTTCGTTACGCATTGAGACGCACCGGGAGCACCAGATAGGTATAGTCGTCGCCGCTCACGGGCGCGATGACGCAGGGGCTGACAGGCGTTCCAAATTTTACGGTCATTTCGTCTCCGCTGACTACGCGGATCAATTCCATCATATACTTGACGTTGAAGGCGATGACGATGTCGCTGCCGCTGTTTTTGACGCTCATTTCCTCAAACACGTCGCCGATTTCGGAATTGGAGGTGATGAACAGCTTCTCGCCCTCGACGGTGAACTTGATGCGGTTGTTCTTGCCCTCGCGCGCCATGAGCGACGCGCGGTCCACGCAGCGGGCGAATTCCTCGCGCCCGACGGTCAGCTCCGTGTTGAAGGATTTGGGGATGACGCGGCGGTAGTCGATGTATTCGCCGTCGATGAGGCTGGTGATCAGGCGGGTGCTGCCCAGCTTCACGAAGAGCTGGTTGTTTCCGAAGCGCATCTCGACGCGGCTTTCCTCGTCGTCCGCCATGAGCTTGGCGATTTCCTCCAGCGACTTGAGCGGGATGATCGCCTTGACCGTGTGCTCGGTGTCGGACACGCGCGCGGTTCGCATCGCCATGCGGAAGCCGTCCAGACCCACCATGTCGATCTGGCCGTTCTGCATGTTGAAGAAGCCGCCGGTGAGCACCTGCCGCTGATCCTCCATGGGCACGGCGAAGGATGTGCGGGTGATCATGTCCTTCACAAGGCTCTGCGGAAGCTCGATGTGCGCGTCGTTCGCGGAGACCTCCACGCGCGGATACGCGTCGGCGTTCTGGCCGGAGATGTTCGTGCGGGAGCCGAGACAGCGCAGGGAGAGGACGTAGGAATGGGAAAGGTTCGCCGAAACCTCGCCCGAGGGCATCTTGCGGACGACCTCGTTGAACAGGCGGCCGGGCATGACGGCGTCGCCCTCGTCCTCGACGGCGGCGGGCAGGGTGGTGATGATGGTGAACGTGCCGTCCGAGGCGGTCAGGCGCACCTCGTCGTCCAGCGCTTCGATCAGCACGCCCTCAAGGATGGGCTGGGGCGAACGGACGGAAAGCGCGCGGATGGCAACCTGCAGCGCGGAAAGCAAATCGTTGGAAGAACATCTGAATTTCATGCGGACCCCCTCGATTCATCGTATTCTATAGAATAAATTTCGTAGTAAACGTAGAGACGTGGATAATGTGGATAACTCCATTTTTGGCAGATTCCGCCTGCCAATTTTGGGGTGGATTGTTTTGGGGACAAGTCGGGATGAAGGCTGGATAAGTTTTGGACGGGCCAAAAGTCTCAGCCAAAATTCCGGGCGCGAAGGCCTTACTTTTCCATGATCGCGCGGGTCAGCTCGTCCACGATGCGCGCAAATTCCTTGTCGCCGGCGATGGAATCCGCCGTTTTGCGGCAGGCGTGCATGATGGTGGAGTGATCGCGCCCGAAGGCGTCGCCGATGCGCGTGGTGGAAAGCTGCGCCAGCTCGCGCGTGAGGTAAATTGCCAGCTGCCGGGGCACGGCCACGTCGCGGTTGCGGCGGGTGGACAGGATGTCGTCGCGCCGGATGCCGTAGCGCGCGGCTACCTCGTCCATGATCTTCTCGGGCGAAATGGCGGTCTTTTCCTTTTTTACAATGAGGGATTCCAGCGCCTTCTGCGCCAGCTGCTCGGTAATCGGCATGCCCTCCAGCTGCGCCAGCGCGGTTACGCGGATCAGGCTGCCCTCCAGTTCGCGGATGTTGGTGTCGATCTGCTCCGCGATGTAGGAAATCGCGCCCGCGCCGATGGCGATATGGTTGGTCTCCGCAAGGCGCATCAGAATGGCTACGCGGGTCTCGTAGTCCGGCTTCTGCACGTCCACCACAAGGCCGCTCAGGAAGCGGGAGCGCATGCGGGCTTCCAGCATGGCGATTTCGTGCGGCGGGCGGTCGGAGGACAGCACGATCTGCTTGCCGTTTTCAAACAGCGCGTTGAACGTGTGGAAGAATTCTTCCTGCGTGGCCTGCTTATTGGAAAGAAACTGAACGTCGTCGATCAGAAGCACGTCCACCGAGCGCATGCGGTTGCGAAGCTCCATCGTCTTCTTGCGCGCGATGGCCTCGACCACCTCGTTGGTGAAGTTCTCGCTGGTGGTGAACAGGATCCTGCTTTTCGGGTTTTCCTTCACGATGAAGTGCGAGATGGCGTTCATCAGATGGGTTTTGCCGAGTCCCACGCCGCCGTAGATGAACAGCGGGTTGTACGCGTTGGCCGGCGCTTCGGCTACCGCCATGCTGGCGTTGAACGCCATGCGGTTGCCGTTGCCGACGACGAAGGTTTCAAAGGTATATTTCGGGTTCAGGGGAGAGGACGTCATTTCCTTCTCGAAGCGGGAAAGCTCGTCCGACGTGACCACTTCCAGATCATACGCCTCGCCGAACGCTTCTCCGATGACCATTGAAAGCTGGGTCTTGTAACGCTCACGGATGTTGCGCACGATGAACGCGTCGTCGCAATAGACTACGATGCGCCCGTTCTCCGCCGAATGCAGCTTCAGGCCCTCGAACCACGTGCGGTATCGGGTTTCGTTCATGCTCTCGCGCAGGAGACCGAGCGCCTTTTGCCATAACAGGAGTGCGTCCGCGTAATTCATGAAATGGCTCCCTTCGAAATTTTTATCCACAATCGGCGGTGCAAAACAGACCGTCTTGTGGATAAGTGTCTATATCTTACCAGATTTTTCGCGATTATTCAAGGGTAAAACGGCAATTTTTCAGAATTTTCCACACGGGGGGTTGTGGATAAATGGTGGAAAACGTTGGATAAGGCGGGGGACGAACGTGGAACGCGCGGGGATAAGCGCGATTTGTGTCAGGATGGCTTGCGTCTTTTCCACACGGCTGGTATAATGAAGGGGAGGAATAGCTGGGCACGCGCGGTTTATCGGCCGACGGGGTGCGAGAGGGTTCACACCCTCTCGCGCTCTCCCGGGGCTGTTCTGGCGGGAATTTGGGTTTTCGATACACCCCCTCGGGTGACGGGGAGCGAGAGGGTTGTGCCCCTCGCGCGCTCTCCCGTGGGGCTGTGCTGGCGGGGATTTGGGTTTCTGACGGTGCAGGCATTCCGGCGAAGAATTTGGCTTCCGACGAAGCAGGCGTGGGGCGCTCCGCTCCCCTACACCCCCTCGGGGGACGAGGTGCGAGAGGGCGCGACCCTCTCGCGCTCTCCCGTGGGGCTGTGCTGGCGCGGATTTGGATTTCTGACGGTGCAGGCATTCCGGCGAAGAATTTGGTTTCCGGCGAAGCAGGCGTGGGGCGCTCCGCTCCCCTACACCCCCTCGGGTGACGGGATGCGAGAGGGTTGTGCCCCTCGCGCGCTCTTCCGTGGGGCTGTGCTGGCGGGGATTTGGATTTCTGACGG
>SFHK01000095.1 GCA_004556395.1 Clostridiales bacterium
CCTCGCCCGCTTATACCCTCTTCCTATCGGGAAAAGCGCCATCCAGACCCGCCCGAACGCCCGCGCCGCGAAGGATTCACCGGCTTCAGGCCCCGTCCTTCCGCGGAAATACCCTCCGGTACATCCGCCCGGCCAGCGCCCTCGCCCGCTTATACCCTCTTCTTATCGGGAAAAGCGCCATCCAGACCCGCCCGAAAGCCCGCGCCGCGGGCGTATCCAGCCTGAACACGTGTCCGTTCCGGCTGAACCGAACCACCTGTCCGAGCACCTGCGTCCTCGGGAACCACGGCTCCGGGTTCACGCAGTTGTCGCCCAGCGTCCGAACGAGACCCTCGCGCAGCCGCCACACCCTGTGAACGACATATCGCCCGTCCCCCAGCGTGAACAGCACCACATCGCCCTTTTTCATCTCTCCGCGAACGGGAACGATCGTCACCGGATCGCGTCCCTTCCGAATCAGCGGGCGCATGCTCTCGCCTTCCAGACAGATCGTCACCGGCGGCGCGACGTTTTCCCGCGCCAGCGCACACCACTGTTCCATGGGTATCGTCCGAATCTGCATGGCTTCTCCGCTTCAGGATTGGTGTATAAACCAACCTTATTATACCTTGCCCTTCCGTGCTTTGCAAGCGATTTCCCAGCCAAATTTTGTTATCTCTTTAGCATATCGCTTTCCGCACAGCCGGGCGACCTTCTGATAGGCCATTCGCATCTGCACCGGCCTTCGCGACGCGTCGTGCGCGTCCGAGGCCAGCACGTCCACGGCCTGCTCCCGAAGCAGCGTCCGCACGAAGCGCCGGCAGAAGAAGCCCCGCGGGCGCAGCACGGTTTCGCAGTTCATCTGCAAAAGCAATCCGAACTCGTCCCGCACCGCCATGGCTCTCGCGGGCGAACGCACCAGGCACCGATACCGCTCCGCGTGCGCCAGAATCGGCCGATACCCGGCGCGATACAGGCTGTTCGCCGCCTTGCCGATGCGCGCGGCCGACACGTCCTCTGAAAACTCAATCAGCACATAGAGCGAGCCGCCCAGCGTGGGAATCCTGCCTTCCAGAAGCGCGTCCACCGCCGCCGGAGAATAATACATCTCACACCCCGACAGTATGCGAAGCGGCCAATCGCGCTTCCGACAGTACGCGTTCGCTTCCTTCAGGCGCTCCCGATACAGTTCCGCATTGAACCGCCGAAGCCCGGGCGCGGCATGCGCCGTTGCGTACACCAGCCGCACGCCGTTCTCCACATTCTGCCGGAGCAGCGCGTGCATCTGCTTTCGCGTGGCGGGGCCGTCGTCCAGCCCCCACAGCACGTGCTGATGAATGTCCGCGAAGCCGTGCGGACTCATTTGTCCTTCGCTTCCGGCTCGGCGTGCGCGTCCGTGCCGCCATAGTGGTGGTAGTACGCGGAATAGCGCTCGGAACGGTAATAGTACTTGCGGTTCCGGAACGACTTCAGGTTCACGCCGTTCATCACCGCGCCCAGCACCTTGCAGCCGGTCTTGGCGAGGTTGGCGGCCACGTCGGCAACGTCCTGCACGCGCCCGCGGTTATACTCCACCACAATCACCACGCCGTCGCAGTAGCGCGCGATCTCGATCGCGTCCACGATCAGCCCGGCCGGCGGAGAGTCCACCAGCACAATGTCAAACTCGTCGCGCAGCGCGTCCATCATCTCGCCGTAGCGATAGGACGCCAGCAGCTGCATGGAGTTCAGCACCTCGTGCCCGGCGGGAAGAATAAACGCGCCCGGCAGGTTCGTGCGGTAAACCACGTCCTGCAATTCACACATACCGGCAAGGTGCTGCGCCAGTCCGGCGTTTTCGCGCTGCGCGTAGGTAAAGCGATATCGCCGCGCCAGCGTCGAGCAGCGCAGGTCGGCGTCCACCAGCAGCACGCGCTTGCCGTAGCCCGCCAGCGTGCGCATCACGTTCATGGCGATGCCGGACTTGCCCTCCTGCTCATAGCGACTGGTAAACAGAATGCTGCGAACCTCGCGGCCGCAGTAGGAAAGATTGGTGCAAAGCGTGTTCAGCGCCTCGCTGCAGGCATAGTCCAGAGCCGGAAAGCGGCCGATTTTCAGCTGTTTCATTTCCTGCCCGACCTCCTTCCGTGCAGCCTGGAGCCGGGAAACTGCGAATTTCTGGGGATGACGGCCAGTGTGGGAACCCCGGCGACGCGCATCAGATCATCCGGCGACTTGGGGCGGTTATCCAGCAGGAACCACAGCACCAGCGCGCCGCCCACCAGCACGGTTCCCAGCAGGATGCCGCGAATCACGTAGCCGGTAATGCTCGTGCTGCTGGCCACGCCGGGCACCAGCGCGATGGAGAAGGTGCTGGGCTCGTCGGTGTTCATCGTCTGCGTGATGAACTTCTTCGCGGCGGTCGCGTAGGCGTTGGCAATGTCCGCCGCCATCTGCGCATCCGGATGCCGCGCGGTGATGTACAGGATGCGCGTGTCCTCCGGGTTTGCCACACTCACCATGCTCTGCAGCATGGAGTAGCTGTAGTTCGTGCCCAGCTCGTCGTTCACCATCTGGTGAACTTCCCATGTCTTGAATACTTCCTGATAGTCCATCGTCAGCACGGTGCCGATCTGCAAATCGGCAATGATGCTGGAGCCGGTCGTGCCCATGATGTAGAGCTTGGAGGTCGCCGTGTAAATCGGCGTAACCCGGCGGGACGCGTACACGCCCAGCAGCAGCGCGCCAATAAGCATGCCCAGAAGGATGTAATGAAGCTTGGAGAGCATGTAGTAAAACAGCTCCACAAGGTCAATGGTCTTCGCAGACTGCGGCTGATTCCCCGGCTGCGCGTCCTTTGAGCCGTCCTTCTTTTCGTCCAGACGGTTCAATATCTCCGCGAACAGCTCCGCTTCGGCGTTTCTCGGCTCCGCGTTCACCTTGCCGTTCGTTTCGTCCTGATCGTATCTCATATGGTCAGCCTTCCCGGGGCGCGCTTCCGGGTACAGGGCGGATCATCCTCCGCCATGCGCCCCCCGATTCTTGATTGGTTTACTCCCCGGCGTACGGCTCGCTCAGCACCAGCAGAAGCGCCGTCTCCGCGTCCATCTGCGTCAGACCGAGCTGATCGAATACCACGTCCACATCGCCGTTCTCGCGCACGACCGCGCGCTGCACGAGCCAGCGCATCTGCGTTTCGCCCTCCGCGGCTTCCTCAAGCGGCATGCCCAGCGCGGTAATCACGGTTTCCCCGGCCTTGAACGGCGTGGCGAACGCGAAGGTGCCCACCGCGTCGCCGGAGGTTTCGCGATAGTCGCGTGTCTGAAGCGGCACATACTCCGAAACGATCAGCGAATCCGCCGCGTCGCCCAGCAGGCAGCGCACCTCTTCCGCCTTGTCGTCGGGCAGCCAGCTCAGAATCGCCATCTGCGCCGCGAGCCGCTCGCGGATTCGCGCCAGCTCCTGCGCAATCGCGTCCGTCTCCGGCACGATCAGAAGCTCGAAATCGTCCGGCCACGGCGTGCCATCCTTACGAATGGTCTTCTTTATATGCGTCTCATCCTCAGCCGTTTTGCTGGGCAGCACGCTGGGAATCGTGGTCGTTTCCGGAACGACGATCACGCGGCTGTCGCCCGGACGAGTCACCAGCAGCGTGAACAGCACGTCCTCGCCCTGCAGCGCTTTCATCAGTTCCTGCGGAACCTCGAATTCCAGCTTGCCGATCTCCGTCACGCGCGATTCCACCGGCGTCCACACGATGTTCTCCGGGTCGGACGTATCGCCCAGCACGACCACCGTCAGCTGTCCCGGGTAATAGTCGATTTCCAGCCGCATAACCGCGTCCAGCGCCGCCGCGGGCTGCGCCTGCGCCGCGTGAAGCCGCATGAATTCCGTCAGATACAGGCTGTCCGGGTCGACGGTGATCATCGCCTCGATGGCGCGCTGCGTCTCCTCGGGATACCAGCGCACCGGACGGTTCTCCTCTTCATATACGAAGGTGTACGCATCGGTAACCTTGTCCATCGCCAGCTGATCCACGGGCAGAACCGCCAGATCATACGCCGTCGCCGCCTCGTCTCTCCATGCGGCGTCCAGCTGAACCGCCACGTCCTGCGTGGGCGTGCCGGATACATCCGTGTAAATGGCGGCCGATGCGCTTCCTGCCACCAGCATCAGTATGAGCATGATTTCGAGAATGCGTTTCGTCACGTTCTTTCTCCCCTTCTATGTCAGGACGGCTTCGAACCGCCCGGTTATTCAAAGTAATTCGCCGCTAAAAGCTCGCCCAGCGACTCTTCGTCCGCGTGGAATTCCATGAACCCGTCCTCGCCCACCGCGTAATCTCCGGCGAGGGTCATCGTGTTCGAACGCCGGTACGCACGGCTTTCATACGCCTTGTTGATCAGCCAGCCGCGCTCCACGTCTGCGGTCATGTGCGCGGAGAGCGCGTCGAAAAGCCGGTCGGCAAACTCCACGTCCTCGTTCAGTCCCTGCGCGATTTTCTCCGTCGCCGCCTGAATGAATGCTCGCTGCCGCCGCATGCGCGACGCGTTCTTCCCGTCGCCCACGTTCATGCGGCCGCGAACAAACAGCTCCGCCTGTTCACCCCTGAGCGTAACCGTCGCGCCCTTCGTCATCTGCGCGTCCAGACGGGAGAAATCCTCCGCCAGCGTGACCGTCACGCCGCCCAGCGCTTCGTTCAGCGCGTCGATCGCGCCCATATCCAGCGCCACGCACGCGTCCACGGGAATTCCGCCGAGCAGACGTTCCACTGCCCACACGGTATTTTCATTGTTCTGTTCGGGCGTGTCGCCGTAGGCATGCGAAAGACACAGCTGCGTCGTCCGAATGCCCGTGTAATCGCCGAACGGGCCAAAGATGCGGATGTCCGTGATCGTGTCGCGGTCGAGCTGCAATGTCAGAATGGTTCGATTCTTCTTATCGAGCGTAATCAGATACAGAAAATCCGCCTGTCCGGCATAGCGCCCGGACACAGCGTCCTCCGTCTCCGTCCAGTCCACGCCGAGCAGCAGGATGTTCGTCAGATCCCGCTTTCGGTACGTCCACGTCCGGTTTGCGTATTGCGTTGTGAGTATATCCGAATCAAAGCGCCCTTCCAGCGAGCCGACGGCTTCCACTGCGTCTTGCCCCTCGAGCCGGTTTCCGACGGCTCGAACGCCCAGCAGAATGCCCGCGTATACGACCGCCAGCCCGAGCAGAATCATTGCGATTCGAACGCCCGACGGCCGCCTGCCGCCGCGCCGATACCGGTTTCGCCGCCCTTCCTTCAAAGCCGAAGCGTCCTCCCGTTCACACAAGGTCAATCAGTTCAAAGCCAAGCCAGATCGGAATCGTTCTTCCGTTGAATTCCAGCGTAACCTGTCCGCTGCGCCCGCGCTTGTCCACGCGCAGAATTTTGCCTTCCATATCCTTGAGCGGCCCGCTGATGATGCGGATGCGCTCGCCCTCGCGATACGCCTTTGAAAAATCGAGCAGCCCGTCGTACCGAAAAACCCATTGCGCGAAGCGCCTGTCTCCGTCCCGCAGCCGCCATTCGCCGTCGCCCGTCGTCAGAATCCGTATAACGTCGTTCTTGGGAAGCTCTCGAAACGGATTCGCCTCCGCGGGCGCCTTCAGAAAGACATAGCTTGGAAGCAGCTGAACCACCTCGCTGGTTCGCTGACCATGGCTCGTTCGATACCGCATCTTACGCAGACTCACGGCTCGGTACGCCGGATACCCATCCCGGATGCGTGCGGCGACCTGCTCTTCACTTCCGGTCATGCAAAACAGACAGCCATAAGCCATCTGATCCTCCTCGCCTTCCTCCGCGCCCGGCTGCCAGCCCTTCTCCCGCGTGAAAACGTCCATAGCTCCGCCCTCCGATCCTTCAGCCGATTTTTGCGAATCGGCCTCCTCGGCTTCGTTGCTTCCTTACGTATGTCTCACCCTCCGCCGCACCGCTGCTCTCAGTCGTGTACGCCGTCCGATAAGCTGTCTTCCGTATAACCGTCTT
>SFHK01000004.1 GCA_004556395.1 Clostridiales bacterium
AATTGTGGTTTGCGTCTCTGATAAACCATGTTCTGTCCGGGAACATGCAGGTTGAAGCGTCAACCTTTTTGTTCGGGGATATCATTTCGGGATCCCTGCCTGCAAGATACTCCGCCGGAAGCTCGCTGTCAAAATCGGAGCATGTTGCGCCGAACGAGGTGTACTGCGTGTCGACAACACCGTCGCCCATGACCGTCCATGACGGAGTTATCGGAATTGAGCAGTAGCCGTATTTGCTGATGACATAGAAGTTCGTACTGTCGTTTATTTCGTTGAGGACATCGGCTTTGTAAGGACGTAAAAGTGCGTTAAAGTTGTTTATTTTCGCAACAAGACCGCTTCTGTCAATATCCGAATTTTTGTATATCTCGTTGAAGACATAGTTCATGCTCTCATTGATGTCTGCATTGGGAACCATCGCCCACACGCTTAACCATCCGCCGAATGCGGGAACAATAACCTCGGGGAGAACCTGCTCGCTCAGTTCGGCGATAAGGTCATTGCCGAATTTGCAAAGAAAGTCAAGCAGACCCGCATCGGAAAAAAGCTTTATCACGGAATTGAGAAGATGTTCATATTCATTGTTATCGAAAATATATGACATGAAGCTTACAATCGCATTTTTGTCGAGGTTAATCTTGCCGGTCATAAGCTCGCCCGTGTATGTTTCACCGAACACTGCGGTCGAATTAAAAACTACAGTGTGAAGCCTTCCGACACCGTAGAGTTTTACATAAGTCGAAGTAACGATTCCGCCGAAGCTGTGACACTGGAGGTCTACCTTTTCGGAACCGGAGCACTTAAGCACGTATTCGATAAAGTCATGAAGCTGCGCGGCAAGCTCAACGGGGTCGAGGCGCCAGTCATAGCTAAACGACAGTTCGGAATTTTTTGTAATCGTGCCGGCATCGGGATAAACGAAATAAACACCCGAATTGCCCTTGGCGTTGCCGTTTTCATCGAGGAAGGACGGCGCAAAAATATCCTTGGCAAGCGGTGTTATCTCATTGCCGAGGGTCTGCCAATCACGGGTGACGGCAAACTTGGCAAGTGACGGGACGGCTTTTTTCACCGCATCGAGAATAGTGTCGGTTGCGGGCGGCCAAAGCACATCGGAATCCTTATCGTTTTTGTCCGCAATAATGTCACGCGACATAAAGCCGTGGACATAAATCCGTGGATAAGACGTATTTTTTCCGTCGTACGCAAAAGCAATGACGGAAAGAGACGTAATCGTAAGAACGAGTGCCAAAAGCACCGATAAAGCTTTTTTCATAACAGCTCTCCTTTAAAACATTTCTATATTAGGATTCTACATAATTTTAACAGTCTTTTCAAGTGTTTTTGTGAAATCTTTTTAAAAGACCGTCAAAAAACCAAACTTCGTCCGTGTTTTTCGGAATACTGCACAAACGGACAGCCGAAAAACGTTCTTTTGTTCGTTGTTAAAATGTATTGACTTTTTAAAAATAAAATGGTAAAGTACATATTAAATGCAATGACGCAGGACAAGTAGTTTTCCGAAACGGCTTTCAGAGAGCGCCGACAGGTGAAAAGGCGCAGTACGGCGAAAAACGAATACACCTTGCAGAGCCGTGCAGCGTATACAAGCTGCGCCGGGAGCGCCCGTTACAGCGATAGGGTATGTATGTACCCGACGAGGCCGCCGCCGTGAGGCTGCGGTAAACTGAGGTGGTACCGCGGAATCAACTCCGCCCTCTGATTTTTCAGGGGGCGTTTTTTGTTTACATGTCCCCGCGAAAGGAAGAAAAAAAGAAATGCCTATCACGGAAATCCTTCAAAAGAACGCGGATTTTTATCCGAATGACGTTGCCTTAACGGAAATCAACCCACAGGCCGATGACAGATCGAAAATGACATGGCGCGAGTACGCGCTTATCGAAAGCACTCCCGGCAAAGCATATAAACGCGAGATTACATGGAGCAATTTCAATAAAATGAGCAATCGTTTTGCAAACCTGCTGCTTGCACGCGGACTGAAAAAGGGAGACAAGGTCGCAATTCTGATGATGAACTGCCTTGAATGGCTTCCCACTTATTTCGGAGCGCTCAAAGCCGGCGCGATAATAGTACCGCTCAACTTCAGATACACGGCAGACGAAATAAAATACTGTCTGAACAAAGCCGACTGCGACTACATCGTGTTCGGTCCCGAATTTACGGGCAGAATAGAAGAAATCGTGGAGAGAGTGCCGAGAATTAAAATGTGGCTTTATTCGGGTGAGGACTGTCCCACCTTCGCCGACAGCTTCGACACACTTATAAACTACTGTTCTTCAAAAGCACCCGCAGTAAAATTGACGGACGAGGACGACGCGGCAATATATTTTTCGTCTGGCACCACGGGTTTTCCGAAAGCGATCCTGCACTCACATGAAGCCCTTATGCACGCCGCAAGAACGGAACAGGCACACCATTCACAGACCAAAAACGATGTTTTTCTCTGCATCCCGCCGCTTTATCACACGGGAGCAAAAATGCACTGGTTCGGCTCGTTCCTTGTCGGCGGACGCGCGGTACTTCTTAAGGGAGTTAAGCCCGAATGGATAATTCAGACGGCAGCAGAGGAAAAATGCACAATTGTGTGGCTTCTTGTGCCGTGGGCGCAGGATATCCTTGATGCAATCGACTCAGGCAAAATAAACCTCGACGATTATGATTTGTCAGCGTGGCGGCTTATGCACATAGGCGCGCAGCCCGTGCCGCCGAGTCTTATTAAACGCTGGCAACAGCATTTCCCCAACCATCAGTATGACACCAACTACGGTTTGAGCGAGTCGATAGGTCCCGGCTGCGTACATCTCGGCGTTGAAAATCCGCATAAGGTCGGCGCTATCGGAAAAGCGGGTTTCGGCTGGCAGGTTAAAATTGTCGGCAGCGACGGCTGCGAAGTAAAGCAAGGCGAGGTCGGCGAGCTTGCCGTTAAGGGTCCCGGCGTTATGAAATGCTACTACAAGGATGAAAAAGCGACCGAAGAAGTACTTAAAAACGGCTGGCTTTTCACAGGTGACATGGCAATGGAGGATGCGGACGGCTTCATCTATCTCGTCGACCGCAAAAAGGACGTTATAATTTCGGGCGGAGAAAACATCTACCCTGTTCAGATAGAGGACTTCATAAGAAAGCTTGACGCGGTAAAGGATGTTGCGGTGATCGGACTTCCCGACTCACGTCTCGGAGAAATATCGGCGGCAATTATAGAGGTCAAAGACGGATATGCACTTACGGAAGACGAAGTAAACGACTTCTGCCGCGACTTACCCAAATATAAGCGTCCGCGCAAGATCATTTTCGCGGATATTCCGAGAAACCCCACGGGCAAGATTGAAAAGCCCGTTTTAAGAAAACGTTACAGAAGCGAAAATCTTGTTGCCATGCAAAACGAAATAGGATGAAAGGAAGATAAACAATGAAAAAACTGCTTCTCGGCAACGCCGCGGTCGCAGCAGGCGCATATGAGGCGGGCGTAAAGGTCGTTTCATCATACCCCGGCACACCGAGCACGGAGATAACCGAAAACATGGTCAAATATGAGAATGTCTACTGCGAGTGGGCGCCGAACGAAAAGGTGGCGGCGGAAACGGCAATAGGCGCGTCCATAGCGGGCGGCAGAGCAATGAGCTGCTGCAAGCATGTGGGACTTAATGTCATGGCGGATCCCGTTTTCACTGTCGCGTACACGGGCGTTAACGCGGGACTTGTTTTCTGCGTTGCCGACGACCCCGGAATGCACTCCTCGCAGAATGAACAGGACTCGCGCCATTACGCAAAGGCAAGCAAAATTATGATGCTTGAACCGTCGGATTCGTCGGAATGCAAAGAATTCACCAAACGCGCTTTCTCATTAAGCGAGCAGTTTGACACGCCTGTTTTTATAAGACTTTCGACCCGCGTTTCACACTCGCAGAGCCTTGTGGATTTGCAGGAGCCCGACAAAGTTGATTTGAAAGAATATGAAAAGAACCCCGCAAAATACGTTATGATGCCCGCAAACGCGATAAAGCGTCATACAGTTGTGGAGGAGCGTATCAAAAAGCTGCGTGACTTTGCCGAAACGACTGATCTTAACAGAGTTGAAATGAACTCCGGCGAAATAGGCGTTATCACATCGGGCATAACATATATGTACGCAAAAGAGGCGCTCGGCGATAAAGCAAGCTATCTCAAAATCGGCATGCCCTATCCCCTCCCCGAAAAGCTTATAAAAGACTTTGCGGAGAAGGTCAAAAAGCTGTATGTCATAGAGGAGCTCGACCCCGTTCTCGAAGAACACTGCAAAGCTCTCGGCTTGGAGGTTATCGGAAAAGACGCATTTACACTGCTCGGGGAATACTCCGTTAATATGATAAAAAAAGCCGTTCTCGGTATCGGTGAACCCGAAACGGCTCACCCCGAAAACGTTCCCGTCCGTCCGCCCGTAATGTGCGCGGGCTGTCCGCACAGAGGCACATTCTATGTTCTTAAAAAGCTCGGACTCACCGTCAGCGGCGACATCGGCTGCTACACGCTCGGCGCGGCGGCTCCGCTTTCTGCGATGGACACAACAATTTGTATGGGTGCCTCCGTTTCGGCGGCTCACGGCATGGCAAAGGCGCGCGGCGCGGAGTTCAACAGGCATCTTGTTTCCGTAATCGGCGATTCGACATTTATTCATTCGGGAATAACGGGACTTATTGATATCGTCTACAACAAGGGCGCAAACACCGTTATCATTCTCGACAACTCCATAACGGGAATGACGGGACATCAGGACAACCCCACAACGGGCAAAACGATCCGCGGCGAAGCGACAAAACAGATAGACCTTGAGCTTCTGTGCAAAGCCGTAGGCGTCGACTCCGTGAGGATCGCAGATCCGTTCGACGTAAAGAACTTCGAAAAAGTCGTAAAAGAAGAAGTTGCAAAGGACGAACCGTCCGTTATAATAGCACAGCGTCCGTGCGCACTTCTTAAAAAGGTTAAATACACGGGTCACTGCGTTATCACGGACAAGTGCCGCAGCTGCAGGCAGTGCCTTAAAGCGGGCTGTCCCGCCATTTCGGCAAAGGACGGCAAGCCATTTATCGACGTGACACAGTGCAACGGCTGCGAGCTTTGCACACACATATGCCCGTTCGACGCTATAGTTAAGGAGGGTTGACAAAATGGAAACAAAAAGCATCATGATAGTGGGAGTAGGCGGACAGGGTACGCTTCTTGCAAGCCGAATCCTCGGAAACGCCGTTATAAGCGAGGGTTACGATGTCAAGGTGTCGGAGGTTCACGGAATGAGCCAGCGCGGCGGCAGCGTCGTGACATATGTCCGTTACGGAGAAAAAGTCAACTCGCCCATTATAGACAAAGGCGGCGCGGATATTATACTTGCGTTTGAAGAGCTTGAAGCGCTCCGTGCGCTCCCGTTTCTCAAAAAGGACGGCAAAATTATCGTCAACACTCAAAATATCGACCCGATGCCCGTTATTACGGGTGCCGCAAAATACCCGGAACACATCGTTGATTCACTCAAAAACACGGGAGCGGACGTCACAGCCGTTGACGCGCTTGACCTTGCGATTAAATCGGGCAATATGAAGTCCGTAAACGTTGTTCTTATCGGCGTTATGGCAAGAAACACCGCAATTAACGAGTCTGTATGGAAAGAGACGATAAAAAACACAGTCCCCGAAAAATTCCTCGAAGCTAACCTCAAGGCGTTCGAGCTTGGATATAATTCGTAAAGGAGTAAAAAAGTATGAAAGAACTCAATAAAAAGACCGAGTGTCTCACCGATTCGGTCATTCGCCGTATGACCCGTATTTCAATGGAATGCGGCGCAATAAACCTTTCTCAGGGCTTTCCCGATTTCGACCCGCCCGAATTTATCATGAAACGCCTTGCCGAGGTCGCAACAGCGGGCCCTCACCAGTACACCCCCACATGGGGCGCTGCAAACTACCGCGCGGCGGTTGCCGAAAAGGTCGGCAAATTTATGGGACTTCCGATAAATCCCGACGAGAACGTTCTCGGCACGGTCGGCAGCACCGAGGCTATGATGGCTACTCTTATGGCAATCACGAACCCCGGCGACAAAATAGTCATCTTCTCCCCCTATTTCGAGAACTACGCCGCACAGAGCATTTTCAACTCCGTGGAGCCTGTTTTCGTTCCGCTTAACCCGCCCGCGTTTACCTTTGACGCGGACAAGCTTGAAGAAGCATTCAAAGATCCGAAAACAAAGGCAATGATCCTCTGCAACCCCTCAAACCCCTCCGGCAGAGTATTCACGAAGGATGAACTTCAAACGATTGCAGACCTTGCTATTAAGTATGATGTTATCATAATCACCGACGAAGTGTATGAACACATCATTTTTGAACCGCACAAGCACACATATATTGCCGCGCTTCCCGGAATGTGGGAGAGAACAATCTGCTGCTCCTCGCTCTCAAAAACATATTCCATCACCGGCTGGCGGCTCGGCTATATCGTAGCGGACAAGCCTCTTATGGACAGATGCAAAAAAGTCCACGACTTTTTGACCGTCTGTGCCCCCTCGCCGCTGCAAGAGGCAGTCATTCCCGGACTTAAAGCTCCGATGAGCTACTATAAAGAGCTTCAGGATCACTACACGCATATGCGTGATATCTTCGTCGGCGGACTCAAAGACCTCGGCTTTACCTTTACCGAACCCGAAGGCTCGTACTTCATGATGGTCGATATCTCCGATTTTTCCAAGGGCAAGAGCGACGTCGAATTCTGCGAGGAGCTCGCAAGAAAAGTCGGCGTTGCAGCCGTCCCCGGCTCGAGCTTCTTCAACGAGGATGTAAACCACCTCGCCCGTTTCCACTTCGCAAAGAAGGACGAAACACTGTACGAAGCCCTCAACCGCCTTGCTGATATCAGGAAGAAAATGTAATAGTGCCTAACGGCAAACAATACACCCTCGTCCCGAAATAATCGGAGCAAGGGTGTATTTTAGTCAGTTCCGTTTGCATTTGTTGTTCTGACAATTTATTGCTTCGCGCAAGGCGCAAATACTATCAACGGTTATTGTATATCACATCTGAGTTAAATTTTCTATTTTATTTGTGCCTTTCAATTGTACCATAACCACAATCTGTTCTGCTATATAATTTTTTTTGGTGATGTCATTTGAAAATCAAAATCGGCGAAGTATTTTTTTATTCGGATGTATTGCTCAATGCCTCGGTAACGGGGACAAGGACTTTATTTTCGTAGCACGAGAAAACATCGGCAACAAGCTCTTTATCGGGCTTCTTCGTTATAAGGCTGACGAGCGGTACGAGTATCAGTCCGCCGACCATTGCAAACGCGCCGCATGCAACGGGACTTTTAAGAAATTCGGGGAACACAGACGGCGCGAACATATTGAGCAGCATTATGCCGGAGCCCCACGCGAACGACACGACGCACGACGCCCTGGTAACGCCTTTCCAATACAGCGAATACAGGAACGGCGCGAGGAAGCTGCCTGCAAGCGCACCCCATGAAAGTCCCATAAGCTGCGCGATAAATGTCACCTTGTGCTTGTACTGTACTATTGCGATAACTGCGGATATTATAATAAACACAGCGACAAATGCTCTGATTATGAGCAGATTTTTCTTTTCATCCTTCTTTTTCATTAAAACAGGATCAATGAAATCAAGCGTGAGGGTCGACGCGGACGTAAGCACGAGCGATGAGAGCGTAGACATTGACGCGGCAAGCACAAGGATAAGCGTGATGCCTATAAGCCACGGACTCAAATTTGAAAGCATTGCGGGGACTACGGCGTCATAGCCCTCCGTTTTAACATCCACGTTAAACAGCCTGCCGAAACCGCCGAGGAAATAGCAGCCGCCCGCAACAACAACAGCAAAGACAGTTGAAATCACCGTTCCTTTACGGATATCGTTTTCGCTCTTTATCGCATAGAATTTCTGAACCATCTGCGGAAGTCCCCACGTGCCGAGCGACGTAAGAATAACGACGCTCAAAAGTCCTGCGGGATCGGGACCGAAGAAGGACGCAAACACGCCCGGCACGGTCGAAACGCTTTCGTCCGTCACCCCGGCAAGCGCGGCAAGAGAACCCGTAAAGCCGCCGTTTATTTTAAGCACCGCCGCAATTATCATAACGATTCCGGCAAGCATGATAATTCCCTGTATAAAGTCATTTACGGCTGCCGCCATATATCCGCCGACGATAACATACACCGCCGTAAGTGCCGCCATAACGACTATTAGCACAGTGTAGTCGATGTTGAACGCCATTGAAAAAAGACGCGAAAGCCCGTTATAAAGCGACGCGGTGTACGGAACAAGGAAAACAAAAATTATTACGGATGAAATAAGCTTCAAGCCTTTTGAATCAAATCGGCGCTCAAAAAACTGCGGCATTGTGGCGGAATCGAGGTGCTGCGACATAATGCGCGTTCTGCGTCCGAGAATCGTCCACGCGAGAAGCGAACCGATAAACGCGTTGCCGAGTCCTATCCATGTGGACGCGACGCCGAAACGCCAGCCGAACTGCCCTGCATAGCCGACAAAAATAACAGCGGAAAAATATGACGTGCCGTAAGCAAATGCGGTGAGCCACGGACCGACCCCGCGTCCGCCGAGGACAAAGCCGTTGACATCGGACGAGCGCTTTCTGCACACGATTCCGATTGCGATCGTCACGGCAAAAAACACAACAAGCATTAAAATTTTGACAAGCATCTGTTTAACCTCCCGACGCTTTTTTCAAATAAAAAAAACGGCTCCCGATGACACAAGTCAAAGAAGCCGTCTTAATTACCGGAGCTTTTAATTACCGAAATTCAGACAGCTTATGAACATAATAATAGTAGAATGCAATAAACATAAAAACTGTCTCCTTTCGTGATTTACTGGGATTATACACCGTAAAAACCGCTTTGTCAATACTTTAGCGCTTAAAAGCGATAAAATATTTTCGGCGGCGCGGCACCTGTTACCCTTTTTTCCGGAAAGCGTTGCAGGATAAAGCACATTTGCACGGAGAAGTAAAACCAAAAAAATAGTTCTTTTATTTTCTTGTAAAATATGTTAAAATACATTACGAAGATTATCGGGAGGCTGACTCGAATGAAAATACCGAAAAAACTGAACAAGATAGTCGGAAAAATAGTAAACGGCGTCACGAACGGCGTATCGCAAACATCCGTTAAGGGTAAAGACGCTTTTTTTCCACCGGAGGACGGTATCGGCGACGCATGCAGACTCGCCGCGGCGGAAAGTATTGTTCTTTTGAAAAACAACGGCAGTGTGCTGCCGCTGACCCCCGACAACACGGTGTCAGTTTTCGGACGTGTGCAGTATGACACGTTTTTTGTCGGTTACGGCTCCGGCGGCGACGTTAACGCGCACTATACCGTCAGCATTTCCGACGGACTGAAAGCAAATAAAAGTATTCGCATCAATGAAAAGCTTGACGCCGTTTACGCCAAATGGCGAAAGGAAAATCCCGTAGACAACGGTTTTTGGGGACACTGGCCGATGTGTTATGACGAAATGCCGCTGTCCGAGGCGCTCGTAGCAGAAGCGGCAAGAAATTCGGATACGGCGTTCGTTGTTATCGGCAGAGCCGCAGGCGAGGACAGAGAAAACACGCTTGAAAAGGGCAGCTATTATCTTACCGACGAAGAAGAACGCATGTTATCGCTTGTAACCCGTTATTTCAAACGCACATGCGTGATACTGAACATCGGCGGTATATTTGATTTTTCGTGGATCGAGAAATACAATATTCCGTGCGCGCTCATCTGCTGGCAGGGCGGCATGGAGACGGGCAATGCGGTTGCCGATGTTGTGTCGGGTGACGTAACTCCTTCCGGCAAGCTGACGGACTCGATTGCACGTGAGTATGCGGATTATCCGTCCGCAGCGAATTTCGGCGGAAAAAAGCTCAATAAATATGTTGAAGATATTTTCGTCGGCTACAGATACTTTGAGACATTTTGTCCGGAAAAGGTTCTGTTCCCGTTCGGTTACGGATTATCGTATACGACCTTTGATTATTCGGAAATAAAACTGAATGAAAGCGGCGGCGATTTTTCATTGTCGCTGAAAGTGACAAACACAGGCAAATTAAACGGTAAGGAAACAGTTCAGGTATATTGCGCGTTTAACGGCGACAAGCTGCCGAACCCGGCTATGCGTCTCGTCGCATTTGCGAAGACAAAAGAAATTGCTCCCGGCGAAACACAAAACCTGACGCTTGATTTTACTGCTTACACGCTTGCATCATATGATGACAACGGCGTAACGGGACACAAATCGGCATATGTTCTTGAAAAAGGCGATTACGATATAAGAATCGGCACGGACGTTCGTCACACCGTTTCGGCAGGCGTTCACAAAGAAAAAAAGCTGCGCGTCTGTGAACAACTCACCGAAGTCTCGGCGGTTGCATACGAAAACAGATTTATGCGACTCCGCCCGCTTTATTCCGACGGAAAAGTGTCGGTCACATTTGAGCCGTCGCCCGTCAGAACCGTTGATTTGAAGGAAGAAATACTTGATTCGCTCCCGCCGTACATTGCAAGAACAGACAGAAGCATTACGCTTGACGATGTTCTGAACGGCAGGGCAACGCCCGAAGACCTCGCAGGCACACTGTCGAACGATGAACTCGAAGCTATCACACGCGGCGCATATATAATGAACTCCCCGCTCGGAGCAAAAGGAAACGCATCGGTTTTCTGCGGAGTGCTCCCCTCCCTGCGTGAAAAGGGTATTCCTCCCATCACCTGCACCGACGGCCCCTCCGGAATACGTCTTTCACAGTCCTCGGCGCTTCTGCCGAACGGCACTGCTCTCGCATCGACATGGAACGGCGAGCTTGTGAGCAGCCTGTATGAGCTGCTCGGGAAGGAGATGCTTGCGCGCGGCTCCGATGTGCTGCTTGCTCCCGGTATGAACATACACAGGAACCCTCTGTGCGGCAGAAACTTTGAGTATTTTTCGGAGGATCCGCTCGTTTCCGGCAAAAGCGCGGCAGCGGTAGTCAGAGGACTTCAACGGACGGGCGTTTCGGCATGCCCGAAGCATTTCTGCTGCAACAATCAGGAGACACGCAGAACGAAAAACGATTCCGTTCTTTGCGAGCGTGCACTGCGTGAGATATATCTCAAGGGCTTTGAAATATGTGTAAAAGAAGCGTGTCCCAAAACAATAATGACGTCTTACAACAAGATAAACGGCGTTTGGGGACATTATAACTATGAGCTTGTAACCGCAATTCTTCGCGGCGAATGGGGCTTTGACGGCGCGGTCATGACAGACTGGTGGATGCAAAGCTCGGTATCGCCCGAATTTCCGAAGCTGAAAGACCAGGCATACAGAGTGCGTGCCGGCGTAGACGTGCTGATGCCCGGCGGCGCACGCGTCGGAAAAAAAACACCCGACGGAACACTTCTCGCTTCTCTCGGCAGAGAGGAGGGCATTACGCTCGGCGAAATTCAGGCTACGGCGCTCCGCGTTATTCGTTTTGCAACAAAATTACCGTATAAATTTGTGGATTCAAACAAAAATAGCTCGGAACAGTAATCAGAATATTGCTTTTTAAGTATATATATGTTAAAATAATTAAGTTAAAAGTGCAGACAAAATCGGCGCTTTAAGGAGGAAAATATGGAACAGGTACCTATTATTCTTGCGGAAAATATGACAAAGGCTTCACAGTGGCTCAACACTGTTTTCGCATCGTTCGACTCCGCGATACTCGATTTTTACTACAATCTCCACAAAGGCTCGATGGGAGGCTTCTTTGATTTCTTTTTCAAGAACTTTACGCTCCTCGGTGAGGACGGAATTTTTCTTATTCTGCTCTCTCTCATCCTTTTGATGTTTAAAAAGACGCGCAAGGTCGGAGCGGGAATGCTCGGAGGAATTATCATCGGTGCCCTTTTCACCAACATCACAATAAAAAATATTGTTGCACGTCCGCGTCCCTATGCGACAAGCGAGCTGTGGCAGAATCGCTGGCACGAAATAAACGGCAATCTCGAAAGCGAATACTCGTTCCCGTCGGGACACACAACGTCGGCAATGGCTGCAATGACGCCGGTTTTCCTTTTTTGCAAGAAAAACGTAAGCTGGCTCGCATTTCTTTTTGTAATTCTCATGGGTGCGTCGCGCAACTATTTGTTCGTACACTTCCCGTCGGATATTCTCGGCGGAATAATTGTCGGCGGACTTGCGGGTGTGCTTGCATATCTTATTGTTCAGGCATTCTATAACAAAATATTCCCGAAGAACAAATTCGGAAATTTTGTTATGGATTTCGATATTCGCAACATCTTTAAAAAGTCTGCAAAGAACTGATATTCTCCCTCGCACTCTCCTTTTAACGGAGGGTGCGGGTGTTTTTATTTTGTAAAAAGAGAAAAGGGAAATAAAATGAAAAAAACAGGTAAGATAATGCTTGCGGCTCTCTTTTTCGCCGCATTTGCCGCACTTAATTTATCGGCGGAGGTATTTCCTGCAGCAAAAGCCGCCGAAACATTTACAGACGGGAATTTCACCTACACGGTTACCGACGGTGCAGCGACAATAACGGGTTTTTCCTCATATTACAAGGGCGATGTGACCGTTCCCGAAGCTCTCGGCGGATACACGGTGAAAACAATAGGTGAACACGCATTTGCGGGTTGTTCCGAAATCACGGCTGTACATCTCCCCGAAACAGTTACGCTTATTGTCAAGAGCATGAATTGGAAATTCGAAAACATATTCTAAAGTCAGAGGGGTAAGTTATGCCTGACAACAAGAACCGGAGTCGGCCGATACAGATCAAATTCTTCTTTTCAAGATTGAGTGATGTTCAGCTCCGCAGGAGCGCAGCCGATTTCTCTGAAATCGTTCCGGGGGTTGGGGCATTTCCCCAACAAGATTGCACGGGTGTATAAACGCGAGCATTGCTTGCCAAGTGCGTTTCGCAGTTGGCAGGTAATGAGAAGTGGGTACCGCCGTGCATTGCTTGCCGGAATGGCAAGCTCCGGTGTGGGTACTCACCGGATTCGCTTGCTATTCTGCAAGGAGATCCCGGTCGTACCACGCCGGATTTCGCAAGTGTATCTACACTTGCTGTGCTTGCTATTCTCCGTTTCCCATGTTAGCAAGCGCCATCTCCCGAATGGAAATCGGCGGCATCCGCCGCCTTGTCTGCCCAAAGGCGAAACGGATGGACGCTGTCAATGGCGGCGCAGCCGTTCATCTTGACCATCGTCTTCTTAAGGCACCACCACACAATTCGGCGGCACGTCGGGCGATGTCTTTTCCGCCATCTGCGGCATGCAAATTCCTCGATTTACCTCCAGTAAACCTTCGAAATTTGCATTTGCATCGGCGTTGCCTTATTTTTTCCGCTTTCCTATTTCTCCCTGTGCCGCCGACACTGGGACGCGCAATGTGCGCAGTCGCCCGAGCAGCCGCCGCAGCAGCCCCCGCGCTTCGCTTTTCCGCGCCACACGCGAAACGCAAGGTACGCCAGCGCGGCCACAACGGCAAGCAGGATATAATCGCGCAGACGCATCAGAACAGCCTCGCAATCGTATACACGACGAACGCCACGACCCACGCCACGGAGCATTGCATCAGCACGACTCCGGCCGTCTTCACCGTGGAATTCAGCTCCCGCCGAATCGTGGCCACCGCCGCGACGCAGGGCGTGTAGAGCAGCGTGAACACGAGGAAGCTCACGGCCGTCTTCATGGTGAACAGCGACGAAATCGAAGCGCTGCCCAGCAGCACCTCCAACGTGCTCACCACGGATTCCTTGGCGACAAAGCCGGAGATCAGCGACGTGGCGCAGCGCCAGTCGGCGAAGCCCAGCGGCACAAAGATCGGCTCAATCCAGCGGCCAATCAGCGCCAGCAGGCTTCCCGCGCTGTCGGAAACGACGTTCAGGCGCGTGTCAAAGCTCTGCAGGAACCAGATGATGATCGTCGCCAGAAAAATAACCGTGAACGCGCGCTGCAAAAAATCCCTCGCCTTTTCCCACAGAAGCAGCACCACGCTCTTAAAGCCGGGCAGGCGGTAGTTGGGAAGCTCCATCACGAACGGCACAGGCTTTCCGCGGAACACCGTCCGGTTCATAATCAGCGCCGCCAGTATGCCCACCAGAATGCCCAGAACGTACAGTGAAATCATCACCAGCGCCCGGTAATTCGGGAAGAACGCCGCGGTGAAGAACGCGTAGATCGAAATCTTCGCCGAGCAGCTCATATACGGCGTGAGCAGAATCGTCATTTTGCGGTCGCGGTCGGAGGACACGGTGCGCGTCGCCATGATCGCGGGCACCGAGCAGCCGAAGCCGATCAGCATGGGCACGATGCTGCGCCCGGAAAGGCCGATCTTTCGCAGCGGCTTGTCCATCACGAAGGCCACGCGCGCCATATAGCCCGTATCCTCCAAAATGGACAGGAAAAAAAACAACGTCACGATAATCGGCAGAAACACAAGCACACTGCCCACGCCCGCGAAGATTCCGTCGATGATCAGGCTCTGAACCACGGGATTGATGCCATAAGCCGTAAGCCCCGAATCCACCAGCCGCGTCAGCGCGTCGATTCCCACCTCAAGCAGGTCGGACAGCCGCTGGCCGATCACGTCGAACGTCAGATAAAACGTGAGCAGCATCACAAGCAAAAACGCCGGAATCGCCGTATACCGTCCGGTCAGAATGCGGTCGATCTTCACGGAACGGCTGTGCTCCCGGCTTTCCCGGCACTTCACAACCGCGCGCTCCACCACGCCCTCGATAAAGCGATAGCGCATGTCCGCCAGCGCCGCGTTGCGGTCGAGCCCTGTCTCCGTCTCCATCTGAACGATGCAATGCTCCAGAAGCTCCTGCTCGTTCTGATCCAGCCCGAGCGTCTGCGTCAGATTATCCCCGCCCTCGATCAGCTTCGCCGCGCAGAAGCGCGCCGGAACGCCGATTCGCTCGGCATGGTCGGAAATCAGATGCACCACGGCGTGAATGCAGCGGTGTACCGCCGATTCCTCGTCGCAGAAATCCGTTACCTTCGGAAGCACCTTGCCACGCGACGTCGCAAGCGCCTGACGCACCAGCTCGGAAACGCCCTCGCCCTTCGCCGCCACAATCGGAACCACCGGTATGCCCAGCGACTCGCTCATCTTCCGCACGTCGATGGAGCCGCCGTTGGCGCGCACCTCGTCCATCATGTTCAGCGCCAGCACCATCGGCACGCGCAGCTCCAGAAGCTGCAGCGTCAGATACAGGTTGCGCTCGATGTTCGTCGCGTCCACGATGTTGATGATGCCATCCGGCTTCTGGTTGAGAATGAAATCTCGGGATACGATTTCCTCCTGCGTATAGGGTCTGAGCGAATAGATCCCCGGCAGATCAACGACCGAGCAGCCCTTTTCCCCGCGAATCTCGCCCATCTTCTGATCGACCGTCACGCCCGGAAAATTGCCCACGTGCTGATTCGAGCCGGTGAGCGCGTTGAACAGCGTCGTCTTTCCGCAGTTCTGGTTGCCGACAAGCGCAAAAATCATTTCCCGTCGACCTCCACTTCGATCTTCTCCGCTTCCTCGACGCGCAGCGTAAGCTCGTATCCGCGAACGCGAATTTCAATCGGATCGCCCATCGGCGCCACCTTCTGAAGCGTCACATGCGTGTGCGGAATCAATCCCATATCCAGCAGCCGGCATCTCAGCGCTCCATCCCCATGTACCACAGTGATCGTTCCGGACGCGCCCGTCTTTAGTTCATTGAGTGTCATGGATTTTCTCTCCTTAATATAGTTAGCTTTAGCTAACTTCAAGAGTAAAATACCACGAACAAACACACTTGTCAATACGAAACCGATACTTTTACGGATCATTCCATCCAGAAACCCAGCCGTTTTCAGGACAAGGCTTCCGCCCACCCCAACATTTGGCAAATAACCAGAATTCTGCTCGCCGTCAGCCCTCACCCCTACATTTGACAAAGAACCAAAAAAGAGTCTGAAACTTTCGTTTCAAACTCTTCCGTACACCTTCAGGGGCTCGAACCCTGGACACCCTGATTAAGAGTCAGGTGCACACTTATACTCATGCAATCGTCTGCGCCACCGTCGCGCACAGCGCCGTCATGGGCTGCATGTCCACGTGGGCATAGATGCGCGACGTGGTAGATACGTCGGCATGCCCGAGCACGGCCTGAAGCACGCGCACGGATTGCTGATGCGTCACGGACAGCGCCGCCATGGTATGCCTGAGCCCGTGCACAGTGACCGATCGTATGCCCAGCGCGCGCAGATCGCGCCTGAGCGCCCCGTTGATCGACGATGGGGACAGCCCGCCGCCGTCGTGCCCGCCGAACACGTAGACGCTGCCCGGGCGGCACTGGTGGAGCATGTAGAGCGGCTGTAGCGCGTCCTCAATAATGGGCAAAAGTGGCAGATCGCGCGTGCCGGACGCTGATTTAGGCGCTGAATCGATGATTTTGCCGCCTATGCGCTGCCTCTGATTGCGGATGTGGATTACGCCGGCGGCATCGTCGATGTCCTGCCAGCGCAGGCCGGCCAGCTCGCCGCGGCGCAGACCGAGCGTCAGCGCCAGCAGCCAGACCGGCCGCCACGCCGGATCCGCGTGGGTGATCAGCCGCGCGGCCTCATCGGCCGTGAGGTAGTTAATGGGCTTGGATTGGTGCTTGGGGCGCTCAATTTGCGCCATAACGGCGCGCAAATGGCCGTTTTTGCGCCCAGCTGAGCGCAAAAACGTGTACACGGCGCTGGCCGTGCGGGTGTGACCGGTGGCAGAGATGCCGTTGAGCAGCTCCGCGACTTGTATCACGGTGACGCGCGAGACGGGTGTATCCCCGATGACGGGCGCGACGTAGAGCCTGAGCATGCGTTTTTCTGCCTCGATCGTGCGAGCAGCGAGGGATGCGGCTCTGAGGGCGGTATATTGGGCGAGATAATCTGTCAACAGCATGTGATAATCCTCCTTTGCAGCGTTTGTAACCAACACAGACCGACAATAGAGTGACGGAGGGAGCCATATGGCATTGTACCACGATAGCAGCCCAACTGCAATCATAGACTTGATGAGCTATAGAGTAGCTCGAAAGCCAGATAGTAAGCCAGATAGAGAGATTGATAGAGAGATAGCTAGCGAGCTAGCTAGCTCCGCGGGGGCGCGCGCGCGCACGCGTACGCGTGAGGAGACCGAGACGGAGACGGAGACGGCTAATAGCGCCGCTATTAGACCGATGGCCGATGACGAGGTGAGAGGATACCATGCCATGGACGAGCTGTACGCCTACTACTGCGACGCATTTGATCGTCAGAGGGTCGCGCCGTCGGTGAGGCGGGATATGGCCGCGGCCATTGATGGCGGCATGGAGCCTGCCGTGCTGATGGCGGCCATGGACGCGGCCACGCAGGCCGCCGCGCCCAGCTGGGCGTATGCCCGCGCGGTGATTGTGCGCTGCTTTGCCGAGGGCGTTTTGACGTTGGAAGCCTACAATGCCCGCACGGCGGCGCATCGGGCGAGCTATCAATCCCGCGCCGGGCGCGGCTACGCCGAGCGCAAGGTAACCGAGGATGACTTTTCGACCGGCTTTTACGTCGATGTGATGGCTCGTGGGCGAGATAAGGACGGCAAACATGGCCACGATTGACAGAGACGCATACGTGCAGCAGGTAATCAGGTACACCGAGCGCATATGTGATGATCTTGGATTGCTACGCAGGATGTTGCAAATACTGACGGAGGATGAGAGAGACTATGACAGATCGAGAGAGGATAACCGGCCTTCTGAGGCTGATCAACTACATGATGCACGTAATGGACGATCGGAGTAAGCGCAGGCTGTGCAAGGACAAGACGTGGTTATGGCTCCACAAGCTATACGTAGACATAGACGAGTCCAGACCATGGTATCATTGATCACTATAGGCAAGGCGGGGCGCAAGCCCCGCCCTTATCATACCCACCTCACCAGCCGTAGCCCCCGCACCCCGCGCGAAGCGCCGAGGCGGGTGCAGGGTGCCCACACCCTGCCAGGGGGCGCAGGATGGCCACGGAGCGGCGGCAGCCGCGCCGGGGACAGAGTCCCCCACCCCACCCCGCCGCGCCGCCTCCTGACCCCGCGCAGGCCGTCTGGTGACACGCTGGACTGACAGACAGCGCGCCGCCGCCACCTGACCGGCGCGCGAGCCACCCACGCCCCGGGAGGACGATGGCGGCGCGCCCCTGCTAACTAAGCCCCCGGCACAAGGCCAGAGCGGGAGCGAGCGCAGCGAGCGGACGCGCGAAACGAAGCCGAGCAGCCCCACACGCGCGAGGAAACCGGCCGGGAATCCATCATCGAAGGGGCAAAAGCCGCGGGGCGGGCAGGCACAGAGCACCGTCGCGGGGGCGCGGAGGGCAGAGCGACGAGCCGAGCGGCCGGGCGGCGCGCGACGAAAGCGCGCGCGGAACGGCGGCACGGCGCGCCGATCGGCCGCCGGTGACGGAGCGCCGCCCGGAGCGCCGCGCGAGCACACAGGCCGCAAGGGTGGGACGCTGACGGCCACAAGAGGACACCCCGCCGACCCCCTGCCGGGGCGGATAGCGCCGGGGCGGGCCCACACGGACACGCGCGCGCCCCCCGACAACGCAGGGCAACTATTTGCAAAAGCGATCTTTTCCGCTTTGTTGCCCCCCGCGCGAAGCGCGGAAAAGGGGGAAACACAGCGGAAAAGACTTGCTTTTGCGAAAGCGCGAGCGAAGCGCGGAACGTGCGAAGCGGAAGCGGTAGTTGCCCGCCTTGGGTGCGCAAGGCAGCCCGCCGGATCAGGGCGCGGCCTCATCCACCCGTCCGCGACCCCGGCGGGCGGCGGCACAGCAGACGGCAGCGCGGGAGCACCGGCGCGCTATTAGCAGTGCCTTGGGGTGGGCTGACCATTGATCGCGCGGCAGCCACTAATCAAGCCCCCGTCTGCTCCGCTCCTGCGCCAAGCCCCGACCGCACGGACGCGTAGCGTCCGCGCGCCCGCCCAGCCGCGCCCACAGCCCCCGCGCGCCTCGCTCCTGCGCCAAGCCCCGCCCGCACGGACGCGTCAGCGTCCGCGCGCCCGCCCAGCCGCGCCCACATCCTCCGCGCCCATCCTGCGCCGCATCCCTGCCCGCTCCGCGGCCAGCTCTGCGGCGCAGGATGCCCGTTAAAATAATTTTCTCGCGCCCCTTGCATAATGGCCGACACATGACGTATAATACCGTTGGGAGGATTGATCAAACGTGAAGGAGGTGACTATGTGGCACTGAAGAAAGCTGAATCCGAGCGCCGAACCATGCGCTGCTCGCTGAGACTGCGACAGGATGAGAGAAACGTCCTTGCAGCCTTTGCCGTTGAGAAAAATCTCAAGTATACCGAGATTATGCGCCTTGCCTTGCGCAAATACTTGCGTGATAACGGCTGTGACCTGCCCGGCGGCGATGATATAATCCCCTATGGGCCCCGCTCAAAGCGCTATAAGCTCAAATAATAACAAAACTCACCTGATGGAGAGAACATCAGATGAGCTTTGTCAGTATACCATGCTTGGCAGCACGGAGTACACCTTCAGGGGCTCGAACCCTGGACACCCTGATTAAGAGTCAGGTGCTCTACCAACTGAGCTAAAGGTGCTTGTAGCGTCCGTTCGGTTTCCCTTGACGACGTGAGATAGTATACACCCGAACGGACGAAATGTCAACACATTTATTTGTTAAATGGTTGAAAAGTCGAATTCTGTCATCGGGTCGCACCGCGCCGGCCGCCGCTGCTCTCCCGCAGGATCAGCTGGCAGGGCACGTGCTCCTCCGTCTGCAATGATTCGTCCAGCAGCATCTGCACCGCGCGGCGGCCGATATAGGTCTGGTGCGTATCGATGGACGTAAGCGACGGGTGCATATACGCGCCGAAGAACAGGTTGTCGCAGCCGACGATAGCCATATCTTCCGGCACGCGCAGGCCGTGCGCTTCCGCGGCGCAGATCGCGCCCATGGCCGTAAGGTCGTTGGCGGCTATGACGGCGGTCGGCCACTGGGACGGAATCAGCCTTTCCAGCAGCTCGTTCAGCGCCGTCTGCCCACCCTCCGGCGTACAGTCGCCGTACACGCGGTAGTCGCTCACGAACGGCAGCTTCGCCCGCTTCAGCGCTTCGAAATAGCCCGCGTCGCGCGTGCCCTCGGTCTGCATGTCGCGCAGGCCGCCCAGAAGCGCAATCCGCTCGTGACCCAGCGATGCCAGATGCTCCACCATCAGGCTCACGCATTCCTTCAAATCGATCGTCACGGAGGGATACTCCTTCGTGGGCAGGTTGTGGCCGATCAGCACCACCGGCATATACTGCCGGATCGCGCGCAGAGCGTTCAGCTCGTTGGACGCGTCCTCGCCGCTTGCGTAGTCCGTGTAGATCGCCACGCCGTCCAGCCGCCGTTCCACCAGCATGCCGGCGGGATCCCAGTTCGCGTCCTTCATCTTCTCCCACGAAAACACCAGAAGCGTATACCCGGCCTTGAGCGCCTCGTCATACGCGCCCTTATAAAAGAGAGAATAATGCGGGTTATCCAGTCTCGGCAGCGCGATGCCCAGCGTCTTTGAATGGCGCTGTGTAAGCCCGCGCGCGATGGCGCTGGGCTGATAGTTCAGGCGCAGAATCACGTCCTGCACGCGCTTCTTCGTTTTCTCCGTTACCGTGTTTTCGCCGCGCAGCACGCGGGAGACCGTCGCAATCGATACGCCCGCCTCCGCGGCGATGTCATAAATCGTGTTCTTCTTGCCGTTCATTCTGATTCTTCTTTCATTTCATCCAATCAGATGTCTGTTTTTCATCATTATAGTCCTTGTGCTGTGCGAAAGCCACCACCAGCGCGGTGCCTTGCTGTAAAATTTCAGAACCGGCGCGTGCGCACAGAATCTTCATATCCGCGAAATAGAATCACTAAAGATATGTGCTTGACGAAAGCCTACCTGACGCGTATGCTTATTATGGTTATTTTTTCAGCGCATAACCATTCTAAATGGGAGGTGACAGGCCATGGAAGACGGCGGAAGATGTATGTCCGGTGACGGCGTGCCTCGATCGTGTGCAGCCGCGGTTTTCCGCAGCCTGTACTGATTTTCCCGGTACGCCTTCATGAAGTATGCATTGACACCGTCACGGCGACACTTTGCCTTGCGCATTTGTGTCGGTTTTTGTGTTGTGCTTATCGAATGAAAGGCGGTGAATTCCCTTGGATCAGCAGATCATTTTCCAGCGGCTGAACGCCCTTCTGGCCTCCGGCCGCATGAGCGAAATGCGCGGCGCGCTTCTGATGCTCAACCCCGTAGACATCGCCCAGTATCTTTCCAGCCTTGAAACAGAGAACCTGCTGCGGGTTTTCCGCATTCTGCCCGGAGACTGCTCCGCGGACGTGTTCAGCTATATGGACGACGAGCAGCGCGAAAAGCTCGTTTCCTCCATCGGCGATAAGGAAGCCGGTCTCTTGGTGGAGAACATGTTCGTGGATGACGCGGTGGACTTCCTCGAGGAAATGCCGGCGGAGTTGGTGCGGCGCGTGCTTTCCAACGTAAATGAGGAGCAGCGCCACATCATCAACCGGTTTCTCAGCTATCCGGACGGCAGCGCCGGTTCCATCATGACAATCGAATACTGCCGCCTTCCGCTGGGAACGACGGTTGCCGAGGCCATGGACGACATTCGCGCCAACGGCGTGGACAAGGAAACCATCAACACGCTGTACATCGTGGACGCAAACGGCGTGCTGCGCGGCACGCTTCCGCTTCGCAAGCTGATCACCGCGGACGACGAAACGCGGGTAGATGACCTGATGGACGTGAATTTCGTGTCCGTTCAGACCCACGACGACCGCGAAAAGGCCGCCGAGCTGGTGCGCAAATACGACCTTCTCTCCCTGCCCGTGGTCGATAAATCCGAGCGTCTGGTAGGCATCGTCACAGTCGACGACATCATGGACGTCATTCAGGAGGAAACCACCGAGGACATCGAGATCATGAACGCGCTGACGCCTTCGGAGGATACCTACATGAAAACCAGCGTGTGGCAGCTGGCCGGAAACCGACTGCCGTGGCTGGCGCTGATGCTGTTTGGCTCTATCCTCACCGGACTGATCATCACCCACTATGAGGGCCTGCTCCTGAGCGTGCCCGCGCTGGGCGTGGCGCTGACCGCCTGCATCCCCATGTTGATGGACTCCGGCGGCAACTGCGGCCAGCAGACCTCCACGCTGGTCATCCGCGCGCTGGCCGTGGGTGAAATGCAGCCGTCCGACACGCCGCGCGTGCTTCTGAAGGAATTCCGCGTGTCGCTGCTGGTGGGCGCGGTGCTTTCCGTCGTCAATTACCTGCTTCAGGTTCTGGTGTTCGGCCGCACGTGGCTGGTGGCGTTCACCGTGTCCGTCGCCATGCTGGCGACCGTGGTGCTTTCCAAGTGCATCGGCTGCCTGCTGCCGCTGGGCGCGAAGGCGCTGAAGCTCGACCCCGCGCTGACCGCCACGCCGCTGATTACCACCATCGTGGACACGTGCTCGCTGATTCTTCTGTTTGAAATCGCATCCGTAATGCTGAAGGGGGTAGCCTGACGTGAACTGGGAAAAGAACAAAGCCACGCTGGATTCGCTTCTGGCCGCCGGAAAAAACAGCGAGCTGCGCGGCGCGCTGATGATGCTGAACGTCGTAGACATCGCCGAATACATGACCACGCTGGAAACGGACAAGATGCTGCGCCTGTACCGGCTTCTGCCCAAGGACATTTCCGCCGACGTGTTTGCCTATATGGACGACGAGCAGCGCCGGAAGCTGATTGAATCCATCGGCGACAAGGAAGTGGGCGCGCTGGTGGACGACATGTTCGTCGACGACGCGGTCGATTTCCTTGAGGAAATGCCCGCGGGACTTGTTCGGCGCGTGCTGGCGAACGTGAGCGAGGATCAGCGCAAGGTCATCAACCGAATTCTCAGCTACCCGGACAACAGCGCCGGTTCCATCATGACCACGGAGTACTGCGAGTTCCACGAGGGCATCACCGCCCGCGAGGCCATGAAGGAGCTCAAGCGCACCGGCATCGATAAGGAAACCATCTACACGCTGTACGTGCTCGACGCGCAGCGCAAGCTGATCGGCATCCTGCCCCTGCGCAAGCTGATTCTCGCCGAGCCGGACACGCTGATTGAGCAGCTGATGGATCCGAGCTTCGTATGCGTCGGCACGCTGGACGATCAGGAGGCCGTGGCGGAGGTCGTTCGCAAATACGACCTTACGAGCGTGCCCGTCGTCGACAAGGAAGGCCGCATGGTCGGCATCATCACCGCCGACGACATCATGGACGTCATTCAGGACGAGGCCACCGAGGACATCGAAAAGATGGCCGCCCTTCTGCCGTCCGAAAACGAATACATGAAGACGAATGTGTTCACGCTGGCGAAGAACCGCCTGCCGTGGCTTCTGTTCCTGATGATCAGCGGTATCTTCACCGGACTGATCATTCAGCACTTTGAGGACACGCTCACGAACATGGCGGAAATCGGCGTGATGCTCACCGCCTGCATCCCGATGCTGATGGGCACCGGCGGCAACTGCGGCTCGCAGTCCTCCACGCTGGTCATCCGCGGTCTCGCCGTGGGCGAAATCTCCCCCGCCGACACGCTGAAGATTCTGTGGAAGGAATGCCGCGTATCCATCCTCGTCAGCGTGGTGCTGGCGGCCATGGCGATGGCGATGCAGTTGTTCCTGTTCCGGCGGCCATTCTCCGTGGCGCTCACCGTTTCGCTGGCGATGATCGGCACGGTGGTCATCTCCAAGTCCATCGGCTGCACGCTGCCCATGCTGGCCAAAAAACTGAAGCTCGACCCCGCGCTGATGGCCGCGCCGCTGATCACCACGATCGTGGACACCTGCTCGCTGCTGATTCTGTTTCTTCTGGCCACCGCGATTATCAAAATCTGATATGAAAAGGAAGATTCTCCCATGAAAGAGGTTCTCGGCTGCATTCGCCGCTGCGACAAGGATTTCGGCCTCATTCAGGCCGGCGACACAGTATGCGTCGGCGTGTCCGGCGGAAAGGACAGCCTGCTGCTTCTGTACGCCATGGCGCTGTATCGCCGCTTCTGCCCCAACAAATACAACCTCGTCGCCGCCACGCTGCACATGGGCCGCGAGCCCTTCGACCTTGCGCCCGTTCAGGCGCTGTGCGACCAGCTTGAGGTTCCCTATGTCGTCAAGCATACGCAGATCGCGCAGATCGTCTTTGAGGAACGAAAGGAGCAGAATCCCTGCTCGCTGTGCGCCAAGATGCGCCGCGGCGCGCTGATCGACCTTTGCAGGGAAATGGGCGCGAACAAGCTGGCGCTGGGACATCACCGCGACGACGCGCTGGAAACGCTTCTGCTTTCCATGCTGTACGAGGGCCGCATTCACACCTTCCATCCCAAAACCTTCCTGTCCCGCAGCGGCATCACGCAGATTCGCCCCATGGCCTACCTTCCGGAGAAGCACATCATCCACATGGCGGCGGAGCTCAAGCTGCCCGTGGTCAAGTCTCCCTGTCCGGCGAACGGCTTCACCTGCCGCGAAACAATGAAGGAGCTGCTCGACCACATCTGCAAAACCATCCCAAACGCCCGCGAGCTGATGCTGTCCGCGCTTCAGAACGAAGCGCAGTACGGCCTGTGGAACCACGACAAATAATCGATTTTGCCGCCGGAAGCCCGGCGGTCTTTCATTTTTGGCGCGGAAGCCGCGAATTTATGCGAGTTTCACCTTTCCTTCATTGACAGAATCCCCGTTCGGCTTTAGAATGAGTCGTTTCCTATCAACTGCAAAGGATGAGAGAACATGAACAGGGTATTCAAGCTCAGGGAAAACGGCACCACCGCCCGCACGGAAATCGTCGCGGGACTGACGACCTTCATGACGATGGCCTACATCATCGCCCTGAATCCGAACCTTCTGACGAACTTCGATCGCGGCAGCAGCCTGTGGAACGGCGTGTTCCTCGCGACCTGCATCGCCTCCGCCATCGGCACGCTGGTTATGGCGTTTGCGGCCAACAAGCCGTTTGCCATGGCGCCCGGCATGGGTCTGAACAGCTTCTTCGCCGTCGTCGTGGCGAACATCGTCAGCATCACGGGTCTGAGCTACGTCGAGTCCTTCCAGGCGGGTCTGTGCATCATCCTGATCGAAGGCATCGTGTTCCTCGTCCTGTCGCTTTTCAACGTGCGCGATAAGATCGTCAACGCGATTCCGCTGGGCGTGCGTCTGGGCATCGCCCCGGCCATCGGCCTGATGCTTCTGAACATCGGCTTCGGCTCGAACGCCGGCGTCTACTCCGACAAGGGCGGCCCGTTCTTCGTCATGCGCGACTTCTTCGGCGCGCTGACTCCGGCGCTCGCGCGCGACAACATGGGCACCGGCTACAGCCAGATGGTTCTGTCCGTTGTCACGATGTTCTTCGGCCTGTTCACCATCGCCGTGCTCGCGCATCGCAAGGTGAAGGGCAGCGTGCTGATCGGCATGCTCGCGGCCTCCGGCCTGTACTGGGCGGGCGAAGCCATATTCCTGCACACGAATCCGTTCGCGTCCCTGAAGGACGCGTCCTTCCTGCCTTCCTTCAGCGATATGGCGGAAACGACGCTGTTCCACTTCAACTTCAAGGGTCTGTTCCAGGTCGGCTGGTTCACCGTTGTGACGCTCACGCTCACCTTCTGCATGATCGACATGTTCGATACCATCGGCACGCTGGTCGGCACGGCCTCCCGTGCCGGCATGGTGGATGAAAACGGCGACATGCCCAACATGAAGGAAGCGCTGCTGGCGGATGCCGTCGGCACCGTCGCCGGCGCCGCCACGGGCACGTCCACCATCACCACGTTCGTGGAATCCGCGGCCGGCGTGGAAGCGGGCGGATGCACGGGTCTCACGGCGCTGACCACGGCGATTCTGTTCCTCGCCTGCATGTTCCTCTCGCCGATCGCGGCCATCATTCCCGCCGCCGCCACGTCCTCGGCGCTGATCTACGTGGGCATTCTAATGCTGGGCGGTCTGAAGCGCATCGACTTTGATGACCTTTCCCAGGCGCTCCCCGCCGCGCTGATGCTGATCTGCATGCCCATCTCCGGCTCCATCGGCCACGGCATCGGCCTTGGACTGATTTCCTACGTCGCGCTCAAGGTGTTCACCGGCGAAGCGAAGAAGGTTTCGCTCATCACCTACATCATTTCCACCATCTTCATCATCAAGTTCTTCCTGATTGTGGCCGCATAAGCCATTCGGGAGGAGGCCGCCGGCCCCCTCCCGTTTCTTTTTTATGCTGCTTCGGCCTTCGCCGTTTCCAGCATCCGCTCAATGCCCACGGCAAAGCCCCTTGTGGGATCGTCCACCAGCACGTGCGTTACCGCGCCGATCAGCTTGCCGTTCTGAATCACGGGACTGCCGCTCATGCCCTGCACGATACCGCCGGTGATCTTCAGAAGCGCTTCGTCCGTCACGCGAATCTGGAACGTCCGCGTATCGGCGTTCGCGTCCACGCGCAGAATATCGATGTCGTACAGCTTCGGGCCGTTTTCGTCCACCGTCGCAATCAGCTGCCCGCGCCCCGTCTTCACGCGGCTGGCCGATTCCGTCTCAATGCCGTCCGGGAACAGCGCGCTGCCCGCCGCCGCGCGGACGAACACGCCGCCGATGCCCGTGTCGTCGTTCCACTCAATGGTTCCCAGCGGCGCCTGCTCGACAATTTCCCCTTCCAGCGCGCCGGGAACGCCGCGCCGCCCGCGCACAACGCCCGTCAGCTCGCCCTCATACAGCACGCCCTCGCGCACCGGGATGGACACGCCCGAATCGGAATCGTTAATCGGATGCCCGAGCGCGCCGTACGCGCCCGTTTCCGGGTCGACGTACGTCAGCGTGCCGATGCCCGCCGCGCCCTCGCGCACCCACGCGCCGATGCGGTACACGCCGTCGCGCTCGTCCCTCTGCGGCTGCACGTCAAACGTCAGCTCGCGTTCCCCGCGCCGAACGCCAAGCTTTACCGCCTTGCCCGCCGCCAGCCGCTCGCCCAGCGACTGCGTGTCCGACACCGTCTGCCCGTCCACGGTGCGAATGATGTCGCCGCTCTTCAGCCCCGCCAGCCGCGCCGGGCTGGGCAGCTTCTTCAGATCCGTCGCCCCCACGTACACCAGACCGTCGCTCCTGACCGCCACGCCTACCAGCTGCCCGCCGGGAATCAGCCGTTCGGCGTTTGCCGCGCCGCTCAGCGCCAGCAAAAGCGCTGCGGCAAACACCGTCCGACAAAGGCCCCTTCGAATTCCTCCCATGCCGATCGCCCTCCTTTTCGCCTCGTCCACGGGCTATTCTGCCTCGGCACGGCGGCGCGGTATGCTGGCAGTTCGCGGCGGGCAAAGCGCGGAAAACGGCTTTTTCCAAAGGCTTTTTTTGTAAGGCAGCGCCGCCGAATCATGCGGTGGTACCGTAAATTTCACATATGATTCAAGCCCCAGCCGTTGCCTTGCGGGCGGCATGTGGTATAATAAGAAGACGAATGTTCGCGGACAAAGCGGAAGGAGATGGTTCCGTGACGCAGGAGGCGCGAATCCTCGGCACTCTCAGGCCACGCCTGACGGGCGCGAGCGTGCTGTGCGCCGTCTCCGGCGGCGCCGATTCGGTGGCGCTTCTTCGCCTGCTCGTCTCCCTGCGAAACGAAGGCCTGCTGCGCCTTCACGCCGCGCATTTCGAGCATGGCATTCGCGGACAGGCCTCGCTGGACGACCGCGATTTCGTGCGCGCGCTGTGCGCTTCGCTGAATGTGCCGCTTTCCGTCGGGCAGGCATCCGTTCCCATGGAAGCCGCCCGCGCGGGCGAAGGGCTGGAAACCTGCGCCCGCCGCCTGCGCCGCGCGTTTCTAAAGAAGGCTGCGGCCGACGCGGGCGCAACCCGAATCGCGCTGGCGCACCACAAGGACGATCAGGCTGAAACCGTGCTGATGCATCTTCTGCGCGGCGGCGGTCTCACGGGCGCGTCGGGCATGCGCGCGGACGACGGAACGTTCCTGCGTCCGCTTTTGCCGTTCACGCACGCCGAGCTGATCGAGTATCTGAACGAAATCGGCCAGCCGTGGCGCGAGGACGAAACCAACCGCGTTTCCGACACGCCGCGAAACGCGCTGCGCAATGAAATTCTTCCGCGCATCCGCGATTTTTATCCCGGCGCGGCGGACGCGCTCGCCCGATTTGCAGCGATTTCCGCCGACGAGGATGCATTCATCGGCGAAATCGCGGAAACAGTATGGCGGGAACGCGCGCGCGAATACGCCGGCGTTCGCATTCTGAAGAATTTTTCCGCGCTTTCCCCGGCTCTCAAGCGCCGTCTGGTAAAGCGCGCGCTGGGCGAAGCGGATTTTGACACCGTCGAGCGCGTCTGCGCGGGCGACGGCAGCCTTCAGCTGCCGGGCGGGCTGACGGCGTACCGGACGGACGATGACCTCTACCTGAGCCGCGCATTCTCCCCGCCGCCGGACGTGCCCGTGCCGGATGCGGGCGAAGCCGCGCTTGTGGGCGTGTGCCTTCTGACCGTCGAAAACGCCCCGCCGGCGCCGGTTCGAGACGGCGGGCTTACACAGGCGCTGGACGCGGAAGCGCTGAAGAACGCCGTGCTGCGCACCCGGCGGACGGGCGACTTCATCGCGCCCCTCGGCATGAAAGGGCGCAGCAAGTCCCTGTCCGACTACCTGACCGATCGCAAGTTCCCCTATCCGCTGCGCGACCGCATGCCCGTCGTCGCCAGAGGACAGGAAATTCTCTGGGCGGCGGGCGCGGGCATTTCGGAGCGCGCGCGTGTGTTTGAAAATCGCGCCGCAAAGCGGCTTACGATCACGATTTATTAAGAAAACGGAGGAAACAACAATGCGTGAAGACATGAGAGACATTCTCCTGGATCGTGCGGAGATTGCCAGACGCGTGAAGGAACTGGGTCGGCAGATCACCGAGGATTACCGCGGCGAGACCCCGCTGCTCGTGTGCATTCTCAAGGGCTCCGTCGTCTTTTTCGCCGATCTGATCCGCGCTATCGACCTGCCGGTGCAGCTTGAGTTCATGACCGCCTCCAGCTACGGCAGCGCGACGGTTTCGTCGGGCGAGGTCAAGATCAAGAGCGATCTGGACGAGAAGATTTTCGGCCGTCACGTAATCCTTGTGGAGGACATCATCGACAGCGGACGCACCATCGCTTACATCAGGGCCGACATGCTCAAAAAGGGCGTGAAGTCCCTGCGCGTCTGCTCGCTTCTGGACAAGCCGGATCGCCGCGTGAGCGAGGTGGCGGCCGATTACGTCGGCTTCACCATTCCGGACGAGTTCGTCGTGGGCTACGGTCTGGATTTCGACCAGATGTACCGCAATTTCCCCGACATCGGCGTTCTGAAGCCGGAAAAATACGAAAAAACGGCTGATTAACAGAGAATTCATGCTGCGGGCATGAGTTTGCGCCAAGCTGCGTTTGAAAAGCTCCGATTTTAATGATATAATAGCAGAGAATGTCTAACAGTTCTCAAACGCACGATTTCACGGAAAGTGAGGAAACCCTGATTTGGAAGAAAAAAGACGCGGAATTCTGAAAAGTGTAGTGATCTACGCGATCATCCTCGCCGGAATTTTTCTGGTGATTCACATGCTCGGATCGCCCGCGAAAAAAAGCGATCCCATTCGCCTTACCTACAACGAACTGCTCGACTGGGTGGAGAGCGACCTGAAGGTTGACCGCGGCCTTTCCGGCGGCAACGAGACGCACACCATCCAGAGCGTTATCATCGTGGAGAACGAGCTGGTCGGTGCCCGCAACGGTTCCAAAACCGCCCTTTCCACCTCGGACTACGATTTCCGCTGCACGCTGCCCAGCCAGGAGCGCTTCTATGACGACGTGAAGAGCGTATACGAAAAGGTGCTCGGCGAAACCGTCAGCCCCACCGAATACACCTTCACCTTCGCCGCGCAGAACCCTGAAACCGTCGGCTGGTGGGTGGAGCTGATTCCGATCATCGTCATGGTGGTGATGTTCGCACTGATGATGCTGTTCATCATGCGCGCGCAGTCCGCAGGCCCCAACAAGGGCGCCGCTTCGTTCATCCATGGCCGCACGAAGCTCACCGACCCCAGCAAGAACGTCGTTCGCTACGGCGACGTGGCGGGCGCGGATGAGGAAAAGGAAGAGCTCAAGGAGGTCGTCGACTTCCTGAAAGCGCCGGAGAAGTACACCAAGGTCGGCGCGCGCATCCCGAAGGGCGTTCTGCTGATCGGCCCGCCCGGCACCGGCAAGACGCTGCTCGCCAAGGCCGTGGCCGGCGAAGCGGGTGTGCCGTTCTTCACGATTTCCGGCTCCGAATTCATGGAAATGTACGTCGGCGTCGGCGCTTCCCGCGTGCGCGATCTGTTCGATCAGGCCAAGCGCAACGCGCCCTCGATCATCTTTATCGACGAAATCGACGCGATCGGCCGCCAGAGAGGCACCGGCCTCGGCGGAAGCCACGATGAGCGCGAGCAGACGCTCAACCAGCTGCTCGTCGAGATGGACGGCTTCACTCCGAACGCGGGCGTCATCGTGATGGCCGCCACCAACCGCAGCGACATCCTCGACCCCGCGCTGCTCCGCCCCGGCCGCTTCGACCGGCAGGTGCTCGTGAACTACCCGGACGTAAAGGGTCGCGAGGAAATTCTGAAGGTGCATTCGCGCGGCAAGCCGCTGGCGAAGAATGTGGACCTTCATCTGATCGCCGTGATCACGCCGTACTTCACCGGCGCGGATCTGGCCAACGTGATGAACGAAGCCGCGCTTCTGACCGCCCGCACCAACCAGACCGAAATCACGATGGACACCATCGAGGAGTCCATCAACCGCGTATCGATGGGTCTTCAGAAGAAGTCCCACGTGATTCCCCCGAACGACAAGAAGCTCGTGGCCTACCACGAAGCCGGACACGCGATCGTCGCCTATGTCATTCCCGAGTGCGAGCGCGTGCAGGAAATCACCACCATCCCGCGCGGCATGGCGGGCGGCTACACCAAGTATATGCCCGACGAGAGCACGCGCTATATCACCAGCGCCCGTCTGCGCGCCCGCATCGCCTCCGCCATGGGCGGCCTGTGCGCGGAGAAGCTCGTGTTCGGCGACGTTACAACCGGCTCCACCGGCGACATCAAGCAGGCCACAAACACCGCCCGCGCGATGGTCACCGAGTACGGCATGAGCGACCTCGGCCCGATCTTCCTCTCCGGCGACCATGAAATCTTCCTTGGAAAGAACTTCCAGCAGACCAGCGCCGGACTGAGCGAGGAAATGAACCGTCAGGTCGATCAGCAGGTACACAAGCTGCTCGATGAAGGCGAACAGCGCGCCACCTCCATCCTGACCGAGAACCGCGCCAAGCTGGACGCGATCGTCGGCGTACTGATGGAAAAGGAGCACATCAACCGTGAAGAATTCGAGGCCTTCATGGAGGATCGTCCCTACAATCCCGAGCGCGCCGAAGCGCTGCGTTTCCATCCCGACGCCCCGAAGCCGCAGGCCCCCGCTCCCGAAGAGGCCTGACACAATCTCATAACCCACTCGGCGGACAGGAATTCTCCTGCCCGCCGTTTTTTTAAGGCAACGCCGCACAAATGAGGTGGTCGGCCGGCGAATGGATTTTTCGTCAGATGCAAATGTAAATTCCGAAGGTTTACTGGAGGTAAATCGAGAAATTTGCATGCCGCAGATGGCGGAAAAGACTTCGCCCGACGCGCCGCCGAATTGTGCGGTGGTGCCTTAATGCGCGCATACAAAAAACGCCCGGACGAGGGACGAATCCCCATCCGGACGCTGTACGAAATCGAATTACACCTCGGGCTCCTTATCGCTCTCCAGCGGCGCATCCTCAACGGACTTCACAGCCCAGCGCGCCATGTGCATCGTGGTCTTCTGGGTGCCGACGGCAATGATCACCTGATCATCGCGAAGGCCGGTCACGGTGCCGTAGATGCCGCCGATGGTACAGATGCGATCGCCAACCTTCAGGTTGGCAAGCATGTCCTTCACGGCCTTGTCCTTCTTCTTCTGGGGACGAATGAGGAAGAAGTAGAAAACAACGACCATCAGCACGATCATAACAAGCATGGAAATCAGGCTGGACGCGCCTCCCTGAGCGGTGGTGCCGCTACCCTCGAGCAGGTTGAAGAGCAGAGTGTTCATCGTATCGGATCTCCTTTGATTTAAATTCTTCGTTCTCCATTATAACATGATTGCCGTCTTAAAACAACGATGAATCATGCCGACTGCGTAAAGTTTCGCAAAAATCACCAGCCGCCGCGGCCGTGCGCGGCATAGAAATCCTCCGCCCAGTCGCGCAGCGCGTCCTGCTCGATCGCCGTGCGAATCTCCTCCATCATCTTCGTGAGGAAGCGCAGGTTGTGAATCGAGCACAGCCGCAGGCCGAAGATTTCCTCCGCCTTCAGCAGATGGCGAATGTAGGCGCGGGAGAAGTTGCGGCAGGCGTAGCAATCGCAGGTTTCGTCCAGCGGCGCGAAGTCGTGCGCGTACTTCGCATTGCGGATGACGAGACGGCCATTGCGCGTGAATACCGTGCCGTTGCGCGCCACGCGCGTCGCGAGCACGCAGTCGAACATATCCACGCCGCGCAGAACGCCCTCGATCAGGCAGTCCGGCGAGCCGACGCCCATCAGATAGCGCGGCTTCTCCTGCGGCATGACCGGATTGATCGCTTCCAGCATCTCGTACATGATTTCCTTGGGCTCGCCCACGGAAAGGCCGCCGATGCCGAAGCCCGGCAGATCGAGCTTGGCCATTTCCTTCGCGCACTCGATGCGCAGGTCTTTGTAGAACGCGCCCTGAACAATGCCGAACAGTGCCTGATCGTCGCGGGTTTTCGCGTCCATGCAGCGGTGCAGCCAGCGAATCGTGCGCTTCATGGCCTTCTGCGCGCGGTCGTAATCGCAGGGATACGGCGAGCACTCGTCAAACTGCATCATGATGTCGCTGCCCAGCTTCTCCTGAATGCCGATGGAAACCTCCGGCGAGAAGAAGTGCCTGCTGCCGTCCAGATGAGAGCGGAAGGTAACGCCCTCCTCCGTCAGCTTGCGAAGCGACGCGAGCGAAAACACCTGAAACCCGCCGCTGTCGGTCAGGATCGGGCGATCCCAGTTCATGAATTTGTGCAGCCCGCCCGCGTCCGCCACCAGCTGCTCGCCGGGACGCAGATGCAGATGGTACGTGTTGGACAGAATAATCTGCGCGTTCAGATCCTTCAGTTCCTCCGGAGACACGGTCTTTACCGACGCCTGCGTGCCCACAGGCATGTAAACCGGCGTTTCGATCACGCCGTGCGGCGTGTGCAGACGGCCGCGGCGCGCGCCGGTCTGCCTGCACACATGCAGAAGCTCAAACTCAAAGGGCTTTGCCAATGTCCTATCCTCCCGTCAAAAAAGGTGACCCGCCGCTTCGCGGATCACCCACTTGTTTTCCTTTCAAACACGCTCACGCGTGGCGGCGCTTATAGCCCAGAACCACCAGCGCAGCCATTCCCATCGCCAGCGCCGCGAACGCATACGCGACGGGCATCGAGCCGTCGCCCGACGCGGGCATGATCACCGGCTCAATCACGCGCACGTTCACATCCACCGACACGACCAGCGTATCGTCCTTGTACGCCTTCAGGCAGTACAGGCCGGCGTCCTCCTCGGTCGCGTTCAGCAGGTTGTAAATCCGCTGGTCGCCGTTCTGCTCGATCGGCTCTCCCTTGAAATACCACTGCCATGAGGTCGGCTCCACGCCGCTCACGCCTACCTCAATTTGCAGATCCTCTCCCACATTCACAACCGCGCTCTGCGTGCGCGTGGTGATGCGGAACGTAAGATACGTGCGGATGGCCCCGTTCTCAGCCAACGCCGAGCCGGCGATGAAAAGCATCATCAGCACCAGTGCAAACGCGCGGATTCCCACTCGCTTTTGCATCCGTATTCCTCCTCAAGGCAGAAGCCTGTTCAATCCATATCGTATACCTTATTCTATTGCATTTCCCCCACGGTTTCAAGTTTTTCCGCAAAATTGGATTTAAATGCAATATCTGCGCAATATGTGTGCGCATTTCGTAAACGGTGATATATATTATTAATACTTCTCCGCCTCAAGTCGTGCCCGCATGGAAAGAAAGCGTCCAGGGAGCGTTTGCGCCCCTCGGACACTTTCCATGCGTTTATGAAAGCCCGCCCGCGCGATCAGCCGCGCTTTACAAGAACTTCCCTTTCGTATTTGCGAACCTCCTCCAGCCATGCCTCGCCAACCGGCACGCCCTGCTTCAGGCAGTACATATCCCACACCGGCGCGAACGGACGGCTCTTGGCTTCCTCCTGACCCGCCAGACGGCCGGTATAGTCGAAGTTCGCCTCGAGCCTGCGCAGCTCGTCGTTGGGCGTGAGGTAGGCCTGCAAAATGGCCTTCTGGGCGTTGCGCACGCCGATGACCCATGCCGCCACGCGGTTGATGGACGCGTCGAAGTAGTCCAGCGCGCAGAACACGCGGTCTTCATAATGGTTGGCCACGATCTCATTAAAGATACGGGCGGTTTCGGTATCCCAGACGACCACGTGGTCGCTGTCCCAGCGCACGGGGCGGGAGATATGCAACAGAATCTTCGGCAGGAACTGCAGCACGGCGCTGATCTTATCGGAAACCTGCTCGGTGGGATGGAAGTGGCCGGTGTCCAGCGTGAGCATCTTGTTGCGGGTGAGCGCGTAGCCCATCATCAGCTCGTTGGAGCCGACGGTGTAGCTCTCCACACCGATTCCGAACAGCTTGCTCTCCACACCGTCCAGCACGTGCGCTTCGGAGATGTTCTTCGTAGCCGTGAAGATTTCGTCCAGCGCGGCGACCATGCGGGCGCGCGGGCCGTTGGTATCGGCGGGCGTGTCCTTGTAGCCGTCGGGCATCCAGTGGTTGATCACGCAGGGCTGACCCTGCGCCTTGCCGAACGCTTCGCCGATTTCGCGGCAGCGCTTGCCGTGCTCAATCCAGAACTTTCTGTGGGTTTCGTTGGTGGACGCCAGCGTGAAGCCGTCCGCCGCGTAGGGATGAGAGAAATAAGTAGGATTGAAGTCCAGCGCCAGCTTGTTTTCGCGGGCGAAGTCCATCCAGTCGGAGAACTGCTCGGCGGTGTACGCGTCGCGGTCGATCTTCTTGCCGTGCAGCTCGGCGTAGCTGGCGTGCAGGTTCAGCTTTTTCTTTCCGGGAATCATCGAAATGGCCTTCAGGAAATCCTTGCGCAGCTCTTCGCCGTTGCGCGCGCTGCCCGGATAGTTGCCGGTGGTCTGAATGCCGCCGGACGCGCCGCCGCCTTCGCCCTCGCAGCCCACAACGTCGTCGCCCTGCCAGCAGTGCATGGAGATGGTGAACTGCGCCGTCTTCTCCATCGCCTTTTCCACGTCAATGCCCTTTTCGGCATATACGTCCTTCGCGTAGTCAAAACCGGACAGAATCATTTTTTCGGTCATATGATGTGCTCCTCCGTACTGATTTTCGGTCAATACTATTCTATCGCATCCCGCGGACTTTGTAAAGCGGCGGGCCCGACTATTTTTCGCAATTTGATGCGTTATTTTTTCAAATTTCTTCGTAAAAACAGTTGCCATGGGGCCAAAGTCATGATATAATACATTGTGTTTTGTGTCTTGCCCGCACGGTTCATTCGTGCAACGCAAATTCGAGGAGGAGTTCTCAATGTCTGTCATCATCAGTATTGTCCTGATTCTCGTTTCCCTTGTGCTGATTGTCGCAGTTCTGATGCAGGAAGGCAATAAGCAGGGACTCGGCGCCATCAGCGGAGCCGCTGATACCTTCCTTGGGAAAAACAAGTCCAAGAGCGCCGAAGGCAAGCTGCTCACCATCACGAAAATCACCGCAGCGGTCTTCGTTGTCATCGCAATCCTCGCTACCTGGCTGAACGCCCGCACCTATCAGATCCTCTTCTACGACGAAGACGGCAACGAGTACTTCCCCACGCTTGAGGCGCAGGTTCAGTACGCTCAGTTCGCCTATCAGTATGGTCTGACGCAGGAAGAGCCCACCGTCACCTACGAGCAGCTGAACGAGAGCATCAAAGACGTTGATGAAAAGCGCGTAGCTCTTAGCTACAACGCTGAGATCAACGAGGCTTCCTATCCGACGCCCGCCAAGGAAGGCTACGTCGGCCACTGGGAGCCTGCGCTGCCGGAGAAGATGGGACGCAAGACCATCGAAGCACATGTCGTGTATGAGATCGGCAAGTACAACCTGACCATCAACCTGCAGCCTATTCCCTCCGAGGATGAGAGCGTGGACGACAGCGCGAAGGCGATCTACGAGCACGAATACACCTATCAGGATGCCATCGATGCCGAGACCATCAAGGCCGGCCTTGAGATTCCTGAGGTTGAAGGCTACACCGTTACTTGGAGCGCGGACATCCCCGAAACGATGCCCGGCAACAACGTGACGATCACCGTTTCCTACACGGCGAACGAGGTTGCGGAAGCCACTCCGGCCGAAGCGACGCCCGCGGAAGCGACCGAGCCTGAAGTGATCACGCCCGCCGTCGAAGCCACGCCGGCTGACGCGACCCCCGCCGAAGGCGAAACGAAGTAAGCAATCATAGAAAAGCGGCATGCAGCACACGCGCTGGATGCCGCTTTTTCTGTGGATTTCTTTGCCGCAAGGTCGGTTTCGATGAACGTTTGGTTCTTCACCTGAGCCACAGGTTTTTCCGCGAATGCTGTCTTTCCTCCCATACCACACTAACGAAAAGACGATTAAAGGAGTTTCCTATTTCCATGATTGAACAGGTTCACGAAATTTTGAATGCGTTGAAGCGTCCGGCCACGCTGGAAGACATCGCCGGACAAGCACAGCTTTCCGCAGAGGACGCCGCAAACGCGCTTCAGTCGCTTATGCAGGACGGCTATTGTGTGGAGACGAAGGGCAAGGGCAACCGAAAATTCGCCCCCATCCGCATGATGCACCTGATCCGCTGCCGCACCGCCGCCATCCCCGGCGCGCCCGCGTTTGCCCGCCCGCTGGATGGCGGGAGCGATCTGTATCTGGATATGCCCGATGAAATCGCGCTGGACGGCGACCTGATTCTCGTTCGTCCCACCGAGGGCGAACGCCCGCGAGGCACGCTGGTTCACGTTGTGAAGCGTGCCCATCCGCTCGTGACCGGAAGCGTGTATATCGAGCCGTTCGAGCCCTACAAACCGCGCCGCGGCCAGCGGCATAAGCGCCCGCATAAGGTACACGAGCCGGAGCGGATTGCCCTGCTGTCCGATCGCCGCCTGCCGCCCCGCGTCGCAATTGAGGGCGACCTGATGGGCGCAAGGGCGGGCGACCTGTGCGTGTTCGAGGTCAGCAAATGGCCGTTTCGCGCCCAGCATATGCGCGTGCGCGTGAAGCAGGTCATGGGCTGCGCGCAGGACATCGGCGCGCAGCTGAAGGCGCTCCTGGCGGAGTATTCCATCGAAGAGAGCTTTCCCGACGACGTGCTGCGCGAGGCCGAAGCCTTTTCTTCCTCGCCTGCGGAAGCCGACCTCGCGAACCGCCGCGATCTGCGCGGCATGACGATTTTCACCATCGACGGCGCGGACGCGAAGGATTTCGACGACGCCGTTTCGTTGGACATGAGTAATGGGCGCATCGTGCTCGGCGTGCACATTGCCGACGTATCCCACTACGTCACCGAGGGTTCTCCACTCGACCTGGCGGCGCGTGCGCGCGGCACCAGCGTCTACCTGCCCGGCATGACGATTCCCATGCTGCCGGAAGCGCTGAGCAACGGCCTTTGCTCGCTGCGTCCGAACGAGGATCGCCTTACCTATTCGCTTCTGATGACGCTGGAAAACGGCAAGGTCGTCGACTACGACCTCTTCCCCGCCGTCATTCGTTCCTGCGCAAGGCTGACGTATGACGGCGTGAACGACATGCTCGCCGGCGCGGAGAATTCCGTGCCTGAGGAGCTGCACGAAACGCTTCGGCAGATGAACGAGCTGGCCAAGCGACTGAACGCCATCCGCATCGCCCGCGGCGCGCTGGAGCTCGATCTGGAAGAGCCCGAGTTCGATCTTGCCCCGGACGGCATGCCCACCGACGTTCGCGCGCGCACCCGCGGCGACGCGCACAGGCTGATTGAGGAATTCATGCTGCTGGCCAACGAAACCGTCGCCTCGCATGCCCAGCGTGCCTCGCTGCCCTTCCCCTACCGCGTGCATGAATCGCCGGACTCCGAAAAGCTCTCCGCGCTGGAAACCTTCCTTGCCGACCTCGGTCATCCCGAGCATCTGGGAAGCCGTCCCGCGCCGCAGAAGCTTCAGAAGGTGCTGAACGACTTTCGCGATCGGCCGGAGGGCATTATCGTCGCGCGCACGCTTCTGCGCGCCATGAGCCGCGCGCGCTACAGCGAAAAGCCGCTCGGGCACTATGGTCTGGCGAGCCGCGACTACTGCCACTTCACCTCCCCCATCCGGCGCTATCCTGACCTGCTGGCGCACCGCATGCTGAAGCTGCTGGCTTCAGGCAAGCTGGACGAAGCATCCTCTGCTCGTTGGTCGGAAAGAGTCGCGGAGCGCGCCGCCGAATCCAGCGACTGCGAAGAACGCGCCGCCATGTGCGAACGTGACGGCGACCGCCTGATGTGCGCCGCCTATCTGTCCCAGCACATCGGCGAAACCTTCACCGGCGTCATCACCCACCTGAGCAGGCGCGGCGCCATTGTGCTGTTGAAGAATACGGCGGAGGGGCGCATCCCGCCGCAGCTGATGGACGATTTCTATTCGCTCGACGACGAGCGCCTGATGATGGTCGGCCGCCATACCCGCCGTGTTCTCCGTCTCGGCGATACGATCTCCGTCGAGGTGTATTCCGCCGAAATCACCTCCGGCGAGGTGGAATTCGCCATGACCGCGCGCTGATCTTCCCTGCTGACAACAAAAGACGCACCGCCGCATGGTGCGTCTTTGATGATCGATCAGATGAATCCATTTTCTCCGGAGAAATCGGATTCAGGCTTCCCTCCACCCGTTTGACCAGCAAAAAGACGCACCGTCGCTTGGTGCGTCTTTGCTTCTTATTCCTCTACCTCGCGCGTCGGGCCGTCCTCAAAGGTGATGCCCTCCGGAATCTCGAACGAATCCGTTTCCACCGGAACAACCGGATTCAGAATCTCATCCAGCTTCTTCAGAAGCGCTTCGCGTCCGGTGCCGTCTTCGGATGAGTAGGCCAGTATCTGCCACGGCTGCACGTTCAGCTTTCGGCAGATGGGCGCCATCGCGCGCCCGCGCGCCGCCTTGCTCAGCTTATCCGCTTTGGTCGCAATCACGCTGAAGGGAAGCTGATAATGGCGCAGGTAGTCCGCCATCATTGCGTCGTCGTCCGTCGGTTCATGGCGAATATCAACCAGCAGAAACACGTGCTTCAGCGAATCCGAGCCCGACAGATAGCCTTCGATCATGCCTGCCCAGCGTTTTTTCTCCGCCGCGGGCGCCTTCGCAAAGCCGTAGCCAGGCAGGTCGGTAAGCATGAACGCGTCATTCACGCGATAAATGTTCACCAGACGCGTCTTTCCGGGCTCGGAGGACGTGCGCGCGAGCTTCGAATTCATGCACAGCGAATTGATCAGCGAGGATTTGCCCACGTTGGAGCGTCCCGCCATGGCAATCTCCGGCATGCCTTGCCCGGGGAAGTTTCCCAGACGCTCCAATGACGTGACAAAACACGAACGTACGATTCTCAATTTATATAACCGCCTTTACATGCGTCGTCTTTCGCCCGGGCATGACCGTGGCAATCGCCTCCGACGCGTCCGAAATCGTCTGAATCTGCATGGCGCTGCGCACGTTCTCGGGCAGCTTCTCAAGGTCCTTCCGGTTTTCCTCCGGCAGAAGCACGGTGTTCATTCCGGCGCGATACGCCGCAAGGAGCTTTTCCTTCACGCCGCCGATGGGAAGTGCCTTGCCGCGCAGCGACAGCTCGCCCGTCATGGCAATATCCTGCCGCGCCTTTTCCCCGGTCACGGCGCTGAACATCGCGCAGGCCAGCGCAATGCCGGCCGAGGGGCCGTCCTTCGGCGTCGCTCCCTCCGGCACGTGCACATGAATGTCGTGCTTCTTGCGATATTCCTCGGTCAGACCCGCGTCTTCCGCGTGCGCGCGCACGTAGCTCCACGCGATATGCGCGGATTCCTTCATCACGTCGCCCAGCGAGCCCGTCAGTTCCAGCTTGCCGTCTCCGGGCAGCACGGCCACCTCGATCGGCATCACCTCGCCGCCCACGCTCGTCCACGCCAGACCGTTCACAACGCCTGCTTCGGGGGCTTTCGCCGTCTGTGAATGGCTGAACTGCGGCGCGCCAAGGTAGTGCTCCACGTCCTCCGGCCGCACGGTCACGGTCTTGCGCTCTGCTTCCGGGGTATCCAGCATTTCCATGGCCGCCTTGCGGCAGATTGCGGCCAGCGTGCGCTCCAGGGCGCGAACGCCAGCCTCGCGCGTATAGCCGTCGATGATCTTTTCCAGTGCCTTCTGCGACATGCGCAGGTTCTTGCCATTTAGTCCGTTGGCCGTCAGCTGCTTTTTCCACAGATGCAGGCGGGCAATTTGCAGCTTTTCCTCCTGTGTATAGCTGGGTACCTCGATAATCTCCATGCGGTCGTACAGCGGCTTCGGAATCGAGGACACGTCGTTCGCCGTCGCGATGAAGAACACATGCGAAAGATCGAACGGCGCTTCCAGGAAGTGATCGCGGAACCGCGAATTCTGCTCCGGGTCGAGCACTTCCAGCATGGCCGAAGCCGGGTCGCCGCGCATGTCGGACGCCATCTTATCGATCTCGTCGAACAGGAACACAGGGTTCATCGAGCCGCACTGCTTGATGGCCGAAATGATGCGCCCCGGCATGGCCGCGACATACGTGCGCCGGTGTCCGCGAAGCTCGGCTTCATCGTGCACGCCGCCCAGCGACACCTGACAGAATTTCTTCTTCAGCGCCCGCGCAATCGACCTCGCGATGCTCGTCTTTCCTACGCCCGGCGCGCCCACAAGGCAGAGAATCGGCCCATGGGAATCCTTCTTGAGCGCGCGCACCGCAATGAACTCCAGAATGCGCTTCTTCACGTCCTCAAGGCCGTAATGGTCGCTTTCCAGCACGTTTCGAGCCGCGGCAATGTCCACGGGATGCTCGTCGTAAACGCCCCACGGCAGGTCGAGCATGCATTCGACGTAGTTCTGCATCACGGTGCTCTCCGGCGAACCGGTCTGCGTGCGTGCCAGCCGCTTCAGCTCCTTCTCCGTGCGCTCGCGCGCTTCGCCGGAGATCGCAGAAGCCGCCAGACGGGATTCATACTGGGCAATATCGTCGTCGTTTTCGCCCAGTTCTTCCTCTATCACGTGCAGCTGCTCGCGCAGGAAATAATCGCGGTTGTTGTGATCGATCCGCTCGTGCACGCGGCGCTGAATCTCCTGCTCGATATTGCTGACCTGAAGCTCGCGAGTGAGAATATCGCACATCAGCTGAATGCGCAGCTGCGGGTCGACGCATTCCAGTACGGCCTCGCGGTCGTCCAAATCGTCCAGCACATTCGCGGCGATCAGATCGGCCAGCGCGCCGGGGTCGCGTTCTCCGCTCACAGCCTGCCGAAGCTCCGTGCCGATGTTCTCCTTCGTCGCCGCGTATCGGTCAAACAGTCGCCGCGCCGTGCGCGTCCACGCGCGCACCTCGGTGGTAAGCTCCATCCGCTGCCTGGCAACTTCGCAGATTTCGGCCTGAATCATGCCGTCGAGTTCATAGGCGCCCACCACGATCGCGCGGGAAAGCCCGTCCACAAGCAGACGAAACACGCCGTCCGGCATCTGACCCACCTGACGCACCTTTACAATGGTTCCCATCGGATACAGATCCGTAAGCTCCGGATCTTCCTTCATGCCGTCCCGCTGCGACACGACAAACAGCCGCTTATCCGCGCTCATGGCCGCGTTCAGCGCAGCGACAGATTTCTCCCGTCCGGCGTCAAAGTGCATCACCGTGCCCGGATAAATCACCATCCCTCGAAGGGCTATGGTGGGAATTCTGCTTTCACTGACGGTCTTTTCTTTCTCGACTTGCAAGCGTATTTCCTCCAATAAAACAACGTATACAGGCATTATACCCGTCTCCTGTTAGGGTGTCAAGCTCATGGATGCGTTATGCAGCAATTACTAACGGAATATAACGGATTCTGTCGATGGTTTTTTTTCGCCTGAGCCACTTTTCCCATCTTCACGCTCTTTACATTTTTCCATTTTTCACATATAATATATGGAAGTCAATCGAAAACAGGGAGGGTCTGTCATCGCCATGAACGCCTTTCTTTCTCGCGTGCGCAACGGCCTTTACAGCCGTCTGGAATCCGAGCATTTCACGGCGCAGTCGCTGATTCGCATGTTCTGGCCGCTGGTGCTCGACCAGCTTTTCATCTTCGTCATCGGCATTCTGTCGGTCGCCATGGTCTCGTCTGCCGGTGAAGAGCAGATTGCCGCCGTCACGCTGGTTGGCGTCATCGGCTCGCTGTCCTACGCACTGTTCTCCGCCATCAGCATGGGCGGCTCCATCGTTATCGCCCGCGCCAAGGGCAGCGGCGACTCGGAGCGCGTGCGGTGGGCCATCGGTCAGTCCGCCACAAGCTGCCTTCTGTGCGGCGTAGTCATTGCCGCGGTGATGGTCGTGTTCGGCGGCTCAATCATCCGCTTCTTCTACCCGGACGCCGATCAGACCGTCATCGACGCAGGCATCTCGTACATGCACTACTACGCCTACTCCTTCATTCCCTATTCCTTCTTCTGTGTCGTCTTTCAGGCCTTCCGAAGCCTTGGCGACGCGCGCAGCAGCCTGATTCTGACGATCATCATCAACTCGGTGCACCTGATTGCTTCTTTTATTTACATAAACCTGATGCATCTGGGCGCCACGGGCTCGGCGCTTTCCTACCTCACCGCGCGCCTGATCGGCTTCGCCTTCTCGCTCGTCTGGCTGATGCGCCCGCACAGCGGCGTCGGCATGCGCTTTCGCTATTTCTTCCACTTTGACAAGCAGATTGCCCGCGACATATCCCTGCTGGGCATTCCCTTCTCCATCGAACAGATTCTGTTTCAGGGCGGAATGCTGCTGGTTCAGATTTACCTTTCCCGTCTTTCCACCACGGCGCTCGCCGCACAGGGCATTGCAACCTCGATCTTCAACCTGTATTACGCGGTTGCCTACGCCGTAACGGCCATCACCGGAACCGTGTGCGGGCAGTGCGTGGGCGCGAAGGAAATCGAGCTGGCTCGCCGCTACTGCCTGAATTTCGTCTACCTCGGACGATACATTCTGGCCGCCGCCGTACTCATTCTCTTCCCGATGACGCCGCTGCTTCTCCGGCTTAACAGCGCCTCGCCGGATGCTTCCCGCATCGTGTGGATGGCGCTCGCCATCGGCGCGTTCCCCATGCCATTCCTCTGGCCGGACGGCTACGTCATCCCCACGGCTACGCGCACGGCCGGGGACGCGCGCTTTACCACAGTGATTTCGATCTCAACCATGTTCATCGGCCGACTGGCGCTGGGCTACCTGTTCAGCATCCAGCTGGGCTTCGGCATCGTCGGCGTGTGGGTCGGACAGCTGGTTGAATGGCTGCTGCGCGCCGTCGTCATGCGCATGCGTATCCGCACCGATAAATGGATTCTGGTCGACCGGCAAACAAACGAAGCGCCCAGGCATATCAAGTAAGTCTCGCCTAAAATACAAATCGCCGCCTTTATCGTCAGATGGGCGGCGATTTCATTCTATTGCATGAAGCGCTCAAAGCCCCGCTTGACCTCATCGAATTTATATCGAATGACCGTGTCAAAAACGTCGGAATCCAAAAGAAAACGAACGAAGCGCGCTCCAAGATAATAGCCCGTGTCGCCGCGCCCTTCAAAGCGAACCCAATCGCCGAAGTAACGTTGATTCTCGCGCGTCATCCCCGGCAGATCCCCATAGAATGACCGCTTGATTTTCTCCGCGTTCGCGTCGCACCACGCTTTCCAGCCGTCTGCATCCTGATGAAAGTACTCCGAATCGCCAACGACCTCCTGTTCAAAAACCATCGCAATACCTTCCTCAAACAACCGCCAGAGAAACGGATCCGGGAGCGCCTCAAGCCGTTCGTTCGCCGCTCCATATTGAAGGTGATACGCATGCCCCAGCTCGTGTACAATCAGTCCTGTCATCGCGTCCCGACCGCACCAGTCAAGCTCAATGATTTTTTCAATTCCAAGGAGGATTGACCGTCTGCCGTTCACGTCGGTAACCCAGCCGGCTCCATTGCACAGACCGAGGTATAGCACAACGTCCACATCCACCGTCCTGCCGAATCGCTCAAGCACCTTGTCATTAAGACACCACGTAATCGCGCGAAACGATTCAATGGCTTCCCTTCGCTTCTCCCCGTTCCGCAAAACAGCATTCAGCACCGGAAGATACTCTTTCTCCCATGAAAAGCCTGCCGAAACGCATTCCTTCATATCATTGACGCACTTTTCCCGTATCCCGGACGCGGAAGCGTCGATATATGCCTCCCATTTTTTCATATGGAACCGACCCTCTTCGAACGCCTCCAGCATATTCTCCGCCGTGTTCACAACCTTCATATCCGCATCCCCTCGCCAATTGTGCGCACCATAAACAGAGGAGCCGCCGGACGCTTGCCCGGCAGCTCCTCACCCGGTTTCGATCAGTAGGACGTGATCTTCGTCAGCTTGGTGCAGTTCTTGAACGCGCGCGCGCCGATTACGACTACCGTATCCGGCAGGCTTACGCTCGTCAGGCTACTCATGCCCATGAAGGCTTCCGTATCTATGCGGTATACCGCCACGCCGTTCACCGTCTTCGGCACCGTCAGCTCGGAGAGGCTCACGCTCGTGTCGGCCAGCTTGATCGCCGCGCCGTCGGTTCCATCCGCGAACGCGCCTTCCATGATCACATATGTGAACTTGGCGCTGTCGGTCTGGAATTCGATGCTGTCGGTCACGATTACCGTGGAGGAATGCTCCGCCGTATCGCCCTCGCTGCCCAGATCGGAAACCTGAACCCTGAGCTCATACGTACCGGCCGCCGCGTTTTCAAGCGTCACGACGCTGCCGTCGCGGGAAACATCCATGGACGTTCCGTCCTTCGTAAGCGTTACTGCGTCATAGCGAACCTCGCCAATCAGGTTCTTCGTTTCCACCGTCCAGACGATGGCGTTGCCCGTGCTGTTCTTCTCGTGGTTCGCCTTCACCGTTACGGTCAGCGGCTCATACACGGTTACCTGGCATTCGGCCTTGAAGCCGCCGTCGTTCGTGATGACGGTGATCTTCGCCGTTCCCGCCTTCGTACCGGCGGTAAGCACGCCATTGACAACCTTCACGATTTCCTCATCGCTGCTTTCCCACGCAACCGTCTGATCGTGCGCGTCCGCGGGCAGCACCGTTTCGATGAGCGACGTTTCCGCAGACGTGCGCATGTTCAGCGTTTCCTTGTCCAGCTTCACGCCTGTTACGGGGACGGGCTGCACGGTGACGGTGCACTCCGCGTCTACCTGCTTGCCAAAGGAATCCGTCACGACTACCTTCACGATCGCGTCGTCTACTTCAAGACCTTTGATCGTCGCCGTACGCGCATCCTCGTTCGCGGTTACGGAGAGCACTTCTTCGCGCAGGCTGGTCCAGTCGATGGATTCGTAATCCGCGTCCGCGGGTTCCAGCTTCGCGATAAGTTGATCCTCTCTGTATTGCAGAATCTCAAGGCTCGCCGGATCGATGGACACGCTGACGATTCGAACCTTCGTCGCCGTCACCTTGCACTCGGCAACCTTGTTGCCGTCCACCGTCGTTGCGGTGATCGTCGCGGTGCCGGTATTGCTCACGGCCGTAACCACGCCGTTTTCATCAACCGTGGCAACGGACTTATCCGTGCTGTCCCATACAATGCGCCGATCATCGGCATTCGCCGGACTGATCGTCGCCGTCAGTGTCTTCGTGCGGTTCTTTTCCAGCTCGATTTCCGTTTCCGCAAGCGTAATCGTCTCCACGCGCTTGGGAAGCACGGTCACCACGCAGGTATCTTCAAAATCTCCGTCGCTGGTTTTCGCCGTGATCGTCACGGTGTTCTCGCCGGATACGCGATAGCCAACGGCCTGAAGCGTGCCGGTCTGCGATACCGTTACCAGCGTCGGGTCGCTGCTCGTCCACAGAACGTCCTTGTCATACGCCGTTTCCGGAAGCACGGTCGCGTTCAGCTGCGCTTCGTCGTAATGCGTAAGGCTCAGCTCGTGCCTGTCGAGCTCAATGCTTTCCACGTGCTGTCGCACTTCAATGGTGACGGAGGATTTCAGGTCATTGTCCGTTTCCACGGTAATGGTCGCCTTGCCGATCGCGCTCGCGTCGCCGCCGGCCTTCAGCGTAACCTGACCAACGTCATTCACGTCGACGACCGAAACAACCTCCGGACGATCGCTCGTCACCGTCCACGTCGCCCAGCTGTTCGCGGTGAGCTTCACGGTACCGGTGGTTTCCTCGTTCAGATACAGCACCTTGTTCGGCACCGTCAGCGTCACGCTCTTCGGCGCGGCCATTACCTTCACGGCCAGAATCGCGGACTTGCCGTTGTGGGTGGTGATCTTCACCTCGGTGCTGCCGATCTTCACACCGGTCACAATGCCGTTCGCGTCGATCTTCGCAATGGTCGAGGAACGGGTCGCGAAGGTGTACGTCGTCATGCAGTCGTCCGGCAGCAGAGTGACCAGCTGCTTCATGTCATACTTCTGACCGACGCTGATGGTCACGCTCGCCTTCGAAAGCATGATGCTTTCCGGTTCCGGCTTCACCGTAACGGTGCACTGCGCTGTTTTGCCGTTGAAGGTCTTCACGGTCACAACCGTTTCGCCGGGCTTCAGACCCTTCACCTGAACCTTGTAGCCCTGCTGCGTCAGTGTGACAACCGTCGGATCCTCGGCTTCGAAGCTGACAGATCCCGCCGCACCTTCGTTCAGCGTCGCGGTAAGCACCGTGCTCAGCTTCTCGACGATCGTCACGGCTTCGGAATCCAGCGTCACGCTTTCCGGCGCGGCCTTCACGTGCGCCATGCACTTCGCCGTCTTCCTATTAAAGGTGTACACTGTAATCACGGCGTCGCCCAGCGCTTTGCCGGTCAAACGGCCGTCCGCGTCCACGGTTACGATTTCAGGAGCGCTGCTTTCCCACGTGAAGCCGGAAGCGCCGGTGTTCACGGCTGCGCGCAGCTGCACCTGCTGCGTGAGGTCGTCGGTCAGCACGACGTCCACCTCGCTGAGATTCAGCTTGACAGCCGTCGGAGCCGCGACTACGGTAATCTTGACGGACGCCGACTTGCCGTTGTACGCCGTGGCCGTAATCGTCGCGCTGCCCTTCTTTACGCCCTTCACGTTGCCGTTCGCGTCCACGGTGACATAGGCCTTGTTGCTGGTCTTGTACGTAAAGCCCGCGCTGACCGCTTCGCCGCTCCCGTCAATGGCTTCGGCGAGCAGGTTCATCGTTTCGCCTACGCCAACCTTCGCGCGCGTCTGGCGGATGACCACCTGCACGGGGGCCGGAGTCACTTCCAGTTCATACGTATCGGTGAACACCTCGCCGGTCTTGCGGTTGATCGTTGTCGCGGCAATCCGCGTGGTTCCGGCGCGCTTGGCAATCACCTCGCCCGTCGTGGCGTTCACGATCGCGACGTAGGGATTGTACGAGCTGTAGGTGATCTTGCCGAAGCAGTCCTCCGGCAGCTCCGCCTTCTTCTTGAGCTTCGCGCCCTCGCCAATCTGCTCGGTCTTCGACTCGCCGAAGGCAACGCCTGTCGGCTCGTTCATGACCGTCAGCGCGCAGGATGCCTGCTTGCCGTTATACGCCTTGGCGATAATCTCCGTCTTGCCGGGGGCGACTGCCGTCACGAAGCCGGTTTCGTCCACCGTGGCAACCTCGGGATGGCTGCTCGACCAGGTGATCTTGCCCTGCGTGCCCGTCGGCACCGCCGCGGCCAGACGCAGCGTATCCATCTCGGAGATGGTCGCGCTCGCGCGGCTGATGCCCACCTTCGCCGGTGCCTTTACAACCTTGATCTTTACACTCTTCTTGATCCCGTTGTCCGCCGTGATCGTTACGCTCGCGCTTCCAGCCTTCACGCCCTTCACGCTCGTGCCGTTCACCTGCACATAGGCGGTTTTGCTGCTCTTCAGCGTAAACGCAGCTTCAACTTCGTTCCCGCGCGCGTCAAACGCCACCGGCTCAAGATCCATGATTTCCTTTACGCCGATCGACGTGCGCGTTTCGCGCAGCTCGATGGTTCTCGGTGCCGGAACGACCAGCACCTCGCAGATTGCCGTCGCGTCCGCGCCGCCGTTGTAGTTCTTCACCGTGGCCTTCACGGTCACGCTGCCGGAATACTGGCCCTTCAGGCTTCCGTTTTCATCGATCGTGGCAAGCTCGAACTCGTCGTCTTCATAGGAAAGCTCGAATGCGGGCGTTCCATAGGTTCCCGCCGGGAGCATTTCGGGCGCGAGCTTCAGCACTTCGCCTTCCTTCACGGTGTAAACGCTCTGGGAGAAGCGAATCTCCTCCGGCGCTTCCGTGACCGTCACGACGCAGGTCGCCTTCTTGCCGTTATGGGTCGCCGCGGTAATCGTCGCCGTGCCGACCGCCCTGGCCGTCACAACGCCGTTTGCGTCTACCTCCACGATACCCTCGGGCTTCACCGTGAACGTCACGGTGCCGCTCTGTCCGGAAGGAATCGCCGCTTCCAGCGTCTTCTGCTCGCCGATGGACAGCTTCGCAGAGGACGGCTTGAGGGTGACCTTCGTGGGCGCGGCCACAACGGTGATGGTCACGGTTTCCGCCGCGCCGCCCGTGGTGGTGACGGTGATCGTCGTCTTGCCCTTCTTCACGCCCTGCACGGTGCCGTCCGCGCTGACCTTGGCAATCTTAGAATTCTTGGACTTATACGTCATCGCCGCAAGGATTTCGCCGTCCTCGCCGTCCGTCGCAATGGCGTTCAGCTGCAGCTTCTCGCCCACGCCGACAACTCTGCGGCTCTCGGTGATGACGACCTTCGCCGGGGGCTCGGTAACGTCGACGACCGCCGTCGCCTCGTACCACTTCTCCTCGACGTAGTTGTATACCTTCGCGCGAATCTCCGCCTTGCCAACCGCAGCGCCGGTGACGACGCCCGTCTTCGCGTCAACGCTGGCGATGTCGCCGTTCACGGCTTCAAACGCCACTTCGCCGAACGCGTTTTCCGGAGACAGATGATATGCGAGCGTCAGCTTCGCGCCCTTGCTCAGGCGATACTCCGCGTTTTCCAGCTCAATGCCGTTCGCGTTGGGACGCACCGTTACCACGCACGGCTTGCTGGTCTTGTTATTGTAGGCCGTCGCGACGACCTCTGCCTCGCCGATGCCGATGGCGCGGAAGGCGCCGTTCTCCAGCTGTTCAATGACGCTGCCCTCGCCCTTGGTGATCGTCAGCGTCACCGCGCCGACCGTGCCGGGCGTCGTGCCCTTCAGCTCGAACGTCGCGTTCTCGCTCACAGTCACCTGCGCGGGCGTAATCGTCACACGGGTGGGCGCTTTCTTGACGGTGATGGTGACGGTCTTTTTGATCGTCTTGTCCGTCACGCTGGTAATGGTGATCTTCGCGGAGCCCGTGCGAACACCCTTGATCTGCGTGCCGTTCACGGTCGCATATCTCTTGTTGCTGGTCGAAAGCGTGAACGCTTCCTCATCCAGCTCTTCGCCGCCCACGCTCAGCGCCACGGGTGCAAGGTCATAGACCTCGCCCACGCCGATCGAGGTGCGATATTCATCCGAACCGCCGCCAAGGACGATCTGGTCAATATACGGAGTCACGACGATCTTCGTTTCTGCGGACATCTGGCCATACCAGACGCGCAGCGTCGCTTCTCCGGCGCGCAGACCCTTGACTACGCCGTTTTCGTCCACTTCAGCCGTCTCCGCGTCGCTTTCGTCAATCACGTAGACAACCTGAGACGCGTACGCTCCCTCCGGAGCGAACGTCAGCGCCGTAGAAACCACATGCTTCTCGGGCACCGTGTAGGTCTCCGACGCGAACGCCAGACTCTCCGGCATCTTGCATACCGTAATCGTGCACGTTGCGGATTTTCCGTTGAACGCCGCAGCCGTAATCACGGTTTCGCCTTCCGCGAGCGCGGTCACCCGGCCGTTTTCATCAACCGTCGCGACGTTTTCTGCGGAGGACTTCCACGTGAACAGCGTCGTTTCGCCGCTCTTGGTCACGCCGGTCAGCTGTACGGTTTCGCCAATGGCGAGCTTCGCGCTTTCAGGCGCGATCTTCACGGCCGTCGGCGCCTTCTGAACGGTAACCGCCAGCCCCATCTTCGCGCCGTTCTTCGCCTGAATCGTAACCGTGGTCTTTCCGACCTTTACGCCCTTCACGACGATACCCGTGTCGCTCTTCGTCACGCTTGCAATCTTCGCGTTCGCGGACTTGACTTCAAACACCGTGTCGGCGGTGATGTCGTTGCCCTTCGCGTCGAACGCCTGCAGCTCAAGCGTAACCTTCTCGCCCACGCCCAGCTTCTCAACCGCATTGAGAACGTCAATCCGCACGGCGGCGGGCTTCACGATGATTTCCGCCTCAGCGGAAACGCCGTTCACGCTCGCGTGCAGCTTCGTGGTTCCGGCGGCAAGGCCGGTAATCTGGCCGTTCTCGTCGACAATCGCCACACTGGGGTCATCGATTTCAAACTTCACCGTGCCATAGCTGTTCGCGGGTTCAAACGTGCCCTTCGCGGTCAGCGTCTGGAATTCGTACAGCGTGTACTGCGTTTCGTTCAGCTTGATTCCCTCGGGCAGCTTGGACACCGTCAGCTTGCAGGTCGCCGTCTTCTTATTATAGGTAGAAACTGTGATCGTCGCGGTGCCGACGGCCTTGGCGGTAACCACGCCGTCCTCCACCGTCGCAACGTTGGCATTGCTGGTCTTCCACGTAAGCGAGCCATTCACGCCGGTAATCTTGGCGGTAAGCGTCAGCTGCTCGCCGAGGCCCAGCTTGGCCGTCTTCTTGTCGAGCGCCACAGCCGTCGGAGCCTTTTCGACCACAACAGTAATGGTCTCTGCGTTTTCAACGCCATTTTCGGTCGTCGCCTTCAGAATCGTGCGGCCAACCTTCACGCCCTTGAGCTTCGCGCCGCTGATCGCCGCAATCTTCTTGTTCTTCGTTGCAAAGGTAACCGCGGCTTCCGTCCGCAGCGCAGACAGCTCGTCGCGCACCTCGGCGCCCAGCGTCACGGTTTCATTCAGGCCAATGTGCAGCTCATAGCCGCCCTCGACTGCAATCAGACGCTCATGTACCACCTTCACCTCGGTGTAAGGCGGCGTGACGACGATTTCCGTTTCCGCAGAAATCGCCATGGGCGTGCCGTTCTTGTAGCTTACAACCGTCGCCTTCAGCTTCGTCGCGCCCTGCGAAAGCGCCGTCACATTGCCGTTCGCGTCGACGGACGCAATGGCCGCGTCTTCCAATTCATACTGAACAGCAGCCTTCGCGGTCGCCGGAAGCATAACCGTTTCCGGCTTGCGCGTCAGACCCTGCGCGATTTCGTATTTCGCCGCGCCGAACACGATTCCCTCGGGCGCATCCGCCACGGTGATGGTGCAAAGCGCGCTCTTCTTGCCGTCGTAGGAAGTCGCCTTCACGCGCGTCTTGCCCTTGGCAAGCGTGCGAATCTCAACGGTGAACGTATCGTCACTCATCGATTCGATGGACAGAACCTTCGCGTCCTCAACAGCCCAACGAACCGTGCCTGCGGAGCCCGGCAGCGCCGCCGTCAGCTTCAGCGTTTCGCCTTCGGAGACGGTCGCGGCCGTTTGGCTCAGCGTCACCTTCGTGGGCGCTTTCGCGACGGTAATCTTCACCTTCAGCGGCTCGCAGTCGCCTTCCGTAATGGTGATGGTGGCTGAGCCGACCTTCACGCCCTTGACCTGCGTGCCGTTCACGGCCACGTACTTCTTATTGCTCGTCGCGAGCTTAACGCTTACATCCGAGCGCTCCGCGCCCGTGCGGTCGATGGCGACGGGCTTCAGATCATACACCTCGCCCAGACCAATCGTCAGACGCACACCCGCAGGCAGCCTGATCTCCGAAATCGCGGGCGTCACGCAAACCCACGCCGCAGCGGTCAGCTCGCCGACCGTCGCCTGAATCTTCACGCGTCCCTCATGCAGCGCGGTAACCACGCCGGTTTCCGCATTGATTTCCGCAACCGGGCTCTCGCCCGCCGGCTCCTCTTCCACGATGGCATACGTCGCCTTGCCGGTCGCGCCCTCGGGCAGATACTTCAGCGTCGGCTGAACCGTTCGCTTTTCAGGAACGGAATATTCTTCGTTTTCAAAGAAGATACCCGTCGCCTTCGCGGTAACGGTAACGGTGCATGTCGCTTTCTTTCCGTTGTACGTCTTCGCGGTGAGCTTCACCGTGCCCTTATCCTGCGCAACGAACGTCGCTTCGCCGGTTCCATCCTGCGAAATCGTCATCGAGTCCTCAGGCGAGCACGTCCACGTAATCGCGCCGCGCATATCGGAGGGCAGCTTGGCGGACAGGTGCAGCTCGTCGCCCTCGGCCATCGCAGCCTTGGTCTGGCTCAGCGTCACCTTAGTCGGCGCCTTAAACACCTTGTAGCGAATCGTTTCTTTATATCCGCTTTCCGTCGTCAGCGTAATGTCCGCCGTGCCGGTTTTCACGCCCTTGATCTGCGTGCCGTTCACGGCCACGATCTTCTTGTTGCTGGTCGTCACCTTCACGGTTTCGGAAAGCACGTTTCCGCGTCCGGTCTTCACAACCGGTTCCAGCTTCAGAATTTCGCCAACGCCCAGCTCCGTGCGTTCCACGGCGCGCTCAATCTGCGAGGCGGCCTCCTGAACCGTAACCTCGCACTCGTCGGTATAGATTTCCCCCGTCGTGTGGTTTACAACCTTCGCCGAAACGATCATCTTGCCGGAGCGCTTCGCACGCACCTCAACCACGTTGCCGCCCTTGGCGACCAGCTCGACTACGTCATTCGATTCGGGAACGTAGAATTCCACCTTGCCATACACGTCGCCGGTAAACGTGGCCTTCAGTTCGGCCGTTTCGCCTTCCTTCAGGAGCATGCTGGCCGGGTTGAGCGAGATGTCGTTCGGCTCCGCCATGACCGTCACGGCACAGAAGCCCTCCACCCCGTTATACAGCGTCGCGCGGATAACCGCCGTGCCCGCATGTTTCGCAGTCAGCACGCCGTTTTCAACCGACACGATCGTTTCAGCGCTGCTCACCCATTCGACGATCGCACCGGCGCTGTTCGCGCTCAGCGTGCAGCTCAGTTCAAACGTGTCGCCTTCTCCGAGCATGACGCTATCCGGCACAAGGGTCAGCGATTCAGGCGCGGCCTTCACCGTGAACGCAACGCTGGCCTTCACGCTGCCAACGCTCGCCGTAATGGTCGCTTCGCCGACCGCCAACGCGCTGACTTCGCCCTTCGTCGATACAGCCGCGACCTTCGCGTTGCCGCTGGCATAGGTAACCGTCGCATTTTCGAGCACCGTGCCCTCGGCGTCCGTCACAACCGCCGTCAGCAGAATCTTCTCGCCAACGCCGATTTCGGTTCTCGCCGCGGTCAGCTCAATTTTCGCCGCACGCGTATCTTCATCCGACGCTTCGGAACGCGTTTCGTCAATCTGATCGTTCGCCGCTTCCGCGGGCGTCGCTTCGGGCTTCGTCTCAATCGGCGTAGCTTCCGCAGGCGTCGCCACCGGCTTTACCTCAACCGGCGCAGCCTCCGCAGGCGTCGCCACCGGCTTTACCTCAACCGGCGCAGCCTCCGCAGGCGTCGCAACCGGCTTTACCTCATCCGGCGCAGCCTCCGCAGGCGTCGCAGCCGGCTTCACCTCAACCGGCGCAGCTTCCGCGGGCGTCGCAGCCGGTTTCGGTTCAACCGGCGTGGCTTCAGGCGTCGCCGCATCGGACGCGTTCTCTTCTTCTTCAGCCGCATACACCGTAAGCGTCAGAATTTCAACTTCAAACTTGCGACTGCTCTTGTCAACATAGGTATGCGGCGCAGAAACGTTCTCCATCTTTTTGAGGAACGAATCGATCGCGTCGTCGGTCATCGGCTTGCCAGCCTTCGCCGAGACGAACGCCGTCTTCACGCCGTTCTCCGTCGCAAACGCGACCTCCATGCGCTCGTTGCTTCTGCCGACGTTCACGCGCCGAATTGCATACAGAACGCCCCGGGAAATCTCGCCATACGCTTCCGCCGCATCCGCGCGCTCGTATACCTTCGCGGTGCCCGTCAGCTTCACATAACCCCTGTCGAAATGCTCGTTCTCCGCGACCGTCTTATCGTAGTCGATGGACGGCTTCTCCGGCTCCACAGGCGTCGCCTGCGGCTCTTCCGTATCGTCGCCCTTCGGCTCCGCTTCCGGCTCGCCCGCTGTCGCCGTTTTTGGATCGTCTGTAGCTTGCGCCTTCGGCTCTTCCTCAACCTCGGTCTTCGGTTCATCCTTGACTTCAGTCTTCGGCTCGCCCTCAGCCTCCGTCTTCGGTTCGTCCTTGACTTCAGTCTTCGGCTCGCCCTCAGCCTCGGTCTTCGGTTCGTCCTTGACTTCAGTCTTCGGCTCGCCATCAGCCTCGGTCTTCGGTTCGTCCTTGACTTCAGTCTTCGGATCGTCCTTAACCTCATTCTTCGGTTCCGGCGTCGATTCCGCAACCGGCGTCACGACAATCGTCGGCGCGGGATCAGAGCCAGGCTCTCCCTCGCCATACACCGGAACGATGGTCATCACCATCATCAGGATCATCAGCCACGAGAATACGCGCTTTTTCATCGCTTTCCTCCATATATAAGACGTTTTGTCAGAAAAGCATATTTCTGCCTATTCATAACAATGATACCACATCTTGCGTCTTTCCGCAAGATGTTTCAGAAATATTTCTATTTGTCCGTATCGTTTTTCGTTTGTTTTGCTTCTTTCTGCCCCCATTCTCATGAATGGGGACAGAAGCCATCCGTCATCCCCCGATTGTAATCCACATGGCCGGACGATAGCCAACGTCTGAATGACCCACATCCGAACCGGCCGTGCTAATGACGCCCGTTCCACTCACGTGCATGGCGTTGACGACATACCTCGGGCTGTCCGTATACTTTCCGCTGTCGCGCAGCCACCAGCACTTTGTGTTCTTAATCCGGCTGTTCTGACTTATGGCGTATGCAGTCGGCACTGCCTTGCGATCCGCATTTTCCGGCAAATACTCGCGAACCTCAGCGGCGCTGAGGAAGAAAATGCGGTCGCTGCCGTTGACTGCAATGCGGGTACGTTCCGCCGCCGTAAACGAACCGTTCAGGAACGTTCCATTGCACCACCAGCGCGCATGATACGTTTCATTTAAATACTGCTCGGTGCAGAACTCCGTCAGCGCCCGGTTTTTCGGAATCCTGCTCGGCGAACAATAGAATCTGCGCCCGGTGTTGTAAATCACATTCGAGCCGATGGAGCCGATGTGCGAGCCGTCCCAGCCCGCGTACTTGTACTTGATCCACGAAGGATTAAAGTATCCGCGCGCCGTCAGAATCTTTTCGGTAAGCACCAGCGCCTTTCCATCCTTCACGGTCAGCACACGCCAGGCGATCTCTTCCCCATGGAAGCTGCCCATGATCAGCTTTGCCGCCACCGTCACCTTGCCGCCAATGATCGAAACGTCAAAGTCGTCCAGAGCCACTTCAATGGAATACGCGCCCGCGATCTTCGGCGTATATGTCAGTGTGCGTTCCGTCGTGCTCCCAACCGTTTCCACAAGCCGGTTGTCGGCATACACCTTATAGGTAAAATGTTCGTTCGACTGATACTCCTCCGCCAGACTCTTTATCGCCCAGGTGATCGGAAGACCGACGCAGCCGTTTTCCGCCGTATCGCAGGTAATCCGCACCGGCGAGCGCTTCACCGTCAGCGCACAAACGTTGGAAACGCCGTTTACCGTCTTCACGCGGATCTCCGTCGTTCCGGCCAGCATGCCGGTAACGCGGCCTTCAGACGTAACCTCAGCAATTTCCTCGTTTGCGGATATGAATTCCACCGGGCTCCATTCGCCGTCCGCGAAGATCACCTTCAGCGTCGCCGTCATATCCTCGTAGATCGTCAGCTCATCCGAAGACAGACGGATACCTGTTGGTTCATTGTACACATGTACAATGCAGCTCGCGGTCTTTCCGTTGTAGGTCGTCGCCGTTACCGTCGCAGTACCGCGTCTCACGCCCGTCAGTACGCCGTTTTCCACCGTAACAACCGTTTCGTCGCTGCTCGTCCAGCGTAGATTCGTCGCCCTTTCCGTTCCGATCCACGCAAGAAGCCTGCATTCATATCCAGCCGCGTTCGTCTTAACAACGTTTATCTCCTGCGCGCTCAACCGCACGGAAGCCGGCGCGTCCACAACCGTGAGCGCAACCGTTCGAGTCAGACCATTATAGGCCTTAATCGCAATCGTGACGCTGCCTTTCTTGATTCCCTTCACCGTGCCGTCCGCGCTTACCGTCATATACGCCTTATTGCTCGACGTATACGCCAGCTCAATCGGCAGCTCGCGTCCCATGCCGTCAATCGCTATCGCGCGAAGGTTGATGGACTCGCCCACGCCGACGCGCGTCTGCGCGTTATCAACGCGAATCTTCACGGGCGCCGGCGTCACCTTCACCGAATACGAAGCTGTGAACGCTTCGCCCGTTTTCCGGTTCATCACCGTAGCCACGATTTCCGTTTCGCCTTCCCGCCTCGCAAGCACTTCTCCGGTGGAAGCGTTGACATAGGCCACATAGGGATTGCTGGAACTGTACGTAATCCGGCCGACTTCTTCTTCGCGAATGACGGCCTTTCTCGTATACTTCGAGCCCTCCCCGATCGCTGCGCCGTCCGCGGTATCGAACCAGATTCCCGTCGGCTCGCTCTTGATGGTGACGACGCACGCCGCCTTCTTGTTGTTGAAGGCTTTCGCCGTAATCGTCACCGTGCCCGTTCTGTAAACCGTAACAAGACCGTCCTCTACCGTTGCGAGCGCTTCGTTGCTGCTGCTCCAGGTTATGCGTCCCGCCGTTCCTTTCGGCAGCGCCGCCGCAAGTCTCAGCTTCTCGCATTCGGAGATCGTCGCCTGCTTGCGGCTGATGCCCACGCTGCCCGGCGCTGCCAGCACCTTCACCGTCAGCTTCGTCGCGAAGCCGTTGGCCGCCGTCACCGTAACTGCGGAGCTGCCAGCCTTCTTGCCCGTCACCTTCAGCCCGGAAACCGTTACATAGGCCGTTTTCGCGCTTTTCAGCGTAAATTCCGTTTCCACGCGATTGCCGCGCGCGTCGTACGCGACCGGCTCGATGGTCACGCTCTCCTTTACGCCAACGGAGACGGTGCCGCTTTCCAGCTCAATTCGCCTCGGCGCCGGAAGCACCAGAATCTCGCAGCTTGCCGTCAGCTCATCGCCGGTGTCGTAACGCTTCACCCTCGCGGTCAGCGTCGCGCTGCCGGAGAATTGTCCGGTCACCGCACCGCTTGCATCCGCCGACGCAATCTCATAGTCGGGATCGTCGCATGCAATCTCGTAGACCGGGGTACCATAGCTGTCCGCCGGTTCCATAATCAGCTCCGGCTTCAGCGTCTTTCCTTCCCCAACGCTGTACACCGTCGCGCCAAAGGCAATGCTTTCCGGCGCTTCCGCCACCGTTACCGTGCATTTGGCCGTCTTGCCATTATAGGTTTTCGCGGTGATCGTCACAGCGCCCGCGCCGACACCCGTAATGAGGCCGGTATCCGCGTCAACCGTCGCCACAGCCTTGTTGCCGCTGGCAAATGCGATATTTCCGGCCTGACCGGAGGGCAGCTTCGCTTCGAGCTGCGCCGTTTCGCCGACCTGCAGCTTCATTTGCGTTCGATTCAGCGCCACCTTCACAGGCGATGCGCCCACGGTCACGGTGAGCGTCTGCGACGCGCTGCCAACCGCCGTAACGGTAATCTTCGCCGTTCCTCTGGCGATTCCCTTTACCTCGCCCTTTGCGCTTACCTTTGCAATTTTCGTATTCGAAGACTTATACGAGAACGTCGCCAGAATCTCCGCGTCCGTCTCGTCTGCCGCTTTGACATTCAGCTTTGCGGTTTCTCCAACGCCAATGGGCCGCAGCGCCTCAATTTCCACCGTTTTCGGCGCTTCCTTCACGACCACGCGCACCGTGCCGACCTCGGCTTTGTTCTCCGTCGTGCGCACGCGAAGGGTCGTTTCACCGACGCTGACGCCGGTCACGAGTCCCGTCTTTTCATCCACCGCGGCAATCGCCGCGTCGTCCGAAACAAACGCGAGCGTTCCAAGCGCATCTTCAGGTGCGAACGAATACGCAGGAGTAAACGTCGATCCCTTTCCAAGGATATACGTCTCTCGTTCGAACGAAACCTTTTCAATCAGCGGATGAATGACCACGCGGCATGCGTCCGTCTTGCCGTTGTAGGTCGTGGCGACAACCCTCGTCTCGCCGACGGATACCGCCGTAATCCAGCCCGTCTGCGCGTCCACCTTCGCGATTTCTTCGTTTTCGCTTTCAAAGCGCACGCCGTCCAGCACCTTCGGCGTCACCGTCGCGATAAGCCGCAGCGTCGCGCCCACAGGCATGTCCACGCTTTCCTTCACGACGACCTTCGTCGGCGCTTTCACGACCGTGAGCCAGATGGCCTTCTTTACCTTTTCATTGTCCGCGCTGACGCAGGTAATCTTCGCCCGTCCCGTCTTCACCGCGCGGAGCGTCTGATCATCCGTCACGGAAATACACTTTGTCGAAGAAGAAGTCAGCCGGCAGGCAAAGCCGTCCTCAAGCTTTTCTCCGCGCGCGTCATAGCCAATCGGACTCAGTGCGCACTCGCTGCCCTGACCCAGACTGGTGATCTGATCCTTCGGAAACTCAATCCTGCACACGGCGCGCTCGACGACAATCGCAACCGTCGCTTCCTTTTTTATATCGCCAGCCGTGTAGCTTGCCCGCAGCGTAGCGCTTCCGGCGTACAGACCCTTCACGGTGCCGTCCTCGCCCACCGCAGCAATCGCCTTTTCCGCCGGACTGCCGTCGGGATTTCGCATGTCCTCAAGCGTATACCTGATTTCATAGTCGTATCCGTTCGCGGGCGTCACAACCAGCTCCGGCTTCTGCTGCCGCTGCTCGCCGACCGTCAGGCTGTCCTGCGCAAACGCAAGCGACTGCAACGCCTCATGCACCGTAAGAACGCATTCGCAGCTCTTTCCGTTGTACGCGCTCGCCTTTACCGTGACCATACCCGCATGGAGCGCCGTCACAAGACCCTTTTCATCGATCTGCACAATCCCGGCAGGTTCACACTCGAAGGTATAACCGCTGCACCCGCCGCCAGCACTGTCCTTCACCGCAAGGCTTATGGACTCTCCGAAGGCAAGCGCGTTCTTCTGTTTTTTCGCGTCGAACGCCAACTTGCCCGGCGCTTTCTTCGCATTGATCGTCAACGTCGCCTTCGCGCCGTTTTTCGCCTGAATGGTGATTGTCGCCTTGCCGGTGCCCGTGCCCTTCACACAGATGCCGGTTTCGTCCTGCTGCACGGCAACGATGGTCTTTTTGCTCGTTTTCACCGTAAACGTCGTGCTTTCGGTGATGTCCTCCCCGTAGCCGTCGTATGCGTGCACGTCCAGCTGCACAACCTCGCCCTTTCCGATCTGCGCAACCGCATTGCCGATCAAAATTCTCACCGGCGCGGTGCGAATAACAAGGCGGCTTTCGGCGACGACGTCCCGGCCTTCTTCATAGTTCCGAGTCGTCGCCCTGATCATGGCTTCGCCCGCGCGCAGCGCTTCCACAACGCCGCGCTCATCCACCGTGGCAATGTCGCTTCCGACGATTTCGAATGCAACGTTTCCATAGCTGCCCGTGGGCAGGAAAACGCCCTTCACCCGCACGGTCCGACCTTCCAGCAACTCGTATACCGCCTTATCGAACACGAGTCCCGTCGGCGCGTCCAGCACCGTCACCTTGCACGCCGCCGTTTTTCCGTTGTATGTGCGCACGCGAATGGTAGCCGTTCCGGTGCTCTTGGCCGTCACAAGACCGTTCGTCACCAAAGCAACCTTCGCATTGCTCGTACTCCAACTGACCGAGCCAACGCCCTTCGTAAGCTTCGCCTCAAGCTGCAGCGTTTCGCCGACGCTCAGCTTCGCGCTGCCCTTATTCAGCTTCACCGCCGTCGGCGCGGCTACAACCTCCACATCGATTTCCCGCGTCACGCCGTTTTCCGTCAGAACCGCAACCTTCGTTTTTCCGGTCTTAACGCCCTTTACGCGCATGCCGGATACCGCCGCAACCTTGGCGTTTCCGGCTGTAAGATGAAGCCGCGCATCCTCGCGCTTCGCGCCCGTGCGGTCAAACACGTCGCAATCCAGCGTTACGACCTCTCTCAGGCCAATGCGAAGCACGCCGTCCGCCATTCGATCGCTTTGGATTTCCAGCTTTTCGAACCCGGGCGTTACGAGAACCTGCGCTTTCGCCGCAAGAATCGTGCCCGTTCTGTAGTCGACGACCTTCGCGGTCACGAAGGTTGTACCCTCGCGCTTTGCGGTCAGCCTGCCCGCATCGCCCACGCTCGCAACCGTCTCGTCCTCAACCTCATAGCGGACAGTATAGTTTCCGCCCGCAGGGAGCACCGCAACCGACATCTGTACGGTCGCGCCCTCGGACACCGAATAGCTTTCCTCCGCAAACACAAGCCCCGTCGGCGCTTCCGTCACGCGCAGCTTGCAGGTAGCCTTTTTCTTTCCATCATAGGAAGTCGCTGTGATCGTCACCGTTCCGGCTTTTGCCGTGCGCAGCAAAACCTTCGTCGTGTTCCCGTTCACAACTTCCGTCTTTTCGATTGCCGCGACGTCCGTATCGCCTGTTTTCCACGCGACCGTGCCAACCGCGTTCGGAAGCGTCGCCAGCAATTCCACCGTCTCGCCCGCGGAAACCGTCAGGCTCGTCCGATTCAGCTTCACGCTCGTCGGCGCTTTCACGACGGTAACCCTTATCTTCCTCGACACACCCGCCACGCTGAGCGTGATCGTCGCCGTTCCGGTCTTTACACCCTTGATCCGATGACCATTTACAGCCGCGATCCTGCTGTTGCTCGTGGAAAGCGCAATTTCAGCGTCGGGATTTTCCTCTCCGTTCGCATCGCAGGCAACCGGAGAAAGCGCGTAGATCTCGCCGAGCCCCACCTTCATTTCGTCCGCCGCATTCAGCCGCTCGTTTCCGGAAAGCTGAATCTCCGCAAGTTCCGGCTTCACCTGCACGTAGGCCTTTGCCGTCAAAGCCTGCCCATTGGCCGTCTGAACGGTCGCGTCAATCTGAATGCTGCCCTCGCCCAGCGCGCGCACCTCGCCCGTGCACTCGTCAATCGTCGCAATGCCCTCCGCGCTTTCATCCACAATTGCGAACCGCGCAAAGCCGGTGGCATTTTCCGGCTCAAACACGAGCTTCGGCGCAAGCGTCATGCCCTTCGAAAGCACATAGCTGCTCTTTTCGAAGGCAATCTTCTGCGCGACGGGCGTTACCTTCACCGTGCAGACCGCCGTGTGTCCGTTATACGTCTTCGCGGTCACCTTCACGGTGCCTTCTCCGATGGCGCGAACTGTCGCGGCGCCGTTTTCCTTTCCTTCCTCCACCACCGCGATTCGCTCATCCGCGCTCGTCCAGTGAATGGCTCCGGCCGTACCGGAGGGCAGCTCCGCCGTAAGCGTACAGGTTTCCCCAACGGGCAGCGTTTCGGTCGTCTTTCCAAGCGTCACCTTCGCGGGCGCTTTGCGTACCGTGTACGAAATCTGCTTTTCGTATCCATTGTCCGTCGTCAGCGTAATCACGGCGGAGCCGGTCTTAACGCCCTTGATGCGGGTGCCTTCCACATCCACAAACGCCCGATTGGACGACTTCACGGTGACGCCCACCGTTTCAAGCACCTTTCCCCGTCCCGTTTTCACCACGGGATTCAGGCTGATGATTTCGCCCACGCCGATCTCGGTTCGAGCCGTTCCCAGCTCAATCTGCGCCGCGGCTTCAAGCACCTCAATTTCGCATGTTGCAGACAGGCTTTCATTAATATATGCCGTGACGACCGTCTGGCCCGCACGCATCGCATGCACTTCAACAATGTTCTCGCCCTTGTCGGTAAGAACCACTTCGTCCTGATCGGCGGGAGCCGAATAGCTCACATGCGCATAGACATCCTTCCCGTCAAAGGACGCCTTCAATTCGATTTTCTGACCCTCGTTCAACGACAGACTGGTGTAGTTCAGTGAAAACGTCTCCGGCTTTTCCAGCACGGAAATCGTACAATAGCCCTCTACCCTCGTTCCCAGGAACGCGTTCGTTATGACCGCACGAATCACCGCCGTGCCCGCCGCATGCGTCTTTACAACGCCGCCTTTCACGGTTGCAACCGCTTCATTGCTGCTGTACCAGCCGTCCGCGTCCACTTCGCCCAGGCTTCCGGCATTGATTTCGTACTTCAGCTGTATTTCTTCGTTCACGCCGGCCATAAGGCTTTCCTGCGCAAACGTCAACGCCGTCGGCGCAGGCTTCACCGTCACCTTCACCGTTTCCGTAACGCTGCCTGCGCTGGCGCGCACTTCACAGGCTCCGACCGCGACGGCCTGAACCTGCGTTTCCGTTCCGGTTGCAGCTTCGTCCATAAGCGCGAGCACCTTTGCATCGACGCTTTCGAACTTCACTGTGACCGCTTCGCTGATATCTTCCCCGTTTTCATCCAGAACCTGCGCGGACAGGCGCGCCTTTTCTCCCGCGCCAAGCTCATTATCGTTTCGATTTTCCTTCTTTTCAAGCGTCAGGATGATTTTCGCCGCTCTGCGTTCTTCTCCTGCGCTCTCCGAACGCTGCTCTTCCGTCACATCTTCCACGCCCGATTCGGACGGCGTCACTTCCGCGGGCGCTGCCGTTTCTGCAGGCCGCTCCGGCTCCACGGGCGTTGCAGACTCCATCGGCTTTTCTACCTCCGCAGGAGTCGCGGTCTTCTCCGCCTCTGCGGGTGTTGCGGGCTCCGTGGGCTTCTCCGCCTCCGCAGGAGATGCGTTCTTCGCGTCGCTTTCATAAACCGTCAGCGTCAGGATCGCTACGTCGTACTTCTTCCCGCCCGCATCCACATATGTATGCGCCGCACTTACACCCGCCATACCGGTTTTAAAGGAAGCAATCGCGCCGTCGCTCATCGGCTTTGCCGCCTTTGCCGAAGCGAAAGCCGTTTCCACGCCATTCTCCGTCGCAAACGCGATTTCCATGCGCGCATTCACCCGGCGAATCGCATACACAACGCCTTTTGACAGCTCTCCATACGCATCCGCCGCACCGGCGCTCGCATAAACCCGCGCGCTTCCCGTGAGCTTGACATAGCCCTTCCGGAAACTCGGATTCTCGCTGACCGTCTTTTCGAAATCAATTTCCGGCGCAGCTTCGCCCGCCGTAGCTACCTCGGATTCATTCGGCACGTCAGGCGATACGGATATCTCCGGTTCAGGCGTAGCAGACGCTTCCGGTTCAACCGTCACCTCCGGCACGACAGACTTTTCCGGTTCGACCGTCGTCTCCGGCACAACCGTCGGCTCAGGAGAGACCGCCGTATCAAGCATCGGTTCTCCCGTCGTGCTAACTGTCGGCGTTTCCGAAACCATCTCCGTCTCCGAAGACACAAGCGGCACAACTTCCGGCTTCTCCCCTTCGCCAAAGACCGGAATGCCGGTCAGTACCATCATGAAAACCATTATCCACGCAAAAACACGTTTTTTCATGATTTCCTCCATCCATTCGCTCGTCCGGACATCATTTCGTCATTCTTTATCAGCCGCCAATGGTAATCCACATCGCGGGACGGTAACCAAGGTTGTGGTGTCCCACATCGGAACCATAGGTGCTGATCACACCATTCTGCAAAACATAAATCGCATTGCACAGGAACTGGCCGGGAGTGCGCAGCCACCAGAGACAGTAGGTGCCTTTCAGCGGGTGAACGGCCTCACGGTCGGCCATTTTCGTGCGCAGCGCCTTGCGCGATTCATTCGTGGGCAGGTACTCCCTTACCTCGTCAAGGCTCAGGAAAAACACGTAGTCGTCGGTATCGGCGCCGCCGTCGATTCCGGAATCCGGGTTGCCGGTATTTATATTGTGCGTAAGCAGAATGCGGCTGCGCTCCTCGTCGGTGAACACGGTTTCGTAGAATACCTCGTTGCACCAGTAGCGCGCATGTACATAATACAGATCGTCATCCGTGCCCGTCTCGGTTCCCTTTCGGTTCAGCGGAATCTTGTTGGGGTTTACGGTGAATTTCTTCCAGCTTCCGCCGCTGCCCAGATTGTTCGTGGGGCGCGTCGTCCCGATGAGAGATTTCTCCCAGCTGCAATTCTTGTACTGAATCCACGCCGGGTTGAAATAAGATTCGGAACGAATCACGCGATCGGTAAGCATAAGCGCCTTTCCGTCCTTCGCGGTAAGCACACGCCACTCGAGCGCGTCCTCCGTCTTTTCGTCGCCGTCCTGCTCGTAGATACCCATCAGAAGCTTCTCGCGCACAGGAACGCTTTCCGCCTGACCGATGGTCGTCGTCGTCCGTTCGTTTTGAATGGTGATCTTTGCGCGATATGTGCCCACTGCGGACGGCGTATAGGAAAACTCCGTGTCGGTCGTATTTTCGAAAGAATCCTTCAGCTCGTTTCCGTCGTAAATGCGACAGGTGTAGCGGTTGCTTCCACTCATCACGTTGGCTACACTCCATGTGATCGGCAGACCAGCGCAGCCATTTTTCCGCGTGTCGCAGGAAATGGTAAATGCGTCGAAATACTTCACGGGCAGTCCGTGCGCCTGTGCGTAGTCGTCCATTCCGCTGTCCATATAGCAATAGACCGTCAGGTTCTCGCAGCCCTCAAACGCGGAATCGTCCACCGTCACTTCGCGTGAATAGCAAAAGAGCTTTTCAAGCTTCGTGCAATCGGCGAACGCCTGCGCGCTAATGCTGCGCACCGTGTCCGGCAGCGTCACTTCGGTTATCGCCGTGTTTCCGTAGAATGCCCGCGTTCGCACCGTTTCCAGCGTCTGCGCGTTCGCTGCGCCGACACATAACAACACAAACAGCGCCGTCAGCGCAACTCGAATGAAAAAGCTCCTGACTTTCATCGATTCGTTTTCCTCCGAAGCGTCCTTCCGACAATTCAGTCTATAGATTAGACGAACAAACCGCTGGAAAAGTTCGCCTTTATCCCGGTTAATTATTCCAGCAGCTCCATCAGATCCTCGCGGGACATCGCCAGAAGGCCGCCGTTCGTGTCGCCCGCGGCCAGCTCGGCCAGCAGGCTCTTCTTTTCCTGCAGCTTCAGGATGTTTTCCTCGATGGTGTCCTTCGCAATCAGGCGGTATACCTGCACCTTTCGCGTCTGCCCGATGCGGTAGCAGCGGTCGGACGCCTGATTCTGCGCGGCCAGATTCCACCACGGGTCGTAATGGATCACCGTGTCCGCGCCGGTCAGGTTCAGCCCCGTGCCGCCCGCCTTCAGCGAAATCAGGAATACCGGCGCCTCGCCGTCGTTGAAGCGGCGCACCAGCTCGGCGCGCTCCTTGAGCGGCGTGTCGCCCTGCAGAATGAAGGACTCGATGCCCGCCGCGGCCAGCGCCGCGCGGATGCGCGCCAGCATGCTCGTGAACTGGCTGAACACCAGCGCGGCGTGGCCGCCCTCTGTCAGCTCCACCACCATGCGCACGCATTCCTCCAGCTTGCAGCTGCCGCCATCGTAATTTTCCACGCACAGATTCGGGTCGCAGCACAGGCGGCGCAGGCGCGTGAGCATGGCCAGAATCCGCATCCTGCCCTCCTGCCCGTCCGACGACTCCACCTGCTTTTTCACATCCCACGCATAGGCCATATACAGCTTTCGCTGCGCGTCTCCCATGGGAATCACGCGCACCGTCTCCGTTTTCGGCGGAAGCTCGGTCAGAACCTCCTGCTTCGTGCGCCGGAGAATGAACGGCTCGATCAGCTTTTTCAAAAGCGCGGCCGCTTCCTTGTCTCCGTTTTTCGCCACGGGCGTTTCGATGCGCCGTCGGAATTCTTCATATTTATAAAGGTAGCCCGGCATCAGGAAATCGAAGATGCTCCACAATTCGCTCAGACGGTTCTCAATCGGCGTGCCGGTCAGCGCAAGGCGTACGGTCGCGCGAAGAACCCGCGCCACGCGCGCGCCCTTCGTCTGATGATTCTTGATATACTGCGCCTCATCCAGCACGCAGGCGTAATACTCGTTTTCGGCGTGCGCTTCCCCGTCTCTGCGAAGCAGATCGTAGGACGTGACCACAAGGTCGAAGTTCTTCGCCTGCTGAATCTGCGCTTTGCGCTCCGCCGCCGTGCCGCCCAGAAGGCATACGCGCAGCTCCGGCGTCCATTTTTCCGCCTCCGCGCCCCAGTTCAGCACCAGTGAAGCCGGACACACGATCAGCGACGGATGGTTCGCGCGCCCCTCCTGCTTCAGCGCCAGCAGATACGCCAGCACCTGCAGCGTCTTGCCCAGACCCATATCGTCGGCCAGAATTCCGCCGAAGCGATACGCGTCCAGCGTCCGCAGCCAGCGATAGCCCGCCTTCTGATAGCCGCGCAGCACACCCGCCAGCGAGTCCGGCTCATGGAAATCGCTGTCCTCCACGGTGCGGAAGTCCCGAATCAGCCGCCGGAAACCGGCGTCGCGCTCGAACGCCAGCTTCTTTTCCTGCTTCAGCACCCCGTCCAGATACATGGCGCGCGACAGCGGAATCGAAATTTCCGTCTGCTTCAGCTCCTTCGCGCTCAGCCCCAGCCCGTGCGCCACGCGCGCCACGCCGCTGAGATCGTCATCCTTCGCCGAGAGAAACCGCCCATCCTTCAGGCGATAATAGCTTCGCTTTTCGCGCACGGCCTTCAGCAGGCCTTCCAGTTCCTCCGGCGGAAATTCCCCGGTGTCCACGTGCAGCCGAAGCACGCTTTCGCCCACCGACACGCCGACCACGGCGGTCTGCGTCCGCTTCACGCGCAGGTTGCGCACCCGGTCGGAAACCAGCACCTCGCCCGACTCGGCCAGCCACTCGCTTCCGCCGGTGATAAAATCGTAGATTCGCTTTTCATCCTCAAGGACAAACTGTCCGTCGTCCCCGCGGTCAAAATGCCGTGCCAGCGCGTTCAGCGCGCGCGTCTCCCCGACGGTATCGCGCCGGATGGCGATTGTCGTCTCGTCCGCCGCGATTTCCTGCTCGCCATATACAAACGCCGCCCGCGCCGTCAGGAGATTCCAGTCGGGCGCGTCGATGTAAAACCGCACTGCCATGCTTTCCGGCAGATACGCCTCCAACAGCTCGCCGCCATCGATCTGCAGCCGATCGCGAATTTTCGGATACACCGCTCCGCAGAACTGCGTCAGTCCTTTTCCGGCAAACGAAATCTCCGCCGCTCGAAACGCTTCCAGCATCGGAACCACGTTCTTCGCATAATCCGCCGGAAGGCGATACAGACAGCGGCCCGCATGAAGATACCTGTAATGCTCTCCCTGCAGCAGCCCGTATGACGCAGTGATGCGCATGTTGATCTGTCCGTCGCATTCGCCTTTCTCAATTTTCAGCGCAAGGCTCGGCGTATCTTCAGATAGAATGCAGCCATCCACCTGACCATCCGTCAAAAAGAGCGTGAAGATTTCGTCCAGCAAGTGTCCTTCAAGCGGCAGAATCGGCATTCTGCCATAGTTTCTCTCCGCGCGATCGATCGCGGTCAGGCAGCGCACCAGCCGCGCGGAGCGTTCATCCAGCGCCTCGTACTCGTGCTTCAACGTCAGCTGCTTGCCGTAAACGACCGTGTCATTCGTGAGGAACGCGTTCACGAACATGCGCACATCCTTCACGATATACTGTCTGGTTTCGCCCACGGTAAAGCTGACCATATCCTGACTGCGGTATCCTTCCGCAAAATCCAGTTTTGGGCATACCTTCACGCTGCCCGGCGCGTTTACGCTCATCGACTCGTCGTATTTTCGCAGAAGAAGGTGCGCGCCCGGTGAGGTTCGCGCATGCGTCACTTCCTCCGGAAGCGTATCCTCGCCCCGGAAGGCAAACAGCAACGCGCAGACATGCTCGCAGCTTCCCCTCTCCGGGCAGGTGCAGTCGCGCCAGATGCCTTTCTCGCCCAGATGCAGCATCACCGTAGCCTCATACACCCGCCCGTCCTTCACGCGGCCGGACAGATCAATATATCCCACGTCCCATGCCTTGTCCAGCTTCACGTTTCCGTGCCGATACAGTTCGAATCCCTTTATGGCCTGCTCGCGCGAAAAGAACCCCCACGTTCGATAATCCAGCTTCACGATTCCCGTTCCTCCATCGCTTTCCTGAGCGCCCGCTCCACCGCGCGTCCGTTTTTCTTTGCGTTATTGCCGTCCAGCATGCGGCGAATGTCCGCGTTCACGGCTTCCACCTCGCGCCGCAGCTCCGTCGCCGGTACGCGCAGCGCGCCGTTGCCCAGAATGATCAGCTGTTCCAGCCCGTCGCTGGTCGCCACGCGCACGCGGTTGCGCTTGCTGATTTCGTAGGTTGCCTTTTCGATATAGCTGTCCGCCGTCTCGGCCTCCGCCGTGTATACCACGTCGATGTTGTGATGCCGCACGACACGCCCGGGATTGTTCGGCACGCGATACGCGTCGAACACCAGAATGACGCGCTGCGACGTGAAGCCCTGATAATTGCTCAAAATGTCCATCAGCAAAAGCCGCGCGCCTTCCAAGTCAGTCTGCGCCCGTGCTTTCAGCTCCGGCCACGCGTTCACGATGTTGTAGCCGTCCACCAGCAGATATTCCGGCGCGGGCGGCTGATCCGACGCCGCCACCGCGGGCACCTTCTGCGCCGGCTGCGCGGCGGGACGTGCTTCAAAGTCTCTGCGCCGCACCTGCCCATAGGTGCGCTCGAAGATGCGCATCAGCTCCTCGTCCTCCGCGTGAATGTCCACGCGTCCGGTGCGCAGCGTCGAAGTCGCTTCACTCTGCGTCGGCCGACCAAACAGCTCCGTCTGTATGTGCATGCGGGCGGGCGCTTCGTTCCATTTCACGATCACGCCCGCGCCGTGCTGGCAGAACACGGAATCGGCGGGATTCCACATGTCCCGCTCCGGGTCGTACCCGATGTGCGCAAGCACCGCTTCGGCGTTCCGGCAGGGTTCATAGCCGCCAGAGGTCAGACTGACCCGCCCGCGGCCGCGCGTGTACGCCGCCACTTCCCGCGCATAGCCGCGCGCTTCGGCAACCGGCGCGCACCCCAGAAGCACCACCTCGTCGCCCGCCCGCGCGGGTTCGCCAAACGAACCGCCCATCTGTGTGAGGTCGCTCATCGCGCGCCCCAGACAGTCGGCGGGAATTTCCAGCCGTATGTCATACCACGGTTCCAGAAGCTGGCTTTGCGCCTGCATCAGCCCCTGCCGCACGGCGCGATGCGTCGCCTGCCCGAAATCGCCGCCCTCGGTATGCTTGAGATGCGCGCGCCCCGCCACCAGCGTGATGCGAATATCCGTCACCGGCATGCCCGCGAGCACGCCCACCGGCTGCCGTTCCGTCAGATGCTTGAGAATCAGCCGCTGCCAGCTGCGCTCCAGCTCGTCCTCCGGACAGCGCGTGCCCACCTCCACGCCGCTCCCGCGCGGCCCCGGTTCCAGCAGAAGATGCACCTCGGCGTAGTGCCGAAGCGGCTCGTAATGCCCCACGCCCTCTACGGCGTTCAAAATCGTTTCCTTATATAAGATGCCGCCCTCGTCGAAGCGCACGTTCATGCCAAACCGGTCGGCGAGCGCGCGCTTCAGAATTTCCAGCTGCACCTCGCCCATCAGCGACACGTGAATTTCGCGCAGCGCTTCGTTCCACTGAACGCTCAGAAGCGGGTCTTCCTCTTCCAGCACGCGCATGCACGAAAGCAGCTTGTGCGGGTCTGCCTCCGGCGCGGGATACACGCGATACACGAACACCGGTTCCAGCGCGGGCGCGTCCGCGTCGGGCTCCGCGCCCAGACCTTCCCCGGCATAGGTCGCGTTCAGCCCCGTGACCGCGCACACGCCGCCCGCCGCCGCTTCGTCCGCGCTGACGAACTTCGCGCCGGAATACAGGCGAATCTGGCTCACCTTTTCCTGCCACGCCTCCCCGCTCTTTTTCGCGCCCGACAACAGCGCGCGCACGCGCAGCGTGCCGCCGGTCACGCGCAGATAGGTCAGCCGCGCGCCCTGCGGATCGCGGGCAATCTTGAACACCCGCGCGCCGAAAGCTTCCGGAAAGCGCCGCACAGGCATACATTCCACCAGCGCATTTAGCAGCGCGTCCGCCCCGTCTCCGCGTAGCGCCGCGCCAAAAATACACGGAAACAGCCTGCGACCGGCCACAAGCCGCACAAGCCTTTCCGCTCCGATTTTTCCCGTTTCCAGATATTCGTTCAGCGCGTCCTCGTCTGCGATGGCGGCGCGCTCATAGCCGTCCGGCGCGGAAAGCTCCACGCAGCCGTCCCCGAAGCGCTCCCGCAGCTCGCGCATGCGCGCGTCCCTGTCCACGCCTGGCTGATCCATTTTGTTGATGAACAGAAACACCGGCAACCCGTGCGCTTCCAACAGCTTCCATAAGGTCAGCGTATGCCCCTGCACGCCGTCCGCGCCGCTGATGACCAGCACGGCGCAGTCCAGCACGCTGAGCACGCGCTCCGCTTCCGCCGAAAAGTCCACGTGCCCCGGCGTATCCATCAATGTAATCTCCCGATTCCTCCACGAAATCCGCGCCTGCTTGGAGAAAATGGTAATGCCCCGCTCGCGTTCCTGCTGGTCGGTGTCCAGAAACGCGTCCCGGTGATCCACGCGCCCCTGCCTGCGCAGCTGACCGCTCACATATAAAAGCGCCTCGGACAGCGTGGTCTTCCCCGCGTCCACATGCGCCACAAGCCCACAAACCAAGGGGGTCTTCGCCATATTCTTTTCTTCGGGCATAAAAATCCCCCTTTGTAGGAATGATGTGGATAGCCTGCCTGACAATTATATCACAAAAGGCGAAAATCTCCAATTTATCCGCGATAGAATCCGTTCTCGCTGTACAACGCCCATTTTTCGTACATCTTCTCGTAATTGTCCTTGATGAAATCCTGTATCTTCGCAATCTCCCTCTCCGTCAGGATTCCACGATTCTGCACAACGCTGTCGCCATTTCCTTTGACAAAAAACTTGGCGGAGCCAGACTCCGTAAGTCTTCGGTCGCTTGCATGGACATGCATGCATTCCACAACGCAAAAAGAAGTAAAATACAAATAATACCCTGCAACCTTAAATTCGTAGTATTTCGGCATTCTACTCCTCCATATATTTACGGGCAACCTGAAGATGCTTCCCGACGATATGCAGCTCTATATCATCCATCGTCGTCTCCAATACGCTCCCATCTCTCCCGTAAACAGCCGCTTTATCCGGCGCATTCAGATTCAACACGCGAATTTCGTTGTCGCACGGGGTGAACGCATATCCGTCAATAATTACTTCCGCTTCGTCCGCAATTTTATGAATATCAAGCATGCACAATCCGCACCTCCGTTATGGGATCCAGAAACGTCTTTGGATCGATATACAAGTCCTCCAGAATCGGAAGCAAATCAATATATTCCTCTTCCGGTTCATGGTTATGGCGGTACTTCGCCATCACTACCAGATACCCGTGATCCCATTGCTTGACGGCCGTATAGCCTTCCAATGAATAGGGCGCCCGAAAACGAATCGTCTTATCCGCAAAGGAGAAAACACTGAAATTTTCATCCTTTCCAAGCGTCGCAATGCCGTTCATTCCAATTCACCTCCGTCCATTCCATCATAACACATCCGTCTTTCTCTTGCAACAACTTTCCGTGCCATTTGCGCGGTATGGAAAATGCCCCCGCGGTTGCGGGAGCATCCTTCCATATTTCCGTCAGTCGTCGTACTCCACCGGCTTCAGACCCTCGCAGACGGTCTCCGCCGTGCGGCTGAGCTCGATTCCCTCGTCGGAAACCTGCGCGACTGCCAACAGGCTACCGTCCTCGGGAATGAAGTCGGGCACGATGATCAGCGTATCGTCGACCGGCACGGTATCATACGCCTTATCGTTCACGTACACGCGGGACGCGTAGGTCAGTCCCTCGCCGTGCACAAACAGGTTTCCGAACCGGTTTTCAAGGCTGGTTACGCGGATGGGCTTCAGACCCATCGTGAAGCTCTCGTCGTAGGCGTGCTTCGCGCTCTCATACACGTAGCGCTGGCCATACAGCATGTCATACTCCAGCATTTCCAGATTGCGCAGGTAGTTTTCGCTGCCCATTTCGCGCTGGTGGAAGCGCACCATCACGCCCGTGTCGATCTTCGCCTGCTTGAGCGCATACGCGCCCAGCTGATAGGCTTCCAGATCGCGGCTCTCGCCGTCCAGCTCGTAGTTCGCCCAGATGACGTAGGGCGTCTTGTACATATCGCCCGTCGTCAGGTCGTCCTCCGTCAGGCTCAGGCCGGGCAGATGGTCGCCGAAGAACACGATGATCGTCTTCTCGCCGCAGTTTTCAAACGCCTCCACCAGATCGCCGACGAACCGATCCGTCTCCACAAGCTGCGAAAGGTAATACTCAAAAATACGCCGTTCGCGCTCGGACTTCGCCCCCTCCACGGTAACCACCGGCTCCATGTCGGCCGGCAGCGGAATATACGCGCCGTGCGTCTGCATCGTAACGACGTACACAAAGTCGCGCCCCTCGGTCTGGCGCACGGCCTTCAGAATCTCGTCCGTCAGAATGCTGTCCTTGCACCAGCCCTTGGGATTCAGCTCGAAGCCATTCATGTATTCCTTGGAATGGAAGCGGTTGAAGCCCATGTTCTTGTAAATGGTGTTGCGATAGTAGAACGAGCCCGTGTAGTTGTGCACGCCCGTGGCCGTATACTTGAGCGCGCGCAGGTCGGTGGCCAGCGTTTCCAGCGCTTCCTTGCGCAGGATGGAATAATACGGGAATTCGCCCGCGCCGAAGAAGTCCAGCGAGCAGCCGGTGAGCACCTCAAACTCGGTGTTCGCCGTGCCGCCGGAAACGGTGGGAACGGACAGATAGCCGCCGATGCAGTTCTCCTGCAGACTGCGGAAGTTGGGAATCGGATCCTCCGACAGCGTAACCGTCTTCACCGTCATCGGGTCGAAGAACGATTCCAGCTGCACAAACAGGATGTTCGGCCGCTCGCCGTCCTCCTGCTCAAACGCGCCCCCGCGCAGAATCTCGCGAATCGATTCCACTGCGTCGCGGGTATATCCCTCCGGCTCGCTGGCGAAATCTCCGGTTCGCACCGACTCGATAAACTCATCAATCGGACCGGACGCGTGCTTTTCTTCCTGTTCATTCACTTTGATATCAATATCCAGCGTGCCCGCAATGTCGGCGACCTGCTTCGGCGAATAGTCCGCCGGCTTTTCAATGCCCACATTGAAGAAGCTGTAGCAGAAGCAGTAAGGAAATCCGTATTTCTTATAGGAGCTGTACAGATCCGGCTTCAGGCTGCGCGAGATGACGCCGCTCGGGCGGGTGAACAGCACGAGCGTATAAATCAGGAAAACCATCACGAACAGGCACGCGCGCAAAACGCCGCGCTGCCCCTCCCTGCGGTATCTGGGCGACTTGATCGCCAGCACCACAAGCCCGGCAATCGCGCCCGCGCCCACGACGAAGATCAGCACGATCTGCCAGATTTTGAAGTACACCGGCATCATCATGATGGCTTCCAGACCCATCTGCAGATCGACCGCCGTCAGCGGGTAGTTGTTTCGGAAGCCCAGCAGCACGCAGTCGGCTATGCCGAAGGCCAGCCACAGCACGGTGACCAGCGTCGTGCTGAACACCTTTTTGCGGAACAGCATCGCAATCGCCAGCGTCACGCTTACGATCGAGCATCCATACAGGAACAGGAGCGGGCTCTTGTACACAAACCGGCACGCGTCCATAAAGCTGCGCCGCGACAGAATTTCCAGAACAAACGTCAGCAGAAGCGATTCGCCGATCACAAACAGCGCCGGCGGGATCATCGCCTTTTTGCCCACGCCCTGCCGCATGCTATCCGTCCGTTTCATTTCTTTCCTCCGTTTTCAGCGGCGGCCACATAAGCGGCCGCGCTTAATCCCGCCGTCGCGCCCTCGCCGACCGCCTTGGCGATCTGGTACGGCGCGCCGGTCAGGTCTCCGGCGGCGAATACGCCGGGAAGATTGGTGGCAAACTGCCTGTTCACGACCACGCGCGCGCCCTCGGTTTCAAGCCCCGGAACGAGCACGCCGGGAAGCATGGCGCTTCTGAGCACAAACGCGCCGTCCGCCGCATAGCTTTCCCCGTCCGTCTCAAGAACGATTCCCCGGTCTTTTTGCGCAAAGCGCCGGGGCTTCACGCCCTCCACCGTCTTTACGCCCTCCGGCACGCGAACGCCCTTCTTCATCACGATGCACGTAACGTCCGAAAGCTCCGAAAGATACCGGATTTCCTCTTCCGCGTCCTCGTCGTACGCCAGCGCGAGCACGGGTCTGCCCTTATACAGCCGCCCGTCGCACGTGGCGCAATAGCTCACGCCGCGGCCCAGCAGCTCAATCTCGCCCTCGATGGGCTTGAACGCGGTCACGCCGGTCGCGAGCACCACGCTCCTGGCTTCCCACATTTCCTCGCCGCTCGTCAGCGCGTAAAAATCGCCCATCGGATATACGTGATCCACGTATTTCCGCTCCACGGCGATGCCCAGCGCGTCCAGATGCCGATGAAACGCCTCGCCCAGCGCCGCGCCCCCGATTTCCGGGAAGCCCGGGTAGTTGGCGATTTCCTGCGCGCTTTCCAGCTTGCGGGAAACCTCCGCCGCGCCCAGAAGCACCAGCGAGCGGTTTCTCTGCCTGACGTTGATGGCCGCGGCGACGCCCGCCGGGCCGGAGCCGATGATTGCGACGTCCAGCATATCGAAATCTCCTTTAGGCAGCGCCGCACAAATGAGGTGGCCGACCGGCGAATTGTGCGGTGACGCCCTAAAACAATTTCGGGCGGACATGCTCTTTTTTTCCACATTCCGCCCGATGGGTGGCCGCGCGGGAGGCACACGCCTTCCCGTGCCAGACGCCGGTTTTGCACGCGCCTTCGTTATTTTACGCAATCAGGCGCTTTGCCAGTTCCGCCGCGGAAGCCGCGTCGGAGGAGTAGCCGTCCGCGCCGATTTCGTCGGCGTATTCCTGCGTGATGGGCGCGCCGCCGATCATGACCTTCACCTGATCGCGAAGGCCCTCGTCCTTCAGGCGCTCGATGACCTTGGCCATCATGGGCATCGTGGTGGTCAGAAGCGCGGACATGCCGATGATCTTCGCGCCGCCGCGAACCGCGTCGATAAACATTTCGGGCTTCACGTCCACACCCAGATCCATCACGGTAAAGCCGCTGCCCTCAAGCATCATGCCCACGAGGTTCTTGCCGATATCGTGCAAGTCGCCCTCGACGGTGCCGATGGCCACGGTTCCCAACGACTGAACGTTCTCCGCCACCAGCAGGGGCTTCAAAATTTCCGTGCCCGTCTTCATCGCGCGTGCCGCGACGAGAACCTCGGGAACGTACACTTCGCCGTTTTTAAACTGCTCGCCCAGATTCGTCATGCCGACGACCAGACCTTCGTTCAGGATCGTCTCCGCCTTCACGCCTTCCGCCAGCGCTTCGCGCACCAGCTGGTCTACGACCTTTCTTCTGCCGCCTTCAACCGCGCGGGCAATCTGTGCCATATCAGCCATGCTTTTTTCCTCCTTGTGGATGAGCATATATAGACATTTTCATTTTACCACGAAAGCGCCCGTCTTACAATGCCCGGAATAAATTTTATTGGAACTTTTCAGAAAAGCTCTGTTCAACCGTGATTCAATGTGATATACTTAATCTATATGTACCGGGAAGCGGAGGTTTTGTTATGAATCGCATAGAGGCTCTTCGTTCAAGAGGCATCTCGTGCGCGCTGTACGACGATCCCATAAACATTCGCTACCTCACCGGCTATACCGGCGAGGGCAGTCTGCTGGTTCTGCCCGACCGCGCCGTGATCATCACCGATTTCCGCTATGTCGAGCAGGCGCAGCGCCAGAGTCCGTTCTGCGACCTTGAGCGCGTCGGCGCCGACCGCGGCGCGAACGCAATCATCGCGGAAGCGCTCGAAAGCGCCGGCATTCACGATTTACCCATCGAGGAAAATATCGTAACCGTCAGCCGCCTGCGCGCCATGGAAAAGGCGCTGCCCGGCGTTCATCTGACGGCGCTGCCGGAAACCGTGCTTGAAATGCGTACCGTGAAGGACGAGGGCGAGCTCGACTGCATCCGCAAGGCGCTGGCCATCTCCTGTCAGGCGTTCGACGACCTGCTGGGCGTAATTCACGCCGGCATGACGGAAAAGCGCGCCTGCGCGGAGCTCAACCATTTCATGAACCTGCGCGGCAGCGAGGGCAACGCGTTCGATACCATCGTCGCCTCCGGCGTAAACGGCTCTCTGCCCCACGCCGTGCCCTCCGACAAGGTCATCGAGAAGGGCGATCTTGTCACCTTCGATTTCGGCGCGAAGTTCGGCGGCTACTGCGCCGACATGACGCGCACCATCGCCGTCGGCGAAATCTCGAGCGAGCTTCACGCGATTTACGACGCGGTTCTCGAAGCGCAGCTCACGTCCGAAGCGGCCGTCAAGCCCGGCGCCGTATGCCGTGACATCGACAAAATTGCCCGCGACCAGCTGGAGGCAAAGTACCCCGGCGCGTTCGGGCACAGTCTGGGTCACGGCGTGGGTCTGTTCATTCATGAGCTGCCCCGCCTGAGCTTCCGCTCGGAAACCATCCTTCAGAAGGGTCATGTGGTCACCGTAGAGCCCGGCGTTTACGTTCCCGGCGTCGGCGGCTGCCGCATTGAGGATACGGTCATCGTCACCGAAGACGGTTTCGAAAACCCCGTCACGACCCCCAAACAACTGATTGTTGTTTGACCAACGCCCCGATCTTATATTCAGAGGAGGAACCCCCATGGTAACAGCTGGCGATTTCAAAAAAGGCCTTACGGTGGAATGGGATGGCGGCATCTGGACGATCGTTGACTTCCAGCACGTGAAGCCCGGCAAAGGCGCCGCTTTCGTTCGCACCAAGATTAAAAACATCATCACCGGCGCGGTCGTTGAGCGCAGCTTCAACCCCACCGATAAGATGCCCAAGGCCATCATCGAAACGAAGGTCATGCAGTATCTTTATAACGACGGCGATCTGTACTACTTTATGGACAACGAGACCTTCGAGCAGCTGGCGCTGCCCAAGGAGCAGGTTGAGGACAGCATTCCCTTCATGAAGGAGAACACCGAAGCCACGATCCGCTTCTACAAGGGCGCTCCGTTCAGCGTGGAAGCTCCGACCTTCGTCGACCTCGAGGTCATCCACACCGAGCCCGGCTTCAAGGGCGACACCGCTTCCAACACCACCAAGCCCGCCACCGTCGAGACCGGCTTCACCCTGCAGGTGCCGCTGTTCATCGAAATCGGCGACAAGCTCCACATCGACACCCGTACCGGCGAGTACCTCAACCGCGTGTAATCGCGTCGCTCACCCGGTTCACAAAAGCGGAATCGTCGCCTGCCGACGTTTCCGCTTTTTTCAAAATCTGCGTCCCCGCGGGACGCAGGCACAGGGAGGAAAAACATGCGCGATCTCACACAGAAAATCGGTTATCTGAAGGGCCTGCGTGACAGTCTGGGCGCCGACCCGAACGAACCGGCCAACCGAATCACCAATCTCATGATCGACGTGCTCGACGGCCTGACCGAGACTGTCGACGAGTTGATCAACGAGCATCAGGAACTGAACGACTACGTCGCTTCCATCGACGACGACCTTGCCGACCTCGAATCCCGCAATAAATCCGGCGATTTCCCAGAGGGCGATTTTGACGACGAGGAAGACGCGCCCGCGCCGCATACCCGCGGCCACCTGCGCGTTCTCAAGCCCGACGTAAACGAAGACGAGGAGGACGAAGAAGACGACGAAGAGGATGACGAGGATGACGACGATTTCAACCTCGCCGTAAGCCTCTGCTCCGCCTGCGGCCGCCCGTTTGCCCTGGAAATCTCGGGCTTCGCCCCCTCTCCCCTCTATGAATGCCCGCATTGCGGAAAGCACGTACCCTTCAAACTGATCACCCCGCGTACGCTTCCGACGGCGAAGCCCGTCGAGAGCTGACGAACCGTTTTTCAAAAAAAGGCCGGCATAAACCGGTCTTTTTTTTATCCTTTCTCCGTCACCTATGCGGCACTTCGAAGGAGAGCGAGCGACTCCTGCGTGGAGAATTGACGGGACGGGAGCGAACGCCGTTGTATTGCGAAGTCGATTTTCAGCGATTCTCCATCACCGCCGCGTGTGCGGCGTCTCTGATGATCGCGAGCTGCTCCTGCGTCGGCATCGTGGACGGAACGGGAACGAACGTCCTTTCGCCCGTCGCCGGATTCTTGCCGGTGTACTCATACAGCGCGGGCACAAACCGGTTTTCGCGCGCATCGCGCCCCGTGAAGAACTCATACCACGTCAGTCCCGCCAGCAACCGTCCGGCATACAGCGACAAATGGAAGCCGTCGCGCGTCAGGGGCACGCCGCCGCGCTCGGGATCGAACGCCGCGTTTTCCCGCGCGATTCGCACCGCCTCGCCCACCGGAATCATCCGCGCGCCAATCGCCTTCGTGCCCTTCCGATAGGCCTCGCTCAGGCAGGCATGCATCTGGAACCGGTTGCGGCCGTAATTTTCAAAGGCCGGATGCGTGCTGTCAAACTCATAGGCCCACGTTTCGTTCACCACGATTTCCGCCGACGGCGCGAGCGCGCGGGCGTAGTCCGCCAGCTCCTCAATGAACGGGAAATACGTTTCGGGCTTGCCGCTGAAATGGCTGGCCTGCTGCACGGTCACATAATCCCACTTTTCATCCATCAGCGCCGTGCGCACCGACGCGCGGCCGATGTTTTCGTTGTTCACGAAGTAATCATACGCCGCTTCCCCGCTCCGGACGTTTTCCATGTGCCGCTCCAGCGAGCAGCCGCCGATGTACAGGTTCCCCAGCTCAAACGTCTCCCCGCCCGCGGCGGCCGCCTTGCGCGCCCACGTCTGCGAATCCACGGAGAAGCTGTTTCCGATTGATAAAATTTTCATAAGCAACCCTCTCTTGACAAAAAAGCTCATCGTCCGTATGATGGTATCAAATGGATACCTGGAGGTACTCTCATGATCGAATTTCCCCGTCCCGTCGTTCGGCTGATTCGCACGCTCAACGAAGCGGGCTATGAGGCCTACGCCGTCGGCGGCTGCGTTCGCGACGCGCTGCTCGGCCGCCAGCCCAACGACTGGGATTTAACGACGTCCGCCCTTCCCGAGCAGATCAAGGCCTGCTTCGCGAACCGCCGCGTCATCGAAACCGGCATCAAGCACGGCACCGTCACCGTTCTGGACGGCGGCATTCCCTATGAAATCACCACCTACCGGCTGGACGGCGCGTATTCCGACCATCGCCGCCCTGATTCCGTGGAATTCGTCAGCGACCTGAAGGAGGACCTGCGCCGCCGCGATTTCACCGTCAACGCCATGGCCTGCCACCCGGAGACCGGCGTGGTCGACCTGTTCGGCGGGCAGGACGATCTGCGCGCGGGCGTCATCCGCTGCGTGGGCGAGCCGGAGCACCGCTTCACGGAGGACGCGCTGCGCATTCTTCGCGCACTGCGCTTCGCCTCCACCTACAACTTCGCCATCGCCCCCGCGACGGGACGCGCAGCCTTGAAGCTCGCGCCGACGCTGCAAAATGTGTCCCCGGAGCGCATTTTCGTGGAGCTGAAAAAGCTCCTGTGCGGGAAGGGCGCGCGGCGCGTGCTCGCCGAGTACTCGGACATCCTGTTCACCATCTTCCCCGCCCTCGCGCCGATGCGCGGCTGCGCCCAGAACAATCCGCACCACGCCTACGACGTGTGGACGCACACGCTGATCGCCCTTGAAAACGCGCCCGCCGACCCGGTGTACCGGCTCACGATGCTGTTTCACGATTCCGGCAAGCCCGCGGCGCACACCGTCGGCGAGGACGGCTACGATCACTTCAAGGGACATCCCGCCATCAGCCGCGACATCGCCGAGGCGGCGCTTTTCGCCATGAAGAGCGACCGCGCCACGATGAACCGCGTGCTGGCACTGATTACCGAGCACGATCTGCGCATTCCCGCCGAGCCGAAAAGCGTGCGCCGCCAGATGGCGCGCATCGGCTCCGACCTGTTCGAAGCGCTGTTCCCCGTTTTCCGCGCCGATCTGCTCGCGCAGAATCCCGCGATGATTCCGGAGAAGCTGCGGGCGGAGGAAGCGCTGGAACGCGTGTTCCGCGAGGAAGTCGCGCGAAACGTGTGCGTGAAAATCAGCGACCTCGCGGTGAACGGCCGCGACCTGATGGCGCTCGGTATCACCGGTCCCGACGTCGGCCGCACGCTGAAAACGCTGCTGGACAAGGTCGTCTCCGAGGAGCTTCCCAACGAGCGCGAAGCCCTGCTGGCCGCCTGTCAGACGCGCAGACCCGACGCCTGAGCCCGAAGCACGCACCGTCTCAAGCGGCGCTGTCCGCTCAATCTGAACGCCGGAGAATCCTCCGGCGTTCGACCGTCCGCTTCCTTACAGCCACAGAAGCAGTCGATTCAGCATATCGTCCATCACCTGCGTGCCGCGGGGTTCGTTGTGAATCTCGTGGCGCATGCCTGGATAGACCTGATGCTCCGTGCGCACGAAGCCAAGGCTCTTCAGATACTTTTCGCCCGCGCTCGCGCCCTTCTCGCCCGCGGCGCAGGGATCGCACGCGCCCACGGCGATGAACACCGGCAGCAGGTTGTTCACGTTGTCCCAGTTACGGCGGTCATACGCGCCGAGCATCAGCTCAAGCAGCGACAGATAGCCGTCCACCGTGCCCGGAAACGCGCAGTGCGGGTCGGCCGCGTAGGCCTCCACGAGCGCCGGGTCGGAGTTGATCCACGCGTACTTCGAATTCTCGTCGCGGAAGGCCGACGCGTAGCTTTTGAAGATCAGCTTTTCGGCGTTCTCGTCGCGATACCGCCCGCCCCGCAGGCGCTGCTTGAGCTTCAGATACTGAACGCCCGCGCCCGCCGCCGGATTGTGCGCCGGAAGCGCGCTCAGGATTACGCCGCTCAGCTCGCTGCCGTAGCGCTTCAGATAGTTGAGCGCGCACAGGGAACCCATGCTGTGTCCGTACAGGAACATCTTCTTGCCCGGATAGCGCTCCGCCAGCAGCTTCGCCGTCGAGCGAAAATCCGTCAGCGTGCCCTCCGCGCCCAGCTCATAGGTATAGCCCAGATCCTCCTCCGCGCGCACGCTCCTGCCGTAGCCGCGATGGTCGTTGATGATGCACGCAAAGCCCTTGTCGGCCCAGCGCCGCATCATCGGCAGATAGCGCTCCTTGTATTCGGAGAAGCCGTGCGCCATCAGAATCGTGCCGCGCGCCTCGCCCTCGGGCTCCACCAGCAGAACGCTGATTTCCAGCCCGTCCGCTTCAGAGGGAAACGAAAACCATGCTTCTTTCATTGCCAAAATACCTCGGAAATCCATTCCATTGAAATTGAAGGGAAGTGTTTTCTTGTTTGACCGCGAAATCCCCGCCCGCGTCCGCGCGCTGCCGGGCACGGTGTGCCTGTGGCTTGAAAATCTTAAGACCGGCGAAACCGTCCGCGTAAACCCGGACGCGCCCGTCATCGCCGCCAGCGTCATCAAGCTCGCCGTGCTGCTCGAAGCCTTCCGCCGCTTTGACGACGGTACGCTCGACCCCAACGAAACCTGCGCCGTTCGCCCGGAGGACAAGGTGCCGTCCTGCGGCGCGCTCACCTACCTGCACGACGGGCTTGAGGTCACGCTGCGCGACCTCGCGACGCTGATGATCATCCTGAGCGACAACACCGCCACGAACATCCTCATCGACCGCCTTGGCATTGAAAACGTGAACCGCACGCTGGACGCGTACGATCTTACCGGCATGCGCCTGCGCCGCAAAATGTTCGATTCCGAAGCCGCCGCGCGCGGACTTCAGAACACCGTGACCGCCGAAGGCGTCGCCCGGTTCTTCCGCCTGCTGTACGAGGGCAGGCTGGTTTCGAAGACCGCGTCCGAGGACATGCTGCGCACCCTGCTCGACCAGCGGCTGAACGGCAAGATGCCGTTTTACCTGCATTCCGCGGGAATCCGCGTCGCGCACAAGACCGGCGAGGACGACGGCGTCACGCACGACGCGGGCATCATCCTTGCGAAGGAGCCGCTGATTGCGGTATTTCTCTCCGGCGATACCGATGTGCCCGCGTGCGAGCGCGTGATTCAGGACGTCTGCCGCACGTTTATTCCAGAACGATAACGGCGATCAACACCAGATTTTCGCCGCCCGTGTTTTCCACGGCATGCCCATGCCCCGGGAAGGTAACCATGCTGTCGCCCGCCTGCACGTCGCGGAATTCCCCGTCGTCTCTCACGCGCCCTCTGCCCGCCACAAAGGCGAACATTTCCGTTTCGCCCTCATGCACATGATAGCCGATGGAGCAGCCGGGGCCGATGGTGAGCCTTGCGAACAGGCGCACCCTGCCCGGCCGCTCCTCGGACAGGCTCAGAACCTCCACGTCGCCGCTGCCGCCGCGCATCTGATGCTTGATGCTGGCGATCATATCCTTCTGCTTATTGACCATTTTGCGTTCCTCCGTTTTCTTAGGGCAACGCCGCACAAATGAGGTGGTCGTCCGGCGAATGGATTTTTCGTCAGATGCAAATGCAAATTTCGAAGGTTTACTGGAGGTAAATCGAGAAATTCCCTTGAAGAAGATGTTCTTCACGCCGCCGTAAATCCAGTCGCAGTGATTGATTTCACTGTTCACAAACTCCACGCGGCGCGCCTTCAGCTTCTCGACGATCTCCTCGATGTTGTCCACGTCCAGCGCCACATGATCGATGTTGCCCGCGGGCATGCGCTCGATTTCCGGCTTCTCAATCAGCTCCAGCACGCAGGTGCCCGCGCGCAGGAACGTCAGATGCGAATTGCCATTACGGAATTCGTCGGTCTTTTTGAAGTCGAGCAGTTCCTCATAAAACCGTACTGAGGTCTGCGCGTCGCGCACCTTCACACCGATATGATGCAGTCCCTTGATTGCCATGGTTCATCCCTCCGTTATTTTTTCTTATCATACCACATTTTAACGTGAATTCGCAAGCGCAAAAAAGCGATTCCCTTTATAATTACCGCAACGGACGGCATCCTCGGAGCCGCACCCGCGCAGGTATTTCCGGTTTCCCCTAAAAAACGTAGGGTATCCCGCATGGGAACCTGAACGGAGGTATTTCCATGAAGCACATGAATCTCAGGCAGTTCGTCATCACGTCTCTGTTCGTCGCGCTCACGCTCGTTCTCGGCTTCACGCCGCTGGGAATCATTCCGCTGGGCTTTATCAACGTGACCATTTTGCATATTCCCGTGATCATCGGCACGATCCTGCTCGGCTGGCGCACCGGCCTTCTGCTGGGCTTCTTCTTTGGACTGACCAGCACCCTGCGCGCCTTCGGCATTCCCACGCCCGCGTCCGCGCTCGTTTCCACGCTGATGAGCGCGTCGCCGGTTTTCGTCGTCATCATGTCCATGCTGCCGCGCCTGCTCGTGCCGGTGGTTTCGCATCTGGTCTATCGCCTGATTTCGTCCGCGCGCACGCATCTGAACGCGCCCGCGCTTTCGAGAATCGCCGATTCGCTGATCTTCGCCATCGCCTTTCCCGCGGTAGTTATCGCTCTGTACGCGCTGAAGGCGCTGCCGTTCTGGCCGGCCGCCGGACTGTTCACCCTGTTCGCGGCGTTTGAGCTTCTGTTCGCCGCCCGCACAGACAACGCCGCGCTGACCATTTCCGCCGTCGCCGGAACGCTGACGAACACCATCTTCTACCTCGGCCTGATGCTCTTGTTCTACCATCTCGCCGGGCTGGACACGGCCGCCATCCTTACCCTGATCACCGGCACGGGCATCATCGCCGGCGGCACGGAAGCCATCGCCGCGGCCGTCCTCACAACCCCCGTCATCTCCGCGCTGAAGCGCGTGAAAACAAACGCATAATGGGAGACGCTCAACCATGATACTGACAATGGACATCGGAAACACCAACGTGAAAACCGCGCTGTTCGACGGAGACAGCATGGTCAGCTACTGGCGCGTTTCCACCAACCGCACCATGACCAGCGACGAATACGGCATGCTGCTGCTCAACCTGTTCCACCACAAGGGACTGGAGCCCACGCTGGTAACCGGCATCGTCATCTCCTCGGTCGTGCCCACGATCAACTACACCATCGAGCACATGTGCCTGACGTATTTCGGCGTCACGCCCATGTTCGTCATGCCCGGCATCAAAACCGGCATCCACATCAAATACGACAACCCGCGCGAGCTGGGCAGCGACCGCATCGCCAACGCCGTGGCCAGCTATGAGCTGTACGGCGGGCCGTGCATCTTCATCGACTTCGGAACGGCGACCAGCTTCGGCGTGGTCTCCGAAAAGGGCGAGTTCTTAGGCGGCGCCATCTGCCCCGGCCTGAAGGTGACCGCGGACGCGATCGTCGACCGCACGGCGAAACTGCCGCGCTTTGAGCTGATCAAGCCCCCGTCGGTCATCGGCAAAAACACCGTCACAAACCTGCAAAGCGGCATCCTGTACGGCCATATCGGCCTTGTGAAATACCTGATCGGCCGCATGAAGGAGGCGCTTCAGCAGGACTGCCGCGTCATCGCGACCGGCGGCATGGCCGTGCTCATCCGCGAGGACGCGCCGGAAATCGACGTGCTGGACGGTCTTCTGACGCTCAAGGGTCTTCGGCTCATCTATCAGAAAAATCAGTAACGCCTTATAGCCAACGCCGCGGACGCATTGCCCGCGGCGTTTTCGCATGCGAAAAGCTCCCTCCGGAGAAGGAGCTTTCGGGATCTATCCTTATGATTACTGACGCTTGGCCGCGTAGCACTCGCTGCAATAGATCGGACGGTCGGACTTCGGGATGAACGGCACGCGGGTGGGCTTGCCGCACTCAGCGCAGACGGTCTCATACATTTCGCGCTCGCCGGAGCCGTTGTTACGGCTCGCCTTGCGGGCATCACGGCAGGCCTTGCAGCGGGTGGGCTCGTTCTGGAAGCCCTTCTCAGCGTAGAAAGCCTGTTCGCCGGCACTGAAAATGAATTCCTTGCCGCAGTCCTTGCATACCAGCGTCTTGTCCTCGTACATGGAAAATTACCCCCACATTCGTAATCGGTCGTACAAAGTCCGGCTGACCTGGTCTTTGCCCCCACACTCGCCGGCCGGAGCTTTCGCTCATACGCCTTCGCGCCCCACTACTGACCCTCTCAGCATCGCCGTGCTGGCCGGACTTACTTCTAAGCCGCACCATGCTCGCCGGGACTTTGCCCGGTTTACGTGGATCGTTTTGCCTGCGACTGGCCTCGACTTTCAACCACAGACCCGTCTTCGTACAACCTCGGATATTATACATGATACGCCTTCGTTTTGCAAGCGTTTTTTTACTTTTCTTTTACTGTACGGCCAAAATAATTCGTTTTTGTTGAATGGTATCAGCCTTTTGCCGAGAATTTCTGACAAGCTGTCAACAGGAACCCGCTTGCCCGCGCTCTTTTCTCCAAAACAGCACAGTTTTATCCCATCCAACCGCGCTTCCGACGCTCAACGTCAGCCCCTGTCTTCGTCCGTCGCCGCGCGTTTCTTTCTCTCCGTGCGCGCCAGCGTCAGCACGTATACGCGTCCCGCTCCGGCTTCCGCGAGCGCCTTGCGGCACTGGGATACCGTCGTGCCGGTCGTGCGCACGTCGTCGATGAGAAGAACGGTTTCTCCGTGCAGCTTCGCCTTCGCGCGAATCGCATCGGCCAACGCCTGTCTTCGCGCCGCCCCGCTCTGCTTCGCCTGCTGTCGCGTAAGCCGTGCTCGCCGGAGGACATTCCGATACGGCATATCGGCCCGCGCGGCAAACGCCTTTGCGAGCCGCGCCGCGTGGTCGATGCCGCGCTCGTTTCGGCGAATCCAGTGCATGGGGACGGGCTGGACGAAATCGCAGCGCGGGAAGCCCGCGGCCTTACAGGCGCGCAGCATCTCATCCGCCATCCAGTCCTCCATGCGATATACGCCGTGAAACTTGAACCCGCGAATCAGCTGCCTGACCGGCGGCTCATACGCATAGGCCGCCGCGGCAGAAAACGGCGAAGACCCTCGCGCGCCGCAGGCCTCGCAGCGTCCCATGCCGCGAATCACGCCGCCGCAGGCTTCGCACAGTTCCTCCCGCACCAGCGCCGTCAGATACAAAGGCTTGAGCTTCGCGTAACAGCTGGCGCACAGCCAGTCCCTGTCGCTGCCAAGCTCGCTTCCGCAGCCCTGACAGTTCGCCCTCGGCGCAAAGAGAAAATCCAGCGCCGCGCGCAGAAGCTTCACCGCGCGCCTCCCATGGCCTTGAGCCGTTCGGCCAGCGCGCTGTAGCGCCGTGCGATATGGTTGTTGTTCACCATGGCGCGCACGCAGTCCTCGCGCCCCGTGATCACCACCAGCTTTTTTGCGCGCGTGACCGCGGTATACAACAGGTTGCGCGTCATCAGCATCGGCGGGCCGCTGACCAGCGGCAGCACGACCGCGTCGAACTCGCTGCCCTGGCTCTTATGTACCGACATGCAATAGGCCAGCTCCAGCTCCTCCAGCACGTCCTCGAAATATTCCGCGCTGCGTCCGTCGTCAAAGCGCACGGTGAGCGTTTTGTCCTCCCGGTTCACATCGGTAATGAAGCCGATGTCCCCGTTGAACACGCCCTTGCCTTCCTCGTCGCCGCGCAGCCAGCCGAGCTCGTAGTCGTTTTTCACCTGCATCACCTTGTCGCCAAGGCGGAAAATCGTCTCTCCGCGCGTCAGCTGCGGCTGTCCCTCGGCGGGATTCAGCGCTTCCTGCAAGCGGCGGTTCATCTCGTACACGCCCGCCGCGCCCTTCTTCATCGGCGTCATCACCTGTATGCCGTGCAGCACATCCAGCCCGAAGTAGCCGGGCAGGCGCGTTTTCACAAGGTTCAGCGTGCTCTGCGCGGCCTGCTCCGCCGTCTGCATGCGTTCAAGGAAGAAGTCCGTCCCCTTGCGGTTGACGATGGGCATTTCGCCGCGATTGATCCTGTGCGCGTTCACGACGATCGCGCTGGCTTCCGCCTGCCGGAAGACCTCCGTCAGACGCACCACGGGCAGCACGCCGCTGTCGATCAGGTCGCCCAGCACGTTGCCCGCGCCCACGGACGGCAGCTGATCCTTGTCGCCCACCAGCACCAGCCGCGTTCCGGCGCGAACGGCGCGCAGAAGCGCGCGCATCAGGAAGATGTCCACCATGGACATTTCGTCGACGATGATCGTCTTCGCGTCCAGCGGATCGTCCTCGCATTTTTTGAACTTTTCTTCGTCACCGCTGTATTCCAGCAGACGGTGAATGGTGAGCGCCTCCGCGCCGGTCGTTTCCGACATGCGCTTGGCAGCACGCCCCGTGGGCGCGCACAGCTCGATTTTGCCCTTCGGCGCGGCCAGATGCAGAAGACTGTTGATCAGCGTCGTCTTGCCGGTGCCCGGCCCGCCGGTGATCACCGTCACGCGGCGCGACGCGGCTATCCGAATCGCGTCCTTCTGCCGATCGCTCAGCCGCATGCCCTTCTCGCGCTCGAAGCCGGCAATCGCGTCGTCCGAGATTTCCTCGCCCGCGTCATCCCCGCTTCCCTGCAGCCGCAGAAGGCGCGCGGCGACGTCCGATTCCGCTTCGTACAGCCCGCGCAGGTACACCGCGTCGGTTCCGCCCGCTTCCTCGCAGATCACGTCGCCCTTCAGCGTCTGAATCGCCAGCGCGCGCTCGATCAGCGCCGCTTCCACGTTCAGAAGCCGTCCCGCGTCGCGAAGCAGCACGTCCCGGGGCAGATACGTGTGCCCGCCACCGTTCACCGCTTCGTCCAGCACGTATTTCAGGCCGCATTGCAGCCGCTGATCGTCGTTCAGACGCACGCCCATCGACAGCGCGATTCTGTCCACCGTCTGAAAGCCCACGCCGCTGATTTCGTCGGCGAGCCGGTAGGGATTCGCGCGCACGATCTCGGCGGTGTTCGCGCCGTAGCGCTTGAACACGCGCATGGCAATCGCGGGCGTGAAGCCCAGCCCGGTCAGGAACACCATGGCCTTGCGGCTCGAGCGCTGCTCGGCGAACGATTCCGAAATCTGCTGCGCGCGCTTCTCGCCGATGCCGTCGACCTCCATCAGCCGCCACGGTTCGTTTTCCATCACATCCAGCGTGCGCACGCCGAATTCCTTCACCAGCAGCTTCGCCGTCGCCGGACCCACGCCCTTCACCACGCCGGAGGCCAGATAGCGCTCCACCGCGCTCTTCGTGGCCGGGTCGATGCACTCGTAGTCGCTGCACTTGAGCTGCTTCCCATAGTCGCGGTGCTCCGTCCATTCGCCCTCAAAGCGCGCGCATTCGCCTGCTTCCAGAAAGGGCAGAACGCCCACCGCCGTGAACGCCTTCCCCTTTTCCGGCTTGACGGTCAGAACCGTCCAGCCGTTTTCCTCATTGCGGAACACGACCTCGTCGACCAGACCGTCAAGTATCGGCATCGTATCCCTCCGTCATCGGTTCCGCCGTCTGCGTTTGAATCGTTTCTGCTTCCTGCCGGTAGGTCTGCCGGTAATAGTCCAGCAGAATCGTGCTCGCCCAGATCATCGCGCCCAGCACCAGAAGCAGCGCCAGCGCGACCAGATAGCTGACCGCGCCGCGCACCCTGTGCCGCGCGGGCAGAGCGTGCCCATCCGTCTTTAAACGGTTTTCCACCGCGCGCAGAATGGTGCTGTAGTCCGGCGCGATCGGGGAGGACGCAATCTCCCTGCGGCAGATGGCCGCGATTCGTCCCTCCGCCCCGCTGCCCGCCCGGCGCAGCGCGGTTTTGCGCGCGGCTTCCAGCGTGCGGCGCACATACGCCGCGCTTTTGTCCATCACCAGCGCGATTTCCCGTCCGTTCATGCCCAGCCCATAGCGAAGCATCACCGCGCGGCGCGTATCGTCCGCTTCCAGCACCAGCCAGTCGTACAGCTCGTCCGTCTCGTCGATTTCGCCGGACAGGCAGGCGAAAAACGACTCGCCGCGCCCTTCCTCCAGTTCCGCCAGCGCGTGGCGCTTGACCCGTTCCAGATCGTCTCCGCGCCCATCGATCATCGCGCTCACAAGCGCCCGCTCGGCCGCCCGCTCGCTGCCCGTGATCGCGCACGCCGCGTAATACATGCCCCGATAAGAGTCGCGGTATCGCTGCGCAATCTCCTTCATGGGAATCGTTTCCTTTGCGCTCATCGCTTTCCGCGCCCCCTTCCATTCCTTTGTTTTTGAACCACGTCGCCCGCCGCCGCGCCGGCCAGCGAGAAAAACGCCGTCAGCAGCACGGGCCCCGCCGCCGGCGCGTAGCCCAGCGACACGAGAAAGCCCGCGGCCGTCGCCGCCAGCGGCGGCAGGATCCAGCCGAGATACGGGTTCACGCCCGCGCGCACAATGCGATAGGCCGTATACGCGCCCGCCAGCGGCAAAAGCCCATACGTGGCCGCCAGATGCAGCCAGCGCACCGGCCGGACAAGCTCCGCGCCGAGCGCCAGAAAAAACACAATCGCTCCCTGCGCCGCCAGCCGCAGCGCCATGCGTTTCCGGTTTTTCATGCTCCCTCCGCATATTTCCGTCTGCTGCTACACATTATAACATGGATTCCCGCTTTGTAGCAAGCACAGGCATGCGCGATTCGCTTCTATAAGAAGAAAAGCATTCTTATAGTCTATTCAAGATTTCGCGCCCCACGTGTATAATTACAGTATCTTAATAGAGGGATGCAGGTGAAATTATGAATTACCTGGGGTTAGGCAAGCGAATTCGTATGTATCGCCGTTCCCAGCACATGACGCAGGAGCAGCTGGCGGAGCAGTGCGGCATCTCCGTCTCCTTTCTCGGTCACATTGAACGCGGCACACGCAAGGCCAGTCTCGAGACATTGGTAGCCCTTTCCAACGCGCTGCGCGTTTCCCCCTCGATGCTGCTTCAGGATTCGCTGATCGTTCCGGACGATCCGTTTTATCCGAGTCTGCGTCAGCGCGAGCTGATCAACGAAATCTCTCGCGTGATTCTCGAAAACTACGACAAATAGGATTCCGCGTTGACAGTAGCCTCCTTCGGGATTATAATGGAGCCATCCTGAAAATCCCGGAGGTTTTTTATGTCTTCTCTCAGAAACCGCCGCCGGAGCCTGACTGCCGGCATCTGCATCGGTCTGTTTCTTCTGCTGATCATCCTGCTGAAAACGGTGGACGTGCGTCCCATCGGCCCCATGTCCTCCTCCGTCGGTCTGGCTGCGCTGAACGACGCGTTCAATCGCGTCGCTGGTCGCCATGAGGGTCTTGAAAGGGTCTCCGACCTTCTGGGAAAGCTGGCGCTGCTCATCGCCGCGGGCTTTGCCTGTCTGGGGCTCTACCAGCTCGTCACGCGCAAGAGCCTGAAAAAGGTAGACGCGGATCTGTTCGCACTGGCCGGACTGTATGCGGCGCTCGTACTGGTGTACGTCTTCTTCGAGAAGTGCGTCGTCAATTACCGACCGCTCATTCTGGATGAAGCGAAGGGAATGGAGCCCTCGTTTCCCTCGTCGCACACCATGCTTTCCGTGGTCATCTTCCTCTCCGCGGCCTATGAGGTGCGCCGCCGCCTGAAGGACGTAACCATCCAGAAGCCCGTGTGCATCGCGCTGGCCGCGCTGTGCGCGGTTACGGTGCTGTGCCGCCTGTTCTCCGGCGTGCACTGGCTGACGGATATTCTGGGCGGCCTGCTCATCTCGGCGGCGCTTCTGAGCCTGCACCGGCTGGCCGTTTCCCGCTTCGCGCGGAAAAAGCGCGCGAAAAAGGCGGCTGCGAAAAAAGCGCCCGCGAAACGCGCGGAGGTGCGCAGGTGAACGGAACGCTGGCGGAAATGCATTGCACCATCGACGATATGTCGCCAGAAGTGCTGGGCTACGCCACACAGGCGCTGTTTGAAGCCGGCGCGCTGGACGTGTACACGATTCCGGTTTACATGAAGAAAAACCGCCCCGGCATCCTGCTGACCTGCGTATGCCGGGAGGCGGACGCAGAAAAATTCGCCGCGCTTCTTCTGAAGCACACGACCACGCTGGGCGTGCGCAAAACGGTCTGCGAAACCTTCGCCCTCGACCGCCGCATCGAAACCGTCTCCACGCCCTACGGCCCCCTGCGCGTGAAATACGCCGAGGGCTACGGCGTTACGCGCGCCAAGGCGGAATACGAGGACGTCGCCCGAATGGCGCGCGAAACCGGCCGCAGCCTGACCGACATGACGGACGCGCTGACGCCCTATCTGCACGGCGCGGAGGAGAAAACCCCATGAAATTTCAATCCCTGCTGGATGAATTTGTACGCGACGCCCGCCAATGCTTCGGAGAAGCGCTGACGGGCGTGTATCTTCATGGTTCGCTGGCGCTGAACGGCTTCAACCCCGAAAAGAGCGACATCGATCTGATTCTCATCACCGAAACCGCGCCGTCTGACGCGCAGAAGCGCGCCTTCATGGATCGCGCCGTGCTTCTGAACGAGCGCGCGCCCGCCAAGGGACTGGAGTTCAGCGTCGTCGAGCGCCGGTACGCGAACCCGTTCGCCTACCCCACGCCCTTCGAGCTGCACTTCTCGCCGATGCACCTGCGCCGCTACCGCGAGGATCCCGACGGCTATATCCGCGGCATGAAGGGCACCGACGCCGATCTGGCGGCGCATTTTACCGTGATCACCCACGCGGGAATCGCGCTATATGGCGCACCGGTCGCGGACGTGTTCGGCCCCGTACCCCGCGCCGCCTATCTGGACAGCATCCTTGCGGATGTGGAGAACGCCGAGGCGGACATCCTCTCCGACCCGATCTACTACGCGCTGAACCTGTGCCGCGTGCTGGCGTTTGCCCGCGACGGCCTGTGCCTGTCCAAAGCGGACGGCGGCCGATGGGCGCTGGAACGACTGCCTGAGGAATGGCATCCGCTCGTCTCCGAAGCGCTTGTCTGCTATGCGTCCAGCCAGACCATGCGGACTTCCGCGGAAACGCTTGTCCGTTTCGCCGGAACATTGCTGCATCTCATCCGCGAAGCCGCATAAAGGCCGGAGCGCCCGGCGCGCTATTCCTCCGCGCAGCGCTGAATTTCAAGCGCCGTGCGCGTGGAGTCAAACAGCATCCGCTGCGGGAACACGGTCTTCTCCCCACGAATCTGCCTGATCAGCTCGGTCAGGCAGGTTTCCTTTACCGCGGGCGCGGTAAGCAGCCGAAGCTCATCCCGACCCGCCTGCGCGAGCAGGAGCTTCTCCGCGCCCAGCGCGCACTCGATCATGCCCTTCTCGCCCCAGAAGCTGAATCGCCAATAACTCGGCAGGCGGAACGCCGTCGGCGCGGGCGCGGAATAGCTCACGTCCGCGATCAGCCCCGCGCCGTTTTCGTATTCGCCCATCAGCTGCGCGCAGTCCGGGAACGAGGGTTCTTCGCGCGCGAATGCGTTATACTGCCGGGCGCACAGCGTGCGCGCGTACGAAAGACCGGTAATCATCGATGCCGCGTCCAGCCCGTGAATGGCCAGATCGTTGAACGTGCCGCCATGCAGCCGCCTGTCAAAATACCACAACGGCCGCGTGCCGTAGTTCAGCGGGTGCTGTCCCGTGAAATTGACGGCGTGAATTTCCCCCAGCTCACCCGAGCGTACCAGATTTCGCGCCAGACGCAGGGCGGGATCGAAGCGCAAATCGAGCATGCAGCCCACCGCGAGGTTCTTCTCCCCCGCCAGACGCTCGATTTCCTCCAGCTCCTCCATGCGCGTGCACAGCGGCTTGTCGCTCAGCACATGCCTGCCCGCCTTCAGCGCCCGAATCGCCTCCTGCCCGCGCGCGCCGTACGCGTCGCCGACGGCGACGATCTCCACGCTTTCGTCGTTCAGAAGTTCATCCAGCGTAGAATAAAACGGCGCCTTCAGCCACGCCTTTGCGGCGGCGCGGCAGCCCTCGTCGTCGTCCCACGCGCCCACAACCCGCACGTCCGGATTTTCCGCGCACAGCGCGTACAGAGCCTTGATATGGGCATGCTTCAGCCCGCAAAACGCAAGATTCATATTTCTTTCCTCCATAAACGCATTTCGGCTTCTGCCCCTCATTATAGCATAGTCCGAGCCCATATAATGTAAAAAGATAGAGGAAGCGGCAAAATCCGTTGACGGAGACCAGACAAAAAATTATAATTCGAACTGGTAGAATTTATCAGGGACGGTGGCTATCCATGAGAAAAAGCGGCGTGCTTCTGCATATCACATCGCTCCCCACGCCGGGCGGAATCGGTACGCTGGGCGCGGACGCCTACGCGTTTGTGGACTTTCTGAAAAAGGCCGGTATGTCGGTCTGGCAGGTGCTGCCCATCGGACCGACGGGATATGGCGAGTCTCCCTATCAGAGCCACGGCACACATGCGGGCAATATCAATCTGATCGACCTGAATTTTCTGGTGCGCGACGGCCTGATGAAGGCCGAGGACGCAAAGCGCTTTCAGGCCGGCTCCTCCACCGACTTTGACACCGTGAAGCGTCTCAAGCGCGAGGGGCTGCACCTGTGCTTTGAGCAGAACTTCAATCGCATGGAAGCAATGGTGGACACGTTCACCCAGTCGCATAAAAACATCGACGACTTCGCGTTCTTCATGGCGCTGAAGGACTACTTCGGCGGCCGCATGTGGACGTGCTGGCCGGACGTCGCCATTCGCATGCGCGAGGAGGGCGCGATGGCGCACTACCGCCGCATCCTGCGCGACGAAATCAATTTCCACCGTTTCACGCAATACGTGTTCTTCACACAATGGTTGTGCCTGAAGGCCTACGCCAACAAAAACGGCATTCAGATTTTCGGCGACATGCCGATTTACGTAGCCGAGGATTCCGCCGACTGCTGGGCGAACCCGAATATCTTCCAGCTCGACCGGGATCGCCGCCCGCTCAAGGTGGCGGGCGTGCCGCCGGATTACTTCTCCGAGGACGGCCAGCTGTGGGGCAACCCGCTGTACGACTGGAAGGCGCTGCGCCGAACCGGCTTCGAATGGTGGATCGACCGTCTGCGCACGGCGGGCGAGCTGTACGACATGGTGCGCGTCGACCACTTTATCGGCTTTGCCAACTATTATGCCATCCGCGCCGGCGCGCCCAACGCGCGCGTGGGCAAGTGGGAAAAGGCGCCGGGACGCCGCTTCTTCTTCGTTGTGAAGCGCCGTCTGCCGGAGCTGAACATCATCGCCGAGGATCTGGGCGTCGTTTCCAACCGCGTGAAGCGCCTTCTGCGCTACTGCGGCTTCCCGGGCATGAAGGTGCTGTGCTTCGGCTTTGATTCCGACGCGACGAACCCGCATTTTCTGGGCAACATCCGCGAAAACTGCGTGGTGTACACCGGCACGCACGACAACGATACCACCCTCGGCTGGTGGGAAAAGGCCTCTGAAAAGGTGCGCGCCTTCGCCCTTGAGAACCTGCCCCAGTGCGACTCCATCTGCGACAGCATGATCGAAGCGGCGCTGGGCAGCGCGGCAAACCTGTGCGTTCTGCCGATGCAGGACATTCTGCATCTTGGCAGCGAAGCGCGCATGAACACGCCCGGCACCGTGGGCGGCGGCAACTGGATGTGGCGCATGCAGCCCGGCGTGCTCACGGACGAGCTGGCCGCGCGTCTCCACGAAATGAACGACTTTTATGAAAGGACTCCGTCATGATACAGGCAAAAGCAATTCTCCGCGACGCGGAGCGCATTCTGCTCGCGAAACATCAGGTATCTCTGGATGAAGCGACCGCCCCGATGCTCTCCGACGCGCTCGGCGAGGCCGCGATGCTGGCCATCGGCCCCGAATGGACGAAAACGACCCGCGCGTTTCAAAAGACCCGTCAGGCGCACTATCTGTCCGCCGAATACCTGATCGGCCGCATGGTATACGCCAATTTCTACAACCTTGGCATTCTGGACGACGTGCGCGCGCTGCTCAGCCGCAAGGGCGTGGACATGGCCGTGCTGGAGGACATTGAGGACGCGGCGCTGGGCAACGGCGGTCTCGGCCGTCTGGCCGCCTGCTTTCTGGACAGCGCCGCCTCGCTCGACCTTCCGCTCACGGGCTACGGTCTGCGCTACCGCTACGGCCTGTTCAAGCAGGTACTCGAGGACGGCATGCAGAAGGAAATTCCCGACGACTGGACGCGCTTCGGCGACCCGTGGTCGGTGCGCCGCGAGGAGCTGGCCGTCGTCGTTCCCATGGCGACGGGCGACGTGCGCGCCGTGCCGTATGACATGCCGGTCATCGGCTATCACACGGACACCATCGGCACGCTGCGCCTGTGGCAGACGGAAAGCCTGCACGAGTTCGACTTTGCCCTGTTCAACGACTACAAATACGCCGAGGCGTGCGCCGACAAGAACCGCGCCGAGGACATCACCAAGTGCCTTTACCCCAACGACTGGAACATCGAGGGCAAGCGCCTGCGCCTGAAGCAGCAGTACGTGCTGTCCAGCGCGTCGCTTCAGGACATCCTGCGGCAGTACGAAGCCCGTCACGGCAAAAATTACCGCATGCTTCCGCGCGAGCACGCGCTTCAGCTGAACGACACGCACCCGGTGCTGGCCATTCCGGAGCTGATCCGGCTTCTGACGGCGCGCGGCGTATCCTTCGCCTGCGCCGCCCGCTACGCGCGCGAGATGTTCGGCTACACGAACCACACCGTCATGCCCGAAGCGCTGGAGAAGTGGGAGCTGACGCTCGTCGCCTCCGTCGCGCCCGAGATCGAGCGGATTCTGCGCCGTCTGGAACGCATGTGCGCGCGGGAAACCGGTCTGCACATCATTCAGAACGGCCAGATTGCCATGGCCGACCTCGCCGTATACATGAGTCATGCCGTGAACGGCGTGGCGAAACTGCATTCCGAGCTGGTGAAGACCACGCTGTTCCCGGAGTGGTACGCCCGCTTCCCGGAGCGCTTCCAGAACAAGACCAACGGCATCACCCAGCGCCGCTGGCTGGGTCTGTGCAATCCGGAGCTGTGCGCGCTTCTTTCCAAGCACATCGAGGGCGATTTCATCAAGGACGCCAGCCTGCTTTCGACGCTGGATGTGAACGATCCCGCGCTGATCGAGGGCTTCAAAGCCGTCAAGCGCGAAAAGAAGGCCGAGCTGGCCGCGTATGTCGCGTCGCACGAGGGCGTGGAGCTGCCCACCGACTTCCTCTTCGACGTGCAGGTGAAGCGTCTGCATGAATACAAGCGCCAGCTGATGAACGCGCTGTCGCTGTATGACATCTATTGTGAATTGAAGGAAGGCCGCCTGCCCGACTTCCCGCGCGTAGCGTTCGTGTTCGGCGCAAAGGCCGCGCCCGGCTACGCCCGCGCCAAGGCGATCATCCGCTACATCCTCGCGCTGGCCGACGTCATCAATCACGACCCGGCCGTGAACGACCGCATGCGCGTATGCTTCGTGGGTAACTATAATTGCTCGTATGCCGAGAAGATCATCCCCGCGGCCGATTTCTCCGAGCAGATTTCCCCCGCCGGAACCGAAGCCAGCGGCACGGGCAACATGAAGCTGATGCTGAACGGCGCGGTGACCATCGGCACGTGGGACGGCGCGAACATCGAAATCGCCGAGGCCGCCGGGCGCGAAAACGAGGTTGTATTCGGCGCGAACATCGAACAGCTCGATCAGATTCGCGATACCTACCGTCCGCGCGACCTGTACGAATCGGACGCGCGCATCCGCCGCGCCGTGGATTCGCTCACCGACTGCGGCTTCGCCGACGAGGACGGCGCGCTCGCGGAACTGAAGACCTCGCTGCTCGACGGCGCAAGCTGGCACAAGCCCGACCACTATTTCGTGCTGCGCGACTTCGCGTCCTACCAGAACGCGCGCCTGAACGCCTACGCGCTGGCGGCGAAGGACGAGGACGCGTTCGCGCGCATGTGCCTTACCAACATCAAAAACGCCGGATTCTTCTCCTCCGACCGCACCATCGCGCAGTACGCGGATGAAATCTGGTACATTGCGCCCATCGGCGCGCGAAAGGATCATAAATGATACACGGAAACCTTGAGGGCGTTCGCGAATCGCTGATTCAGGAAATGGAAAAGCTGTACGACATCGACTTTGACCGCTCGATGTTCCTTCCCGACCGGCTTTTGCAGCTGCTCGTGCGCTTTACCGATCAGCTGAACCGCGAAATGCTGGTCTATCTGGATCGCAACGGCGAGATTCTGGAGGTCGCTGTCGGCTCCATTTCCTCCATCGGCCTGACCGAGATGCATCTGCGCCGCAACTTCGACCGGCTGACCGGCTTCCGCTGCATCCACACGCATCCCGGCGGAAACGCCGCGCTTTCGGACGTGGACATTCAGGCGCTGCGGCTTCTGCGGTTCGATTCCATGTGCGCCGTCGGCGTAAACGGCGGCATCTGCACCGGCATCAGCGCCGCGTTTCTGGGCGAACTGGAATACAGCCGCCTGTCGGTCAACATTTTGGGGCCGGTCAAGCCCGGCCGCCTTCCCCAGCAGGCGTGGCTGCACGAGATTGAGCTGAGCGAAGAGCGCGTGCAGAAGGCCATCGCCGAGGGCGGCATCGTCGAAACGGCGGAAAAGGTCATGCTGATTTCCACCGACAGCGAGGAATCGCTGGACGAGCTGGCAAGCCTTGCCGACACCGCGGGCGCTGTCATCGTGAGCCGCGTGCTTCAGAAGCGTCCCAAGCCCGACCCCGCCATGTTCATCGGCGCGGGCAAGGCGCAGGAGCTGTCCCTTGCCTGCCAGACGCTGGAAGTCGACCTCGCCATTCTGGACGACGAGCTCACCGGCGCGCAGCAGAAGAACCTTGAAAACGCGCTGGGCGTGCGCGTGATCGACCGAACCAGCCTGATTCTGGACATCTTCGCCCGCCGCGCGGAAACCGCCGAGGGCAAGCTGCAGGTCGAGCTCGCGCAGCTCAAGTACCGCCTGCCCCGTCTGGCCGGATCGTCCTCGGCGCTGTCCCGTCTGGGCGGCGGCATCGGCACGCGCGGCCCCGGTGAGACCCGTCTGGAAGTCGACCGCCGGCACATTCGCCGCCGCATCGATGAACTGAGCCGCCAGCTTGCCGACCTCTCGCGCCAGCGCGAAATGCGCCGCGCCCGCCGCGGAAAGATGGATCAGACGACCGTGGCGCTGGTCGGCTACACCAACGCCGGAAAGTCCACGCTGCTGAACGCGCTGTCCGGCGCGGAGGTGCTGGTGGAGGATAAGCTGTTCGCCACGCTCGACCCCGTCGTCCGGCAGGTCTCACTGCCCGAAAACCGCAGCTGCCTGATGGTCGACACCGTCGGCTTCATTCGAAAGCTCCCTCACACGCTCGTCGAAGCGTTCAAATCCACGCTGGAAGAGGCCGTATACGCCGATCTGCTCGTGATCGTAAGCGACCTTTCCTCCCCGTTCTACCGCCAGCAGCGTGAGGTTGTGTACGAAGTACTCCGGCAGCTCGGCGCGGACGGAAAGCCCGTTGTCGAAGCGCTCAACAAGGCGGACAAGGCCGAAATCGGCGGTATGATCGAACCCGCCGGCGCAATTCTCATTTCCGCCGCCAGCGGCATGGGGCTGGATCACCTGAAGGCCGAAATCTCCCGCCGCATCGCCTCGCTGCGCACCCGCGTGACCCTGTCCGTGCCCTACGCAAAGGGCGCTGCGCTCAACCTTTTGCACGATCAGGGGCAGGTGGAGACCGAGGAATACACGGAAACCGGCACAAACGTTACCTGCCTGCTCGACGCCACGCTGTACGCCCGCGTGAAAAAGATGCTGGAAAGCTGACCAAAAATGACTTCAGCCCCGAATCCACGGGGCTGATTTTTATTGCATCATTTCAATCCATGTATCGAAATACCGTTCCTGAAACGCCGTCTGATTTCGGATTTCCTTCTCCGTGAACAGCATCCCGTCGGGCGCAACCACCCACTTATCCTCTTCGTCGTCCCGCCGGTGAATCACGGCGACCCGTCTGCCTGTAAACGCGCACAGCGGCGCTGAAACGCCCAGAATGTACGCATCCTGCGCTTCCCCGTCGCCCGCGGTCAGTCCTTTGATATAACCGTAGTTCACAGGATAGCGAATATCCGCGTGCGACGAATGAGCCGCGCCCAGCGGCCGGTCGACGGTGACGGTCACGGTTTCGAACGCGGGTCGTTCGCCGGCTTCATCGATGGCGCGAACCGCCTCGCGTGCGTTCACGCGCAGCACGCTCCGCTCGAACGGCACGTCCGCGCAGAGCGCGTACCGATCGCCGCAAAGCGCGCCGGTTTTGTAGAACGCCGTGCCGCGCGGCGAATATAGCTTACCGTCCTTCGCCGTCAGCGACGGGAACGGCACGATCAGCCCCTCGCCGGTCTTCTTGACATACGCTTCCTTCACGCACCACGCTTCGGTAAGGTTCCCCTCCGCTTCCTCCGGCGACACGATCCTCCGGCGAATGGCGGAAAGGTCTCGCTCTTCCCTTTCCATATCCATGCCCATGGGCACGTTCGCCCACGCGCACGCGCCCGCGCTCCCGGCATGAGAAAACGACAGATACCCATCCTCCGCGCGCGCGAATTCCGGCTTGTCGTTTTCGCCATACCGATAGGGCGCGCCGCCCGTCAGCAGCAGAAGCGCCAGCTCGGCGCAGGCCGACTGCACGCGCCCCTCCTCCGTTTTAAGCCGCTCGATTTTCGCCCTTCTCGACGCGCTGAACCGGGGATGCAGGCATTCGGAAAGCGCGCAGCCCGCGCCGTCGACGATCACCAGCCGCGCAAGCGCCCGTTCCGTCATTTGGGCATGATCTCCGTCTTGGCCGGGCTGCTTCGCCCCTCAAGGTTCGGCTGACGGCGCTCGATGGCGGCCAGCGCGATTTCCACGTCCTCATGCACCTCTTCCGGCGTGAACGCGCCCAGCGTCACCATGTCGCACGGGCGAATCGTCGCATAATTGAACGTAAGCCCCACGAACGGCGAGCAGCGCCCCGCCGCCATGGACTTGATCGTCATCACCGGCTTCTTCGCGTTCCAGATCACCTTGTTGATGTATTCAATCTCCACCTGCATCAGAAAGCCCATGCAGTTGTAAATCTGGATATACGTTTCCACGTCGTATTCATTCAGGTCGGAATAGATGATCAGCTCCGGCATGTGCGCGGACAAGCCCGGAATCATGCCCTGCTCGCGAATCATCTTCAGGTAATCCGGCAGACGCGGAATCGCCTTCAGATTCTTGTTCACCAGCTGCTCGGCGCTGGAATGATGAATCAGGCAGAACGTCGCGCCCAGCTCGCGGGACTGACGGAAGCGCGCCTCCGCTTCCCGGCGCGCCTCGGCGCTGTCATCCACGTTCACAATCGGCGTATCCACAATGATGATTTTGCCGCCAAGCTCGTCCTCCGCCTGATGCACCGCGTCGGCCAGCACGGGATTGTCGCCGAACGGCCCCATCACGGCGTCGATGCCGTATTCGTTGTACGCCCTCAGCATCGACATAATGGCCTCGCGGTTCTTGTTGCGCTTCACGATCATCTGATCTGCCGAGGAGCTGGTGTGGCTGTAGCCAAGAACCCAGTTGGTACCGGCGATCATGCGCGGCATGTCAATTCCGGCTACCGTCGTTCGGGGAAACATCGTACCCATCGTTCTTCCTCCCAGATATGCTTTCTAAAAAGAAGAACCCACACAGGCCGGGTTCTTCGCAGGTTTACGCTTTCGCGCGCACAATTTCAGACAGAATCCGCTCCGCCCTGCGACCGTCCGCCTGCACCTGCGCGCGCACCTCGTCCAGCGACGCCATCCGGCGCACCGGGCGCAGATACGCCTCCAGTCGCAGGCATACGCGGCAGTTGTACAGGTCGCCGGTAAAGTGAAGCAGAAACGTCTCCACCGTCGGCGTGGGGTCGCTGTCCACGCTCGGGCGCGTGCCCACGTTGGTCACGCCGAAATACGTCTGCCCGTCCACCTCCAGAAGCGAAGCGTACACGCCCGCCTCCGGCAGCGCGCTGCCCTCGTCGCAGCGCAGGTTGGCCGTCGGCATGCCCACGGTATGCCCCAGCCCCTTTCCGTGAACGATCGTACCCGTCAGACGCGCTTTCTCGTTCATCAGATCACCTTTTTCACAGCCAGCAGAATCAAAACGCAGGTCGCCGCAAGCACGGCCGCCGCCAGCAGCGTGCCCGCGTTCCACAGGGACGCGCCCTTCTTCGCCGCGCCGCTTTCGGGAACCAGATGCGCCAGCCGCAGCGCGCGCATCAGCGGCTTATACAGAAGCAGCGTCAGCGCGGCGTTCAGCCCGCCCTTGAACGCGTTGAACGGCAGGAACACCGTCGGCAGCATCCGCACGACCGCCTCGCGCGGCACGCCCATGTACGCCGGCGTGATGATGTAATTCCACAGAAGCATCAAAAGCGTCATCAGCGCCGTGCCCGCGAGCAGACCACAGATCGCGCCCTTCAGCGTGTGCCGGCGCGCGTAGACGAACGCTGCCGTGCACGCGAACGCGCAGCTGGACAGGATGTTCATAAGCAGACCATAGAACCCTGTATCGCTGACGGTGAGCATCTCCACCAGCGACACGACCGCACTGATGGCAAACGACGCCAGCGGCCCATACAGGAAGCCGCCGATCACGATCACAACGTCCTTCGGCTCATACTTCAGAAAGCTCACAATCGGAATGCGGCACACCGCCACAATCACATACGCCACCGCGCACAGAAGACCCATTACGGTCAGCCGGCGCGTTCTTTCCTTTTCATTCATCCCTGCCTGATTCCTCATGGCCGTCCTCCTCCGTCATATACATTCGTACAAGGTCTTTCCGGTTTTCCCGAATGGCTTCCCGAATCGCGCTGGAAGAAATCTTCACGCGCTTTCCGCCCTCGGACACCGTTACCAGCGGCACCACAATGGCTTCATACCCCAGCGGCACGCTCATCTCCCGAAGCAAGCGCGTGTTTCCGGCGGCGCGGCTTCCGAAGGTGTAATCCTCGCCCGCCACCAGCACCCTCGCGCCGTATTCATCCACCAGCATGCGCAGAAAGTCCTCCGGCGACATCGCGGCGAATTCCGACGTGAAGTGAACGAAAATCACCTCGTCTATCCCCCGCGCGCGCATGGCAGCTTCCTTTTCCTCCGCCGTCATCAGCGAAAGCGGCGCCGTAGAAAACACACTGCGCGGGTTCTCATAAAACGTGAATACCCGGGCGGCAAGGCCGCGGGCGCGCGCCTCCGCCACCGTTCGATCAATGACGGCCAGATGCCCCAGGTGCATGCCGTCAAACGTGCCCAGCGCCACCGCGCCGGGTGTAAATCGCTCTGAACTCATACGGCTGCCTGTCCCTCCGGCTGTGCGGACGCGTTGGTGATGCAGCGGCACGGGCACACCTTTTCGCAGGCGCCGCAGCGCGTGCACTTCGCGGGATCGATGTGCGCGCAGCCATCCTGAATGGTAATCGCGTCATACGTACATTCGCGCTTGCAGCGCCCGCAGCCGATGCACGCGTTCATGCACACGGCGCGCGCCTCGCGCGCGGTATCCCGGTTGCGGCAGCGCACGACCACGCTCTGGGAAACCGGCAGCATACGAATCGCGCCGCGCGGGCAGTTTTCCGCGCACGCGCCGCATCCGGCGCACTTCTTTTCATCAATATGCGCCAGCCCGCCCACCATGGAAATCGCGCCGAACGCGCAGTGATCCATACAGTCGCCAAGGCCGATGCAGGCGAACCGGCAGCTCTTCGGTCCTCCGGCGATTCCAGCCGCCACGATGCAGCTTCGATAGCCGTCGTAATTATACCGCGAAATCGCGATGCCGTCGCGCCCCTGACACAGCACGCGCGCCACCAGCCGCTCGGTCGACTGCGCTTCCACGCCCATAATCCGCGCGATTTCCGCCGCGCCCTTTTCGCCCGCGGGCGCGCAGCCGTTCGGCTTCGCGTCGCCCCTTACCACGGCCTCAGCAAAGCCGTCGCAGCCGGGATAACCGCACGCGCCGCAGTTCGCGCCGCCCAGACACGCGCGAACCTTTTCGATGCGCTCGTCGACCTCCACGTGAAACTTCTTTCCCGCGAAATTCAGAACCAGCCCGAACACGATGCCCAATACGCCCAGCACCGCGCCCGCATACAAAATCGTCGTCAATCCGGTTTCCTCCTTTCGCTCAGCGGCTGAACAGACCATTAAAGCCTAAGAAGGCCATGGCCATCAGACCGGCCGTGACCAGGCTGATGGGAAAGCCCTTCATGCACGCGGGAATCTTGCTGCTTTCCAGCCGCTCGCGCACGCCCGCCATCAGAACAATGGCCAGCAGGAAGCCCAGCGCGCTGAACGCGCCGTTCATCACGCTGTGAATCAGGTCGAGCTGCTGCGTCACGTTGAGCGTCGCCACGCCCAGCACCGCGCAGTTGGTGGTGATCAGCGGCAGATAAATGCCCAGCGCGCCGTACAGCGACGGGCTGGCCTTTTTGAGGAACATCTCCACAAACTGAACCAGCGCGGCAATGACCAGAATAAAGGCGATCGTCTGCATGAACGGAAGCTGCAGCGGAATCAGCACCCACGCGTTCACCATATAGGTAAACAGCGAGGCGATGGTCATCACGAACGTCACTGCCAGACCCATGCTTGCCGCGGTTTCCACCTTGCCCGACACGCCCAGAAACGGGCAGCAGCCGAGGAACTTCGAGAAAATGAAGTTGTTGGTCAGCACGCAGTTGACCATGAACAGCAGAAAGCCGGTCGAATTCGTGTTCACTGTCTCGCCGCCTCCCTTCTGCGCCGGTCTTCAATCCGCCGGACGACGAGATTGAAAAGGCCAAGCAATATGCCGAAGGTCAGAAAGCCGCCGGACGCCATCACAAACAGCAGCATCGGTTCATACGACGCGCTCATCACCTGCATGCCGAACAGGCAGCCGCTGCCGATCAGCTCGCGGATCATGCCGATCAGCGTCAGCGCCAGCGTGAAGCCCACGCCCATGCCCAGCCCGTCAAACACCGACGCGAGCACGCCGTTTTTGCTGGCGAACGCCTCGGCGCGCGCCAGAATGATGCAGTTCACGACGATCAGCGGAATGAAGATGCCCAGGCTTTCATACAAATCGGGAAGGTACGCCTGCATCAGAAGCTGCACCATCGTAACGAACGTGCAGATGATCACGATGAACGCTGGGATGCGCACCTGGTCGGGAATGAACTTGCGCAGCATCGAAATCGCGGCGTTGGAGCCGATCAGCACAAACGTCGCCGCCGCGCCCATGCCCAGCCCGTTCAGCGCGCAGGTCGTTACCGCCAGCGTCGGGCACGTACCCAGCACCAGCCGGAAGGTGGGGTTTTCGGTAATTACGCCGTTCAGGAAAACCTTTCCAAGGCGTTTCTTTTCCTCGCTCACGCCTTCTTCGCCTCCTTCACCTTCTGATGGCCGTAGATTTTGTGCGGCATGAACCGGTCGAGCAGCGGCGTCAGGATGTTCATGAACAGAACCGCGTAGGTCACGCCCTCGGGATAGCTGCCGTAATTGCGGATGACCACGGTAATCAGGCCGATGCCCGCCGCGTACACCACCTGCGCCCGCGAGGACATGGGACTGGTCGCGTAGTCGTTCGCCATAAAGGCCGCCGCGAACAGCACGCCGCCGGACAGCACGGCGTACAGCGGGTCAAACCCTAAAATCCACGAGAAGAACGCCGTGGAGCCCAGCATGATCACCGGAATGCGCCACGTAACCGTTCGGGTCAGAAGCAGAAGAAGCAATCCCGCCAGAATCGCGAGCTTGCAGGTTTCGCCGATCGTGCCCGGCACATTTCCCAGAAGCAGCTCCAGATAGGAATATGAGCCCTCCGCGCCGCGTGCCAGCGGCGTGGCGGTCGACACCGCGTCCACGCCGAACCGGCTCGCGGTCACATAGGCCGTCATGCGCGCCGGCCACGAAGCTAAAAGCACCGCGCGCGCCGCCATGGCGGGGTTCAGAAAGTTGTCGCCGATGCCGCCGAACAGCTGCTTCACGATGATAATCGCGAACACGCTGCCGACCACAGCCATCCACCACGTCGCCGTCGGCGGAAGAATCAATCCCAGAATCAAACCCGTTACGGCCGCGGACAGGTCTCCAACCCGCACCGGAAGCCGACCGAGCTTCTGCCACAGGTATTCGGCGACGACAGCCGACGCGGTGGACACGCACAACAGCATCAGCGCGCGCGTGCCGAAATACCACACGCCCGCCGCAGCCGACGGCAGGAGCGCCAGCAGCACGTTGAGCATCAGCCGCGTGGTCGTCTTGGGCGAACGGATATGGGGCGCGGTGGAAAGACGCAGACTCATTTCGCAGTTCCCCCTTTCGCCCGCTGCGCGAGCTTCTGTTTGACAATCTTGAACGACGCGGTGAGCCAGCGTCTGGACGGACACTCATAGGAGCAGCAGCCGCACAGGATGCAGTCCGTCACGTGCAGCTTCTCGGCCATATCCAGCTTGTCCGCGTCGGCGGCCACCTTCATCTGGTAGGGATTCAGGCCGATCGGGCACACGGCCACGCAATGCCCGCAGCGGATGCACGGCCCCTCCTCCACGCTCCGCGCGTCCTTTTCGTTGTATACCACGATGCCGTTCGTGCTCTTGGCCATCGGCATGTAAATATTGGGCAGGCACAGCCCCGTCATGCCGCCGCCAAAGGCGATTTTGCCGGGCGTATCGGAAAAGCCGCCGCACGCGCCGATGACGTCCTCGGCAATCGTACCGATGCGCAGGCGCAGATTCGCCGGGCTGCGCACGCAGCCGGTCACCGTGGTAATGCGGCTGATGAGCGGCTTCCCGTCGATCACCGCGTCGGCAATCGCCGCGCACGTACCCACGTTCAGAACGATCACGCCCACGTCGATCGGCAGCTTCTTAACCGGCACCTGCCGCTTCGCGACCGCCTCGATCAGCTGCTTCTCGCCGCCCTGCGGATACTTCGTTTTCAGAACGCGCACCGACACGCCGTCGCGCCCGTTCGCCGCGCAGCGCATGCTCTCGATCGCGTCCGGTTTGTTGTCCTCAATGGCGATTACGCCCTTTTTCACGTTCAGCGCGCGCATCGCTGCCCGCAGACCGTCCACGACGCGCCCGGGCGATTCCAGCATCAGCCGGTGGTCGCACGTCAGGTGCGTTTCGCACTCCGCGCCGTTCACGATGATCATTTCGCACTTCTGCTCCGACTTCAGGCTCAGCTTCACGTGCGTCGGAAAGGACGCGCCGCCCATGCCGCAGATGCCGGCCTCCCGAATCGCGGGCACGATCTTCGCCGGATCGACCGATTCAACGCTGCCCAGCGGGTGAAGCTCCGTCCATTCGTCCAGAAAATCGTTGCGAATCGTGACGGCCATCACCGGCTCCTCCATCAGATAGGGAATCCGCTCGACCGCCACCACCTCGCCGGACACGGACGCGTGCACCGGAATGCCCAGAAAGCCCACGGGCGTGCCGATGACCTGCCCCAGCTTGACCAGATCGCCCTTCTTCACGCACGGCTCGGACGGCGCGCCGATGTGCATGCTCATGATCAGCTGCACCGTGTCGCTGACGAAATCACGGGTGTGCAGGTGCTTCGTCGGCTCCTTGCTGCCGTAATTCAGGTGTACGCCGCGTTTGAACGTCGCCTTCATTGCGCATCTCCTTCCGCGTTTTCTCTGGGCTCCACAAGCGCCCGCACGGCTTCCGACACGCGCGTAACGGTGTCGTTTACGGCCTTTGATGTAATCGTCGCGGACGTAATCGCGTCCACGGTGCTTTCGCTCTTCGTTTCGCCCGCCTTCACGACGGTCAGCGGCGCGCGCTTGCCGACAAAGCCGTCCGTAAACGCCGCGTCCTTCGCCTTCGCGCCCAAACCAGCGGTTTCCGAGAAATTCGCGCCGCCCACGGATACGCCGGTGATCTCGCCGTCTGTGCGCAGCCCGATAATGACCTCGATTTCGCCGCCAAAGCCGCGGTCTGTGCCCTGCGCTACATAGCCCACGCACGCGCCGTCCCGCAGCGCTTCATACACCCAGTCAACCTGCGCGTCCCCCGCCGTTTCCAGCAGCCGGAACGCGTCCGCCTCCGGCATCACAGCCGCGCGCGCCATTTCCGCCTTGCGGCGCTCCTGCACGGCGATCGGGTCCTTGGTGAGCCTGTATGTCGCGCCGAGCACAAGCCCCGCGATCAGCGTGATGACCGCAAGCGCCAGATAACAGGGCACGCGCGGCGAGCCTTTTCGATTCATGGTCTTCTTCCCTCCATGCTACCGTTTTGCGGATTCCATTTTTCTGACCGTCCGCTCGATCCGCGGGTCGAGCCCCCGAAGCGCATGCATCGCCGCCCGGCACAGGACGCCGGTGGCGATCCCGGCCGCGACGGAGGCCGCAAGCAGCAGCGGAGCCTGCAATAGCGCCGCCCACGAGCCCAGCATGAATCTGGATACGCACATTTGTCCCGCCATATGTGCGGACGCGCCCAGCACGCTCACGCCCACCGGGCTCAGCCGCCAGGAACGCGCGCCCACCATCATCGCCAGCATGGCGCACGCGCTGCCCGCCAGCGCGTACAGCATGCCCGTCGCGCCGGAAAACAGCAGTCCACACAGAACCGGCTTCAGAATGGCCAGCACCCACGCGCCGCCCGCGCCGAAGCACAGGAGCGTTAAAAGCAGCACCGAGTTCCCCAGCCCGATTCGCAGCCCGGGCACGGTCGACACCGGCGGAAGCTGGCGTTCCAGAAAGCCCAGCAGCAAAATCAGCGCGAGCAGGATTCCATACCGCGCCGCCGCGCGCGCCCTCATGCGTCCGGCGCGTCCGCGCCCGACGCGAAAAGCTGCACGTCCACGGCGTTCGGCAGGCACACGATATGCGCACCCATCGAGCGTTTGGAAACCTTCCCCGGCTCCATCCAGCCCTGCTCCACGCACAACTGATTTTGGCACGTCGAAGCCTTCATGCGCACGCGGCCGTCCGCAATTTCGATCTCGTTCCGGCAGCCGTTTTCCTGCTCCGCAACGATCGTCCGCGCTTCGTCCAAGCGCGCCTCAGCGAACGGTTTGCCGCCCACATAGACGCGCACGCAGTCCGCCCGCTCCGCGCGGGTTTTCAGGATGGATACGCCCGCCCACGCCAGCAGCGCCGCCGCCAGCAGCACCGCGATCACGAGCCCGTCCGCGCGTCTGAGCATATTCCTTCCTCCGCTTCGTTTTCAGGCAGAGCCTTCCGTCTTCCTTCATTATAAATGCCTTTTTGCCGCGCGTCAACGGGCAAAACCGCCCATGTGTACAGTTCTATACAACACATCGCAAAAACGCCGAAAGCGCTTTTGCACCTCCAACGTTTTTGCGATGTTTCTTTACACCTGTTCTTTCTCGACGGCGTGTCCCGCCGCGAGCGACGCCGGCACGTCGATCAGCCGCTGGTTTTTGCTTCCGCGAAAGCGCAATTCCAGCGTGCGCTGCGAAAGCAGGAACGGCCCGTCCACCAGCACGTCGACCGCCGAAAGCAAATCGATGATCTGTGGCTCGGTTTCAGCTTTTTTCAAAAGCTGCTCATACGTCCAGCCGCTGTACGCCCACACGTTCAGCCCCAGCTTCTTCGCCGCGCACGCGAGCACCGCGCAGGGTTCCGGCTGGCAGAACGGATCCCCGCCGGTGAGCGTGATGCCGTCCAGCAGCGGGTTGTCCGCCATCGTTTCAACGATCTTGTCCGTGCTTTCCAGCCTGCCCCCGTCAAAGGGATGCGTTGCGGGATTATGGCAGCCGGGGCAGTCATGCGGACAGCCCTGCGTGAACACGGCCAGCCGGAAGCCGGGCCCGTCCACAATGGAATCATTGACGATTCCCGCGATTCGAATTTCCATTTCTTACTGCACCTGATGCTTCACGCGGTCGTGCTCCTCCGCGCGCTTGGCGTTGTTCCACTTGTCCATCGTGCCGACGAGGTAGCCGGTGATGCGGCGGATGCGCTCAAAGTGCACCTCGCCCTCCGCGCGGCCGCAGCTGGGGCAATGGTCGCCGATGATGCCGTTGTAGCCGCACACGGGATCGCGGTCGACGGGATGGTTGATGGAGCCGTAGCCGATGCCGCTTTCCTTCATCAGGCGCACGATCTTCTCAAACGCTTCCAGATTCTGCGTGGTGTCGCCGTCCAGCTCCACATAGGAGATATGGCCGGCGTTGGTCAGCTCGTGATACGGCGCTTCCAGCCGAATCTTCTTCGCCGCGGAAATCGGGAAGTAGACCGGGATATGGAACGAGTTGGTATAGTACTCGCGGTCAGTCACGCCCTCGATCACGCCGTAGCGCTCGCGGTCAAGCCGCACGAAGCGGCCGGACAGACCCTCTGCCGGAGTCGCGAGCAGCGTGTAGTTCAGGTGGCGCTCCGCGCTTACCTCGTCCATGCGGCGGCGCATGAATGTGATGATTTCCAGACCCAGATTCTGCGCGCGCTCGCTTTCGCCGTGATGCTCGCCGATCAGGCACTTGAGCGTTTCAGCCAGACCGATGAAGCCGACGGACAGCGTGCCGTGCTTGAGCACCTCGCGCACCTCTTCGTTCCAGTCCAGCTTTTCGGAATCGATCCACACGCCCTGACCCATCAGGAACGGGAAATTGCGCACGCACTTCTTGCACTGAATCTCGAAGCGCTCCGTCAGCTGATCCACGGCCAGATCGAGCATGCGGGACAGCTCGTTAAAGAACATGTCGATGTTGTGGTTGGCCTTGATCGCCAGCCTCGGCAGGTTGATGGACGTGAACGACAGGTTGCCGCGGCCGTTGGAAATTTCGCGGGTGGGATCGTATACATTGCCGATCACGCGGGTACGGCAGCCCATATACGCGATTTCGGTTTCCGGATGGCCGGGCTTATAGTACTTCAGGTTGAACGGCGCGTCCTGGAACGAGAAGTTCGGGAACAGGCGCTTCGCGCTCACGCGCATGGCCAGCTTGAACAGGTCGTAGTTCGGGTCGCCGGGATTATAGTTGATGCCTTCCTTCACGCGGAAAATCTGAATGGGGAAAATCGGCGTTTCGCCGCCGCCCAGACCAGCTTCCGTGGAGAGCAGCAGGTTGCGCATGACCATGCGCGCTTCGGGCTCGGTATCCATGCCGTAGTTGATGGACGAGAACGGCACCTGCGCGCCCGCGCGGGAGTTCATGGTGTTCAGGTTGTGCACCAGCGCTTCCATCGCCTGATAGGTGGCGCGGTCGGTTTCCTCGGTCGCCTTGCGCTGGGCGAACGACTGAAGCGTGTCGATCATATTCTCCGGCACGTTCAGCGCAAGCAGCTTTTCGCGCTCCGCCTGCTTGTACTCGGCGTTTTCTTCCAGCGTGGGGCGCTTGTTCTCCGCCTTCAGCTCGTTCATGTAGTCGACGACCAGCTTATCGGCGTCGTCCATGTCCAGCTTCAGCTCCAGCGCGCGCGCCATGTTCGTGCGGTAGCGCTTGACGAACGTCTTCTTCACGCCCTCGGCCATCGAGTAATCGAAATTCACGATGGACTGGCCGCCGTGCTGATCGTTCTGGTTGGCCTGAATGGCGATGCACGCCAGCGCGGAATAGCTCGCAATGTCGTTCGGCTCGCGAAGCACGCCGTGACCGGTCGAGAAGCCGCCGTGGAACAGCGACAGAAGGTCGATCTGCGTGCAGGTGGTGGTGAGGGTATAGAAGTCCATATCATGGATATGGATGTCGCCGTCGTTGTGGGCGGCGGCGTGCTCGGGCTTGAGCACGAACATGCTGTTGAACTGCTTTGCGCCCTCGCTGCCGTACTTCAGCATCGCGCCCATGGCGGTATCGCCGTTGATGTTGGCGTTCTCGCGCTTGATGTCGCTGTCGCGCGCAGCCTTGAAGGTGATATCGTCATAAATGCGCATCAGGCGCGTGTTCATCTGGCGCACGCGGGAGCGCTCGGCGCGGTACACGATATAGCTCTTGGCGGTGTTCACGAAGCCGTTGTCGATCAGCACGCGCTCGACGACATCCTGTACTTCCTCCACCGTGGGAATTCCAATATTTTCATCCGCCGACAGGCGCGCGACGACCTGACCGGCCAGCTCCTCGGCCGTCTCTACGGTCTTCGCGCTGCCGGAGGCGGTAAACGCCTTCTGGATTGCCTCCGTAATCTTGTCCTTATCGAATTCGACTTTTCTGCCGTCTCGCTTGATGATGGTATCGATCATGTTGAATCGTCCTTTTCACTGAATTTGCGACGTGCGCGCAGTTTGGAGCAAACCAAAACGCAACCGCGCGGTGTACATCATATTGTGTGTCTCTTCGACCTCAATACAACATATCGAATCCACGTGCGTTGCGCTTCGCGCTCTCGGGGCGCGCCGGAGGCGTCTCCCCCGTTCGCTGCCGCCCGGGAACGTTGTCCATTATAGGTGACTTAACACGCGAAATCAAGGGGGCAATCATAAGCACTTTTTAAATCCCGCGCGCGAATTTGTATTGGAAATTTCATACATTTGTTCCCGGCATCCCGGAAAACCCGCGTTTTCACGGGGTTGCGCGCGGCAAGATATTAAATCGGGACATCCCGGCGGATGCGCGTCCGCTTCGTTAAATTTCGCGCCCTCCCTCTTTTTTCCACCCCTCGCCGCCGCCATACGTTATAATTGAACCGGCACCCCACCCACGAAATGAAACGGAGGCTTCGCCCATGAAGGATCTCTATCTGATCGGAAACGCGCACATCGACCCCGTATGGCTGTGGTCGTGGCAGGAGGGTTATCACGAGGTGAAGGCCACCTTCCTCTCGGCGCTCGACCGTCTGGACGAATACGACGGCTTTCTCTTTACCTGCGCCTGTGCGCAGTATTACGCGTGGCTCGAGCAGGACGCGCAGCCGCTCTTTCAGCGCGTGAAGAAGGAAGTGGCGCGCGGACGCATCTGCCTTGTCGGCGGCATGTGGATTCAGCCGGATCTCAATATCCCATCCGGCGAGTCGCTCGTGCGCCAGCTGCTGGTCAGCCAGCGCTATTTTCTCTCCCGCTTCGGCCATATCGCCATCACCGGCTATAATGTGGATTCCTTCGGCCAGAGCGGCATGCTGGCGATGCTTTATAAGAAGGCCGGCATGAAGAACTACGTCTGGATGCGCCCCGGCGACAGCGAGAACCCGGACATTCCGCAGGGTGCGTTCCGCCTGAAGAGCGTAGACGGCAGCGAGGTGCTTTCCTTCCGCATCCCCTACGACATGGGCGCTTACACCTGCAAAGAAAATATCGCCGGGAAAATCGACTTCCTGCGCGAGCGCGCCAAGCAAACGGGCGCTGCGCAGATGGTCTTCTACGGCGTGGGCAACCACGGCGGCGGGCCGACGAAGAAGCTTTTAAACGAAATCGAATCTCTGCTTCCCAAGCAGGACGACGTGTGCTACGGCACGCCCGACGCATATTTTGACGCGATCGCGCCCCTGCGGGATCGTCTGCCCGCGTGGGAAGGCGAGATGCAGCACCACGCCAGCGGCTGCTACAGCACGTTTTCCCTCGGGAAGCTCGCAGGTCGCCGCGCGGAAAACGCGCTCGTGCGCACCGAAAAGGCGCAGGTGCTGGCCGACCGTCTGCTGGCCGTGCGTGCGGATACGGAGGCGCTCGGCCGCGCGTGGGAGGACGTTCTTTTCAACCAGTTCCACGACATTCAGTGCGGCTGCTGCATTTACCCGGCGCTGGAGGACTCGCTGAAGCGCTTCGGCGAAGCGGAAACCATCGCCGATCGCGAGGAAAACCGGGTGCTGCAGCGCGTTTCCTTCTCCATCAACACCGCCGTTCCCAACGAAGCGCACGCGCCGGACAAGGAAAACTGGCTGATCTGGGGGCGCGCGCCCTACGGCACGCCGCTGGTCATGTTCAACCCGCATCCGTTCGACTGCATGCTGAAGGCCACCGTGCACGCGACGATCGCGGCCGCCGAAAACGAGACAGGCGACGCGGTCTTCCTTCAGAAGATTCGCGCCGAGCGCACGAACGTCCATGATAAATACGACACGCTCGTATACACCCGCGTGCCCGCGATGGGCTACACCACCGTGATGCTGCACGAGGGCGAGCCCGCGCCGGAGGAGGCCAGCCCGCTGCGCGTTACGCAGACGACGCTTGAAAACGGCCGCCTGCGCGCGCGATTCGACGAAGCGACGGGCAGCCTTGCAAGTCTCGCTTTGGACGGACGCGAGTCCCTTTCCGCGCCCGCGCGTCTGCTTCTGATGGACATTGCCCACGTCGACACCTGGGCGCACAACGTGTTCGCCTTCGACCGGGAAATCGGCGCGATCGAGCGCCCGGCCTTCACCATTTTGGAAAACGGCCCCGTGCGCGCGTCGCTGCGCGTGGTTCGCACGAACGGGCGCACCACGGTTTCGGAAATCTACCGCCTGTACCGGGACGGCGATCAGCTGGAGGTGGACGTGCGGCTGGACTTCCACGAGCACTACGCCATGCTGAAGCTCGAGGTGCCTGTCGCGTGCGCGTCGCCCGCCGAAATCGCGGAGATTCCGCTGGGCGTACAGGCGCGCAAGATGACCGGCAACGAGGAGCCGTGCCAGCGCTGGTGCGCGCTTTCCGGCAGTGAAAACGGCCTTGCCATTCTGAACACCGGCAAGTTCAGCTATTCCGCGAAGAACGGCGCGCTGCGCCTGACGCTGGCCAACGGCTCCCAGAGCGCCGACCATAACGGCAGAGACGAGCGGGACGACACGGTAGAGTTCCTCGATCAGGGCGTGCAGCGCTTCACCTACGCGCTGTGCCCGTTCGCGGGCGGCTGGGCGGACGCGGGATTGAACCACCGCGCCGAAATTCTCAACCAGCCCGGCTTCACCGTGGCCGAAACCTACCATAAAGGGCCGCTGCCGCGCGCGTATACCGGCGCTCGGCCGCAGGGCGACGAGGTCGTTCTCGAGTGCCTGAAGCTCTCCGAGGACGGCGCGGGCTACATCGTGCGTCTGCGCGAGCCCGCCGGTCGAACCGCGCACGGCACGCTGCGCCTGCCGCTTTTGAGCGCGGACATCCCTTATCGCCTTTCGCCCTTCGATATGAAGACGTGGTTCGTCTCGAAGGACGGCGGCATCGTGCGCGAGGTGCTGATCACCGAATTGCCGCTCGAGACTTGACAAAATCGCGCGTCTGGGGCACAATATTTCGAAAGTATATGAAAGAAAACGGAGGCGGGGCACATGAAAACGGGCGGAGCCGTAATCCTGTCCGCGAGCGACGAGGGCATTCGCGTTTCGGCGGCGTCAGCGCGCATTTCCACTACGGAGGGCAGCGCGCTGAGCGCCTTTGAAAAGGGCGACGGCGCGGAAAGGGATCTGAAGCTCATTCGAAAGGTGCTCGCCTCCGGCCATCGAACCGTCGTGGAGCATCAGACGTACACCATCGCCTTTCACGACGTGAGCGTGCTGGCGGAGGAGCTGCTGATCGAATGCCGGCTGGCGTCCTATACGGTCAAGTCCCGGCGCTACGTCAATTTTTCCGGCGCGGGCTATATCGTGCCAGAGGGACTGTCCGAGGCGGAGGAAGCGGCGTTCCGCGCGAACATGGACGCGCGCTTTGAAACCTATGAGCAGCTGCTTGCGCTGGGCATTCCCCGCGAGGACGCGCGCTTCGTGCTGCCCTATTGCTTCAAGAGCAATTTTTACATGACGCTCAACGCCCGTGAGCTGGCGCACGTGATCGCGTCGATGCTGAACGGGCGCATGAGCCTTTATCCCGAAATGCGCAGGCTGGGCGAATCGCTGAAGGCGCAGCTCGACGCGCGCTTCCCCGGCGTGCTCGACGCGGAATTGAAGGACGCGCCGGTCTATCATCGAGCCTCCCTGCCCGCGGAGCCGACGGTTCCGCACGCCGTGCATTCGTCGGTCGACATGCGCCCCGCGTTCGGCGCGAAGGACTCGCTGGATCAGGCGATGCGCTTCTCCGGACGGTTTGAAGCGGAGGACTACCGCGCGCTCGTTCGGGACGCGCGTCCGCGCGAGCTGGAAACCATTTCCTATGGCTTCACCGTGCAGAACATCTCGCTGGCCTGCGTGACTCATTTCGCCCGCCACCGCATGCAGACGCTGCTGGTGCCCGACGTGGAAACCGCGCTGCTGGGCGGCGGCTATGTGCTTCCGGACACGGTCGCGGCCAATCCCGACGCGCTGATTCTGTACACCCGCGCGTTTGAGGACAACGCCCGCGCGGCAAGGGAGATGCTGGACGGCGGCGCGCCGCGCGAAGCGCTGGCATATTATGCGCTGGCCGGGTGTACGGTGGATATTCTGACCGTCATGAACGCCCGCGAGCTGCTGCATTTTCTCAAGCTGCGCACCTGCTCCCGCGCCCAGTGGGAGATTCGCCGCGCGGCGGAAACCATGCTCGCCCAGCTTCAGGGCGATTTTCCGCAGCTGTTCCGGCTGTACGGCCCCGGCTGCGCCGTGACCGGACGCTGCCCGGAGGGGCGTTTGAGCTGCGGACGAATTCGGAAAACGGAGGAATAAACGATGGAACGCAAACCAGTCATCGGCGTTACCCCCTATAAGCGCAAGGAAGAGCCCTTTGATCTGTACATCCCCGCGGGCATCATCGCCGCCGTGGAACGCCTTGGCGGCGAGGTTCGTCTGCTCGATTATGAGAAGCTGCGCGCCTATGAGCTGATCGGCGAGGTCGTGCAGCTGGACGGCGTGATCTTCGCCGGCGGGCCGGACGTGGATCCGTCGCTGTACGGTGAGGAAAAGGAGCCGGGCTGCGGCGAAATCATCCGCAGGCGCGACGACATGGAGCTGAACCTGTTTCCGCTGCTTCTGACGCGCGGTCTGCCGATTCTGGGCATCTGCCGCGGCTGTCAGGTGATCAACGTCGCCTTCGGCGGCACGCTGGTGCAGGACATTCCCACCACTTATCACGTAAGCCACCGGCAGGAAAAGGACGGCGCGCCGTTTTCCCACAACGTGCTGATCACGGCGGGCACGATGCTCCACAGGATCATCGGAAAAACCGTGCTGGCCACCAACAGCTATCACCACCAGTGCGTGAAGGAGCTCGCGCCCGGGCTTATCCCGAACGCCTACGCCGCCGAGGGCTTTATCGAGGGCTTCGAGGGCGCGCCGGACGGGCCGTTCCTGCTCGCCGTGCAATGGCATCCGGAGGTCACGCTGGACGACGACGAGGATTCCATCAAGCCGTTCGCTGCCTTTATGGACGCCGTGCGCGCCTATATGGCCGTTCCCTGCCACGGCTGAGGTTTGTTAAAATCCGCAAAAACCCCTTTACCCGCCGCGCGGGGACGTGTATAATAGGTATATGATTGCGTCGACGGGGACGGGGCGCGGGGCATGCTTTCCCAAGCGATTCGGAGAATGGTGAAAGTCCGAAGAAAGCGCCTGTGCCGGATCACCCCTGAGTAGCGGCCTGAAAGCGCGTTCGCGCCGGTAAGCGCCGCCGGGAGCGCCCGATACCGCGCGCATAAGAGGACGCCTGCGGGCGTCAATATGGGTGGTACCGCGAGCCATCGTCCCATAGGGATGACGGCTCTTTTATTATGCAGGGAGGACAGGCACATGTTTGAAAAGGTCTCGCCGAATCTTGACTTTCTGACGCGCGAAAAAGAAGTTCTGGACTTCTGGAAAAAGAATGACATCTTCCAGAAATCCATCGATCAGCGCGAAGGCTCGGATGTATTCACGTTCTACGACGGCCCGCCCACGGCCAACGGCAAGCCGCACATCGGCCACATCGAAACGCGCGTGTTCAAGGATCTGTTCCCGCGCTACCGCACGATGAAGGGCATGAAGGTGCTGCGCAAGGCCGGCTGGGATACCCACGGTCTGCCGGTAGAGCTGGAGGTGGAAAAGCTGCTGGGTCTGGACGGCAAGGAGCAGATCGAGCAGTACGGCATCGAGCCGTTCATCAAAAAGTGCAAGGAATCCGTATGGAAATATAAGGGTGAATGGGAGCGCATGTCCGACCGCGTCGGCTACTGGGCGGACATGGAAAACCCCTACATCACCTATGACAACAAATACATCGAGAGCGTATGGTGGAGCCTGAAGCAGATCGCCGACATGGGGCTTCTGTACAAGGGTCACAAGGTCGTGCCCTACTGCCCGCGCTGCGGCACCGCGCTGTCCTCTCACGAGGTTTCGCAGGGCTACAAGACGGTCAAGGAGAAGTCCGCGTTCGTGCGCTTCAAGGTGAAAGGCACCGAGAACACGTGGCTGTACGCCTGGACGACCACGCCGTGGACGCTGCCCAGCAACGTCGCCCTGTGCGTGAACCCCGACGAGGAATACGCCAAGTTCGACTTTGACGGCCGCACCGTCATCATGGCGAAGGCGCTGATTCACACCGTTCTGGGCGAGGACGCGGAGATCACCAACCTCACCACCTTCCCCGGCATGGAACTGAAGGGCATGGAATACGAGCCGCTGTTCGACTTCCAGAAGGGTCTTGTGGACAAGCCCGCGTGGCGCGTGGTGTGCGACAGCTACGTCACCATGACCGACGGTACCGGCATCGTCCATCAGGCGCCAGCGTTCGGCGAGGACGACGCGCGCGTCGGCCGTGAAAACGACCTGCCCTTCCTGCAGCTGGTCAACACCAAGGGCGAGCTTACGAAGGAAACCCCGTGGGCGGGCGTGTTCGTGAAGAAGGCCGATCCGCTGATTCTGAAGGATCTGGACGAGCGCGGACTGCTGGTAAAGGCCGCGCCGTTTGAGCACGACTATCCGTTCTGCTGGCGCTGCGACACGCCGCTGATCTATTACGCCCGCTCCACGTGGTTCATCCGCATGACGCAGGCGCACGACGCGCTGATGAAGTCCAACGCCGCCGTCAACTGGATGCCCGAAAACATCAAGGACGGCCGCATGGGCAACTTCCTGGACAACGTTATCGACTGGGGTCTGTCCCGCGAGCGCTACTGGGGTACGCCGCTGCCGGTATGGCTGTGCAAGTGCGGCCACATGCACGTGATCGGCTCGATCGAAGAGCTGAAGAAGCTGTCCGACAACTGCCCGGACGACATCGAGCTGCACCGTCCCTACATTGATAATGTCACGCTGAAGTGCGAAAAGTGCGGCGGCGAAATGCACCGCACGCCTGAGGTCATCGACTGCTGGTACGATTCCGGCTCCATGCCCTTCGCGCAGTGGCACTATCCCTTTGAGAATAAGGAAATCTTCGAGGAGAACTTCCCCGCCGATTTCATCAGCGAAGCCATCGACCAGACCCGCGGCTGGTTCTACACGCTGACCGCCATCTCCACGCTGCTGTTCAAGCGCGCGCCGTTTGAGAACGTGCTGGTGCTGGGTCACGTGCAGGACGCCGAGGGCAAGAAGATGTCCAAGCACATCGGCAACGTCGTCGACCCGTGGAGCGTGCTCGACAAGCAGGGCGCGGACGCCGTGCGCTGGTACTTCTACGCCAACGGCGCGCCGTGGCTGCCCACCCGCTTCTCCGGCGACCTCGTGAGCGAGATGCAGGGCAAGTTCATGGGCACGCTGTGGAACACCTACGCGTTCTTCACGCTGTACGCCTCCATCGACAACTACGAGCCCGAAGCGGCCAAGGCCGATCCGAAGGACTTCACGCTGATGGATCGCTGGGTGCTGTCGCGCCTGAATTCGCTGGTCGATTTCGTGGACAAGGGACTGGCGGAATACAAGGCCACTGAAACCAGCCGCGCCATCGCGCAGTTCGTGGACGAGCTGTCCAACTGGTATGTGCGCCTGAACCGCGAACGCTTCTGGGGCAAGGGGCTGGAGGGCTCCAAGCTCGCCGCGTTCGAAACGCTGTACACGGTGCTTCTGACGCTGAGCAAGCTGCTCGCGCCGTACATCCCGTTCATGACGGAGACCATCTATCGCAACCTCGCCGTCGGCCACCTGACCGGCGCGCCGGAATCCGTGCACCTGTGCGACTTCCCGGTCGCCGACCTGAGCAAGGTGGACAAGGAGCTGGAAGCCGGCATGGACGAGGTGGAAAGCGTGGTTCAGCTGGGCCGCGCCGCGCGCAACGCCGCGTCGCTGAAGGTTCGTCAGCCGCTGTCCCGCTGCCTTGTGAAGGGCAAGCGCCTGTCCGACGAAATCGCGCAGCTGATCAAGAACGAGCTGAACGTGAAGGCCGTCGAATTCGTGGACGACGCGTCCGCCTTCACCACCTACAACCTCAAGCCGCAGATGCGCACGCTGGGCAAGAAATACGGAAAGCTGCTGGGCAAGATCGGCGAGCGTCTGAAGACGCTGGACGGCAACGAGGTCGTCGCCACCTTCGAGCGCGGCGAGACGCTGAAGTTTGAGCTGGACGGCACGCCCATCGAGCTGGAAAAGGACGACGTGCTCACCAGTCTCACGCAGAAGCCGGGCTTCGAAGCGCAGAGCGAGGGCGACTACACCGTCGTGCTGGATACGAACCTGACGCCCGAGCTGATCGACGAGGGCTTCCTGCGCGAGGTCATCAGCAAGGTGCAGACGATGCGCAAGGACGCGGACTTCGAGGTCACCGACCGCATCGCGCTGTCCTACCAGACGAGCGAGCGCCTGAGCGCCGTCATCGAAAAGGGCAAAGAAGACCTGATGCGCGCCGTGCTGGCGCTGTCCGTCGAGAACCGCCCCGCCGCCGACGGTGAAATCGTGCGCGAGCAGAACATCAACGGCGAAAAGGCGACGCTGGGAATCAAGGTCGTATCCTGACCTTCCCGGCCATAAGACTGGAGGAAATGAATGGGCATAAAAGACTGGTTCGGCCGTTTCCGTAAACGAAAAGCCGTGCCCGCCGAGGAAATCATCGAAGAAACAACCGTGGAAGAGACGGTTGCCGGATCGGAAGACCCGGCAACCGCCTTTGGCGCGTCTGAGACGGACGGCTCCTACGGCGAAGAGCCCTTCGACGCGGAACCCGCCGAGACGGCTGAGGTGTTTGAGGCGGACGAGATCATCGCCGCCGAGCCGCTTCCGCGCCTGACGAACGTTGATTTCGAGGGCTTCTGGCACGATACCCGCGAGTCCGAGCGCCGCCACGTGAGCGCCGCGCCCGACTACCGCATCATCCGCGACGTGGAGCAGGAGCTGGGCTACAAGCTGCCCGCCAGCTATATCGAGCTGATGAAGCAGCACAACGGTGGTCTGGTCAATCGCGGCTGGTTTCCCATCCGCCCCGACGCGCACGAGTTTGGCGATTTTATTCAGATCACCGACATTCTCGGCATCGGCCGCGAAACGCCCTATTCCCTGTGCGGGCGCTTCGGCAGCCGCTATCTCACCGAAAGCTGGCGGCATAACGACGGCATCGGCGTAGCCATCTGCAACACCATCAAGCCCGGCCGCGCGCTGGTATTTCTGGATTACCGCAAGTGCGGCGTGAACGGCGAGCCGGAGGTGCTGTATTCCGACGTGGACACCGGCGAAGAAAAGACCATCGCCCGCGACTTTGAATCCTTCCTGCGCGGCCTGTGCGACGGTCATTTTGAATAATCGAATTTCAGGAAAATGCCCGCGAGACCAGCGGCAAAGAGCCGCAGGTTTCGCGGGCATTTGGTATTCAGCTATTTAAGGCAGCACCGCACAATTCGGCGGCGCGTCGGGCGAAGTCCTTTCCGCCATCTGCGGCATGCAAATTCCTCGATTTACCTCCAGTAAACCTTCGAAATTTGCATTTGCATCGGACGAAAAATCCATTCGCCGGCCGACCAACTCGACCATAACCTTAACCGGCGAACACTTGCCGCTGTTGCACTGGCTTTCTGAGACGCTGCAGACGGCGACGCCCAGCGTTACGTCCATCAGCGCTTCCAGCACGATTTTATCACCCGCGCGGGAGAGCGGCGCTTCTACCGAGATACGACCGTCCGGATGAATCCTCGTGTGCATGAACAGGTTCACGGGCGTGATGATCGCTCGCTTCTCTCCCAGCGCGCCGTTGATGTTGTCCAGACAGTTGGGATGACCATCGCCGTTGTGGTAGAAGAAATCATACATTTCCGGACGGCAGCAGGGATGCAGCAGGTCATGCTCGCCCACGTCGTCCTGAAGCACCTTCAAAATCGGACGATACAGATTCGTATAGATCGTATCGCCGACGCTCAGCCGGAGCGATTCGTTGCAGTCGATCGTCACGCCGGTAGACAGGAACTCGCGCGCTTCGCCTGTGACCTCCGCGAAAAAGTCGACCACCTGCCCGCCATCAACGTCTACGACGGTAATTTTCTGTCCATTGCGAACCTCAATCCGCTTGCCCGAACACGCCGGAATCCAATACTCCACCGGACACGCCTCCCTGCCCCCCGCGTTTCTTCATTTCAAATACGTCCGCGTTTAAAAGCTCCGCGTCCTGCCGGTCGTGGGTCACGGCGATCACCGTGCGCCCCGCCGTCTGCGCGGCTACCCATGCCGCCGCCTGCGCGCGCGTCTGCTCGTCCAGTCCGCGAAACGGCTCATCCAGCAAGAGCAGCTTGCTTTCAAACAGCACGGCGCGGGCAATCGCGACCCTGCGCGCCATGCCGCCGCTCAGCTCGCGCGCAGGCTTGTCCATGCTGTCCGAAAGTCCCAGCGCTTCGAGCGCGGCTCCCGCACGCGCATCCGTGTCGCGGCCGGTCAGCACCAGCGCCACATTTTTCCGCGCGGTCAGATGCGAAATCAGCCGATCCTCCTGAAAGAGGAAGCCCAGCTTGCCAACGCCCTCGATTTCGCCGGACTCAGGCGTTTCCAGTCCGGCAATCAGGCGCAGAAGCGTGGTCTTCCCACAGCCGGACGGCCCCATCACGCAATGCGCGCGCCCGGCGGAAAACCGGTGGCTGAAATGCGAAAGCACTACTTGCTCGCCGTAGCGCATCGTCACGTCTCGAACGACAACATCCGTCATTTCGCGCCCTCCCTCTTTAATCCGCGTCCGAGTCCGCGCAGAATTGCCTTTACCACGCCCTCGAACGCCAGACTCAGAAGCACGATCGTCAGCGTCCACGCCAGCAGGTCGCCGGTTTCCAGATAGACCTTCGCCGCGTACAGCCGGTCGCCGATCGACCCGCGCGGCACGGCGATTACCTCCGCGGCGATTCCGCTTTTCCACGCAAGTCCCACGGAAACGTTCGCCGCGGCCACCAGATAGGGATGCACCGCCGGAAAATACAGATACCTGAGCCGCTTCAACGGCCCAAGGCCGTACACGTCCGCCATTTCCATCAGCTGCCCGTCCACGCTCTTCACGCCGGTCAGCAGGTTCGTATAGAACACGGGAAAGCAGATCAGGAACGAGATAAACGCGCTGAGGCTCTGCTTCGACAGCCAGAACAGCGCCAGAATGATGAACGACGCCACGGGAATCGCCCGAATCACGCGCACCAGCGGCGCAAGCAGCACGCGAACCCATTCGCACCGCGCCGCCGCCGCGCCGAGCAGCGCGCCCGCGAGCATGCCCCACGCCAGTCCCTCGGCGATGCGCAGCGAGGAAAACGCCACGCGCCGCCAGAAATCGGCTTCGCCAATCAGCTCAAACCATCTTTTAAGCACGGAAACAGGAGATACCAGCAGTATCTCCTGTTTCAGCGCCATTGCGCCCAGCTGCCACACGAGCAGCCAGAACGCAGCGGCCAGAATGCTCACGCATCCGCGCGGCAATCGTCTTTTGGGGTTATTGCGCATCGGTATAGTAGAAGCCGTCGTCCGGCAGCTGGCCGCCCACCGCGGCGGGATTCTGCGCGAACAGCACATTCAGATATCCGGACAGCTTCGTCTTCATCTCCTCGCCGGTGATGCACACGATGTTGCACTTCGGCACAGCGACCTTCGCGACGTTCTCCGCCACGATGCCGTATTCGCCGATCAGCTTCGCGGCCTCGTCCACGTTTTCATTCACATAGGCAACCGACGCGGCGTACTCGGTCAGGAACGCCTTTACCGCGTCCGGATTCGCTTCGACAAACGCCTTGCGGGCAACGACCACGCCGGTGATCATGCTGGAGGGCGCTTCGCCGCCTTCCTGCAGTTTGTCCCATTCCTCAGTCAGATCCAGCGCCACGCGCAGATCGCTCGCCTTGGTCTGCGCCACCGTCACAAACGGCTGGGGCAGCATGGCCACGGCGTTTTCGTTCGCCAGCAGGTTCGTGAGGCACTCGGCGTGCTCGGCGCAGAACTGCAGGTCGACGTCCTTCTCGGGATCAAGTCCCGCCTCGGTGAGAATGTAGTTGATGGCGTACTCCGGCGTCGCGCCCTTGCCGCTGACGTACAGCGTGCGGCCGCGCAGATCCTCGGCGGTGTGAATGGTGTCGCCGCGCTCCACGATGTACAGAACGCCCAGCGTGTTCACGGCCAGAACCTGAACGCCGCCCTGCGTCTTGTTGAACAGCACGCTCGCCAGATTGGCGGGCACGCAGGCGATGTCCACTTCGCCCTTGATAATGGCGGGCGTGATCACGTCCGGCGCGCTTTCCAGCGAGAACTGATAGCCGGGATTCTCCGCCTCGTCCTTCATCATTTTGACCATTCCCATGCCGGTCGGGCCGTTCAGCGCGACCACGCGAACCGTTTCGCCGTCGGCAAATGCGCAGACGGACAGCGTCAGCAGCAGAGCCAGCAGAGCCGATACAAGCTTTTTCATACGTTTCTTCCTCACGCTTCCATGCTGTGCTTGACCCTGTCCCTCTCCTCCGCGCGCTTGGCGTTGTTGAAGCGATCCAGCGTGCCTACCAGATAACCGGTAATGCGGCGGATGCGCTCGAAGGGCAGCTTGGTCAAGTAGTAATGGATATCGGCGTATTCGCCGTCCAGCTTCACATCCACGCGCTCCAGCGCGCGCCCATATTTCTCGCGTCCGCGCGCTACATAAGCGTCCGACTCCTCCTTGGAAATCGCTCCGCCCGTCACATGAACCACAACATCCTGCATGATTATCCTCCTCCCTTTCGGTTGGACGTATTATATCGCTTTCCGCGCGTTTTTTCGTTGCAATTGCAACCTCACGGCAACTTCTTTCCCTGCGGAAGGGAAAAGCTGTTTTTATAGAAGTCGATGATGCCTTCTTTTTTCATCAGCGACAGCTCGCGCGACAGCGCCGAACGGTTCACGCCCAGATACACCGCCATATCGCTGCGGTCGAACGGCAGGTTGAACATATGCCCCTCGCGGGCGGCGTACTGTGAAAACAGCGTCATCAGCTTCTGCCGGATGGTAGGCTTGGATAAGATCTGTATCCGGTCGTTCATCGAAAGCGTCTTGAGCGTGAGCATTCGAAGGAAGCGGTCGGCATGCTCCAGACATTCGCCGTCGCCGGACTTCAGAAGTCCCTCCGTGCTCATCCAGTACGTCTCGCCCGCCTCCACGCACACGGCGTACACCTGCGACTCGGCGGTGCGCTGATAGCACATCGATTCGGCGAACGTCTGCCCCGGCGTGACCGTCGCCATGATCATGTGATGCCCGTCCAGATCGTCCGACATGATCTGAACGGTGCCGGACAGCACCAGCGCAAAGCGAGACACGCTATCCCCGATGCGAATCAGCGCGTCTCCCTTCTGATAGCGTCTGCGCGCGGCCCGGTAAAACCGAAGCGCCGCGGCGATTTCCTCGTCTGTCATTCCCTTGAACAGCGGGCAGCGGCGCAGAATGTCGTTCTCAGACGCAGCCATATTTCATTCCTCCGAAGCGTCTCCCGCGGTGGCGGCCTTCACCATGATGGCGCACTCCATGCGCTTTTTGAACAGCTCGCAGCCGTATTCATACACGCCCAGAATGCTGCCCGTAGCATGATACGCGTTGGCCGCGCAGCCGCCGGAGCAATACAGCTTCGCCCAGCAGTCCCTGCACTCCGGACGCGCGTAGGCGTTGCACAGCTTGAACTCGGCCGGTACGTCCGGATTCTGAATGCCATCGAACACATTGCCGATCTTATACTTCTCCTCGCCCACAAACTGGTGGCAGGGATACAGATCGCCCCACGGCGTGACGGCCATATACTCGGTGCCGCTGCCGCAGCCGGACACGCGCTTATAGACGCACGGGCCGTGCGAGAGGTCAAGCATATAATGATAGAACGTGAACGGACGGCCTTCCTTCTCGCGCCGGATCATTTCCTTCGCGAGAATCTCATACTGCTCGTACAGCGCCGGCAAATCCTCCTTCGTCAGCGCGTACGGGTCGCCCGGCGGGCAGACGACCGGCTCCATGCTCAGCTGAGTAAAGCCCAGATCAAGCATGTGGAACAGATCGTTCGTGAAATCGGTGTTCATGTGCGTGTAGGTGCCGCGAACGTAGTAATTCCGGTCGCCGCGCGCCTTCGCGAACTTCTGGAATTTGGGAACCACCACGTCGTAGCTGCCGCGTCCGGCATAGTCCACGCGGAAGCGGTCGTGCACTTCCCTGCGTCCGTCGAGGCTCATGACCACATTATGCATTTCGCGGTTGGAAAACTCGATCACCTCGTCGTCCACCAGCACGCCGTTGGTCGTCAGCGTAAAGCGGAAATTCTTGCCGGTTTCCTTCTCCCGCTCGCGGGCGTAGGCCACCAGCTGCTTTACGACGTCCCAGTTCATCAGCGGCTCGCCGCCGAAGAAGTCCACCTCCAGATTTCTGTGCGCGCCGCTGTGCTCGATCAGGAAATCCAGCGCGCGCTTGCCCACCTCGAACGACATCAGCGCGCGTTCGCCGTGATACTTGCCCTGACTGGCGAAGCAATAGGAGCAGTTCAGGTTGCAGGTGTGCGCCACATGCAGGCACAGCGCCTTCACGTGCGTCTGGCGGCGCTTGAAGTCGATGGCGAGGTCGCGGTATTCGTCCTCGGTGTACAGCTTTCCGGCATCCTTCAGGGCGCGGATGTCGTCCATCAGCCCGCGAAGCTCCTTTTCGTTCACGTCGGCGCGCGCGCCGTACTTCATCAGAAGCTCGGCGACGACCTCGTCCTCCGCGCGCGTTTCATACAGCGCTATCGCGTCGTACGCCACGTCGTCCACCACGTGCACCGAGCCGGAGAACACGTCCAGCACGATATTGTATCCATTCAGTTTGTATTGATGAATCATTCGTTCCCTCTCCCATAAAAAACGCCGTTTGCCCGCGAACGGGACAAACGGCGGCGCTTTGGCTGGAATTACTTCTTCTCGCAGGGCTGGTTGGCCACGCCGCAGGAAGTCTTGCACGCGGACTGGCAGGAGGTCTGGCACTCGCCGCAGCCGCCGTTCTTCGCGCTCTTGTTGAGGTCGCGGGTTTCGAGGGTCTGAATTCTCTTCATGATATAATCTCCTTTTATGCGAAACTTGTTTATATTGTACACTTTCGCGCCCGCCCTGTCAAGAGCGCCCGGCACGCGGGACGTTATTTTTCGCGAACGGCACGCGTTTTTCCGCTTCCATCACCCTTCAAAGACCGCGTTCCGCTCGCACAGAACGAAAATGAATCTCTGCCATGCGCCCTTCGGCGCGCAGAACTCCATCTCGCAGACGGTAGACACGGAGCTTGGAAAGTACAAACCGAAGCACCGACCAAACGTCTTTCGGCACGTGGAAATCCATCTTGCAGACGACAGACACGAAGCTTGAGAAGTAGCGAAGCGCCATCAAACGCCTTTCGGCACGCGGGAAGCCTTCTCGCAGATGACGGACACGAAGCTTGGGAAGTACCGAAGCACCATCAAACGCCTTCGGCACGCAGGAAGCCGTATGCTCCGCTTCTATTCGCGGATGACGCGCAATGACCCGCGCGTCGTTACGAGCTTCGCGCCCGATTTTTCCCATTCTGCCCAGAGCTCCGCGAAGCCCTCCGGCACGCGTTCGCCGGGAACGAGCATCGGCACGCCCGGCGGATACGCCCACGCATAGCACGCGCTCACCCGCCCGACGGCTTCCCGCGCAGACACATCCTCAGACGGCGCGTGAAGCGCCATCTTCGGCGGCAAAACACGCACAGGACGCGGAAGCACCGGCAGCGACGCGGACGCGGGCTGTGCGGACGGCGCGGGCGCGGGCGGCACGGGCGGCGCGGACAGGGCACGGTCTACGGTTTTCAGTGCGTTCAGGAATTTGCGGAGGGTTTCCCGGGTGTCTCCCGCGCCGGTCATGGCGACTGCGTAGCGCAGGGACGCCATTTCCAGCTCGACGTTTTCCTCCCGCAGTCGGCGCGAGAGTTCAAAGCCGGTGATGCCGGCTTGCGTCGTGTCGATCACAAGCTTGCTCGGCTCGTCCTGTCTGTGCACGCGCAGGTTTGAAAGCGCGGCGGTGCCCTCATAGAATTCATCCAGCGCCTGTCGCCAGCTTGTCAGAATCTCCGCGCCGCGACGCTCCATCAGCGACACGCAGCCATCGATGGACGCCATCAGCAGGTAGGATGGGCTGCTGGTTTCAAAAATGTCCAGCGCGTGATCCAACGCCGCCATGTCCACGCGATCATGCCGCGCCAGCAAAATGGCCGTCTGCGTCAGGCTGGGCAGGGTTTTGTGCACGCTTTTCACGCTGATGTCTGCGCCCATGCGCATCGCGTCTGCCGGAAAGGCTTCATCACATAAGCCCAGATGTGCGCCGTGCGCCTCATCCACGATCACCGGCACATTTCGCTCATGCGCGGCGCGGCAGATCGCGGCAATATCGCTGATCACGCCCTCATACGTCGGGCTGGTCACGAGGACAAAGCGCGCATCCGGCGCTTCTTCCAACGCGCGGCGCACGTCCTCCGGCGGGATCCTGCCGCAGACGCCCGTTTCCGCGTCCACATCCGGCATGACAAACACCGGCTCCACGCCGGTCAGCTCCAGCGCGTGATACACGGATTTATGGCAGTTGCGCGCCACAATCGCCCGCCCGCCGTCCGCCGCCAGCGCGTACACGGCGGCAAGCAGGCCGCAGGTGGTGCCGTTCACAAGAAAACGGCTTTCGTCCGCGCCCCACAGCCGCGCCGCGCGGCGCATGCCGTCGAGAAGCGCGCCCTCGGGCGCGTGCAGATCGTCAAAGCCGTCGATTTCGGTAATATCCAGATCGGCGCGCAGCGCCTTCAGATAGTCGGCCAGCGCCGTGTTCCGCTTGTGCCCCGGCATGTGCATCGGCAGCCGCCCGGGCGCGTAGCCCGTCAGTTCGTCCAGCAGCATTCCCCTGTCTCCCATACATGTTGCGGGAGGGTTTCCCCTCCCGCTTCGTTTTTTTCGGCGAAATCAGCCCTGCTTATCCGCCTTGGCGTATTTGTGAATCTGTTCCAGAATTCGATCGATCGACCGGGAAACCGGCTCGCGGTTCATGCTGTCGATCAGCTCGCCGCGGTCGCGGTACACTTCCACGACACGCTCCACCAGCGTGGCGGGCGTAAGGTCGCTCTGCTCCAGCACGCGCGAAAAGCCGCGCCGGAGGAACGAAGCCGCGTTGATCTCCTGATCGCCGCGGGACGCCGTGTTTGGATACGGAATCAGCAGTGAGGGCTTGCGAAGCGCCAGAATCTCGCAGATGGTGTTGGAGCCCGCGCGGGTGATGATCACGTCGGCGCAGGCGTAGGCGTCCGCCATTTCCTCGTCCAGATATTGCATCTGAACGTATCCGCGGCGGCCCTCATAATTCGCGTCGATATTGCCCTTGCCGCAGATGTGCAGCACCTGAAAGCACCTCGTCAGGTCGTCCAACGCGCCGCGCACGGCACGGTTGATGGCCTGCGCGCCCAACGAGCCGCCCACCACCAGCAGCACCGGGCGGTTGGACGTGAAGCCGAACAGCTTGAGTCCGCGCTCGCGGTCGCCCGCCAGCAGCTCCTTGCGGATGGGTGCGCCGACGTACAGCCCCTTCTTGCCCGCCTCCTTCACCGTCTCCGGGAAGGTGCACATCAGAACCTTGGCAAACGGCAGACTGAGCCTGTTGGCCAGACCGCTCGTCATGTCGGACTCATGAATCAATACCGGCACGCGGTTGAACGCCGCGCCATACACCACCGGAACGGCCACATAGCCGCCCTTGGAGAACACGACGTTGGGCTTCAGCGTGTGGATCAGGTGCGTCGCCTGTCCCACGCCCGCCGCCACGCGGAACGGATCGCTCAGGTTTTTCACATCGCGATAGCGGCGCAGCTTTCCGGTTTTCACGGCATGGTAGGTAACGCCCTCCACTTTGCCGATCAGCTCGCGCTCGATGCCGGTTTCCGACCCGATGTAATGAATGTCCCAGCCCTCCCGCTGAAGCGGCGGGATCAGCGCCAGGTGCGGCGTGACATGACCCGCCGTACCTCCGCCCGTTAAAACGATTCGCATGTTCGCATTCACCCGTTTTCAAGATAGATTCGAAAGCTCGCCCTTCAACTTTCGTACATTATAGCACAACAGATCACCGATTTTTTTATCGCGCTGTAAACTCACTTGTTAACACTTGCTTCGATTGGGCGGCAGTTTTTCCAAATCACTTTATGCGCGCCGCGCCGGCTTATGCCCCGCCGCAGGAACTTTTCAGGAACACTTGCAACCTTGCATGAAAAAATGGTACAATAGGAACAGATCAAATCTTGGAGGCGCGAACTATGAATCTGATTTCTCTGACCGGCTCTCTGCGCGTGGCTCCGCTGGCGCTGGGCACGGGACATTTCGGAACAAAGCTTACGGAGGCGGACGCGTTTGCGCAGCTGGATCGCTATGCCGAGTTCGGCAACTTTATCGACACCGCCCGCGTATATGGCGACGACCCTTCCGGCGAACGCTCAAAGAGCGAGCGCATCATCGGCAAATGGCTGCGCTCAAGCGGCATGGCGGGACAAATGATTCTTTCCACCAAGGGCGGCCACCCCACGCCGGGCAAAAACCGTGCTTTCACGCCCCGGCTGCACCGGGACGTGCTATATGCGGACGTAGAGGGCAGTCTGGATTTTCTGGGCGTAGACGCGATCGATCTGTATTTTCTGCACCGCGACGACACGTCGCTTCCCGTGGGCGAAATTCTTGAAACGCTGGAGGAAATGCGCAGGAAGGGACTGATTCGTTTCTACGGCTGCTCCAACTGGACAGTCGAGCGCATAACCGCCGCGGCGGCGTACGCCCGCGCGCACTCGCTGGCCGGTTTTTCCGTGAACCAGACGATGTGGAGTCTGGCCGAGGTTGATTTTCAGAACCTGACCGACAAGACGCTGGTTCCCATGGATCGCGCCGCCTACGCCTATCACACGCAGACGCAGATGGGCGCAATGGCCTACAGCGCGCTGGCGAAGGGCTGGTTCACGCGCAAGGCGGCCGGGCTCGCGCCCAACGAGCGCATTCGCCCGCGCTACGATCTGCCCGCGAACGACATGATCCTCGACCAGCTTCAGCAGCTGTCCCGCCAGACGGGGCTTGGCATTACGCAGCTGTCGCTGGCGTACTTCCTCGGCCAGCCGTTCCCCTCCGTGCCCATCTGCGCGTTCTCGGACAGCCGCCAGCTGGAGGACGGGCTGAGCATCCTGCGGAATGAAACGAATCCGGAGCTCGCCCGCCAGCTCGCCGCGCTTCGCCGCGACCTGATCGGAGGCTGAGCATGGCACAGTATCAGGCGCTGTATCGCGCGTGGCGGCCGGATCGGTTTGAGGACATCTGCGGACAGGAAGCCATCACGAAGACGCTCCGGCGGCAGATCATGTCCGGCCATATCGCTCACGCGTATCTATTCTGCGGCAGCCGCGGAACCGGCAAGACCACCGCGGCCAAGGTGCTGGCGCGCGCCGTGAACTGCCTCCGTCCGGTGGACGGCGAGCCGTGCGGCGAATGCGACGTATGCCGTGAACTCAAGGATGAACGCACGATGGACGTGCTCGAAATCGACGCCGCCAGCAACAACGGCGTAGACGAGGTGCGCCTTCTGCGCGACCGAATCGTCTACCCGCCTACGGTGGGCAAGTACAAGGTGTACATCATCGACGAGGTGCACATGCTATCCACCAGCGCGTTCAACGCGCTTCTGAAAACGCTGGAGGAGCCGCCCGCCCACGCCGTGTTCATACTGGCCACGACGGAGCCGCAGAAGCTTCCTGCCACGGTGCTTTCCCGCTGCCAACGATATGATTTCAAGCGCATTCCCGCTTCGCTGATCGTCTCGCGCATGAAGGTCATCCTGAACGGCATCGGCCGCGAGGCCGACGACGACGCGCTGCAGGAAATCGCCGCCGCCGCCGAGGGCGGCATGCGCGACGCGCTGTCGCTGCTGGATATGTGCCTGAGCTACGCACAGGCGACGGTTTCGGCTTCCCTCGTGCGCGAGGTGCTCGGCACGACCGGGCGGGAATTCATGTTCGCCTTCGTCGGCGCGCTGGAAAAATCCGACGCGGGCGAGGCGCTTCGCCTGATCGACAGGGCGATGCGCGACGGCCGCGACGCGCAGGTTTTCGCGCGCGAAACAGCCGCGCACATGCGTCTTCTGATGATGGCGCGTCTGGTCGGAAACGATCTTTCCGCGCTGGCGGAAATCACGCCCGAGGACGCGGCGCGGTTTGTGGAGCAGTCGCAGCTTTTCGAGCGCGAGAGGCTGACGCGCGCGATGGAGCTGTTCATCCGCGCGGAAAGCGACATGAAATGGGTTTCGAACCCGCGCTCCATTTTGGAGCTGTGCACCGTGCGCGCCGCACGCATTTCCGAGGAAAAGAGCGTCGCCGGACTGACCGAGCGCATCGAAGCGCTGGAAAAGGCGCTGGCCGCGGGTACGGCGCTGCCCGCGTCCGCCGCGCCCGCGGCAAAGCCGGCCGCCGCGCCCGCAAAGGCGGACAAGCCGGCGGAGAGGCCCGCCGCGCCCGAAGCCAAAGCGCCCGCTTCCGAGGAGGAAAAGGTGTTCACCGGCGTAATCGAAAAAATCTGCGCCGAAACGCCCAGCATCCGCGGCTATCTGCGCGATTTGAAGTTCGTCGGGATCGACGGCGACGTGATCAACACCCGGCTGGACGGCAAGGCCAACTTCCAGAAGCAGTTTCTGGAACGCCGCGCGGATCCCATCGGCAAGGCGCTTTCGGATGCGTTCGGCCGTCCGCTCAAGCTGAACATCACCACGTCCGACGCGGCGCGCCCCGCCGGAAAGGGCGTGTCCGGCCGCGACCTGTCCACCTCCTACGACATCTTCGGCCGCGACAAGGTGGAGCTTGTCGATTGACAGACCGTTCCAGTTTATGGTATACTTAACGAAACATTCCTGTAAATATCGGTTACAAGCGCGTTCTGAAAGGATTTTCGTCGATGATTGAGGTTTCGCTTCTGGGAAAGTTTGAGTTTCTCGTAAACGGCAAAAACGCCGAGCATCTGCTGTCCTCCACGCGCAAGGGCAGCCAGATGCTGCTTCACCTGCTGCTGAACTATGGCCGCCCGGTCAGCTCCACCACGCTTTATGAGCTGCTTTGGCCGAACGAAACCAGCTCCAACCCGGAAAGCGCCCTTAAAACGCTGGTCAGCCGCACGCGCGGCATGCTGACCGATTTCGATCCGGATCTTCGCAACTGCATCTCCACCGACCACGGCGCGTACCGCTGGAACACGGAGCTGGACGCGCACATCGACGTGTTTCTGTTTGAGGACGCGAGCAACGTGATTCTGAACGCAGCCGAAGCGAACGACGACGTGCATGCCGCCATTCACCAGATGCTCACTTCATACGGCGGCGATCTGGTGGGCGGGCGCGAAGAAGACAGCTGGTTCATCTCCCGGCGCACGTTCTACCACAGCCTGTTCCTTCAGACGGTCGACCACGCGCTGTCGCTCCTGCGCGCGAAGGAGGAATACGAGCAGATGATTCGCGTGTGCCGCGCCGCGCTGGACGTGGACGCGTTTGAGGAAACGCTGCACACGAACCTGATGGAAGCGCTGGTCAAGACCAACCGCAGCAACGAGGCCATGGCGCAGTATCGCCACCTGAACAACCTGCACAACAGCTTCCTCGGCATGCACCCGTCGGAAAACCTTCAGAACTATTATGAGCTTGTGGGACGCACGGAGCAGTCGCTCACCACCGATCTGAACGCCGTGCGCCGCTATCTCACCGACAGCGCGAATCCCCCCGGCGCGTTCGTATGCGATTACAGCATCCTGCGCGACGTGTATCAGCTTCAGATGCGCAATCTGGAGCGTCTCGGCATTTCCATCTATGTGGCGCTGATCATGCTCACCCCTGTTTCGCAGCCGCCGGTCGACGCCTTTGAACAGGATCGAGCCATGCATCAGCTGTTGTCTACCATGATCTCCTGCCTGCGCAAGGGCGACACGATCGCCCGCTACAGCCCCTCGCAGTTCGTGCTGCTTCTTCCATCCGTAAACGCTTCGACGGGCAAAATCGTCGTGAACCGCATTCGCAACGCCTATTACAACGGTCAGGTAAACCCGGCGCTTGTATTCTCTTACAAGCTGCTGCCGGTAAAGGATGAAACTACGAATCAAAAGGAGGGCTTTCTCGGATGAAACTCGGTATCAGCAGTTACTCCCTGAACAAGCGTCTGCGCACCGGTGAGATGGACATCTTCGACGTCATCGACTGGGCGAAGGCGCACGATTGCGCCCATCTCGAACTGGTTCCCTTCAGTCTGCCGCTTCTGAACGCGGAAGGAAAAATCGACTACGACTACGTGAGCCGCATTCGCGACAAGGCGCAGTCGGTCGACCTGCCCCTGTCCGTGTTCTCGCTCAACGCCTGCGTCATCAAGCCCACCGAAGCCGAGCGCCGCGCCGAAATCGAGCGCATCAAGATGTACATGGACATGGCGCACTTCCTCGGCATGAAGAAAATGCGCCACGACACCTGCTCCGGCCAGCATCCCGAGGGAATCAACACGCCCGAGCAGTTTGAGAAGGACTTCCCCGCCTTCGTCGCCGCCATTCAGGAATTGGCCGACTATGCGAAGTCCCTCGGCATGAACACCACGCTGGAAAACCACGGCCTGTACGTGAACGGCGCCGACCGGCTGATTCGTCTGGTAAACGCCGCCGGGCGCGACAACGTGCGCATGACCATCGATACCGGCAACTACCTGTGCGTGGACGACGAGCCGGAAACCGCCGTCAAAAAATGCGTGGGCTACGCCGACATGATTCACCTGAAGGATTTCTACATCCGCAAGAAGGATCGCATGCTCCCGCAGGACGGCATGTACACCGCCGGCGCGAAGGCCGCGCCGCGCCCCATGCCCACGCCGGAGGAGCTCAGGAAGATGCCGCCGCGCCTTGGCTACGTCGGCACGGCGAGCGGCCGCCACATTCTGCGCGGCGCGATTCTGGGACAGGGCGACTTGGACATCTGGGCAATTCTCAAGACCCTGAAGGATGCGGGCTACGACAAGGAGATTTCCATCGAGTTCGAGGGCATGGAAGACTGCGAAGCCGCGACCGAAATCTGCCTGAACACCGCCCGCTACATCTGGGAGCGCGTATAACCGAAGCCTTCCCGCGGGAACGCCGAAGGGAATGTTTCGTCCCTGTGCGCGTATAAGCCAAACTTCTTATCCAAAACACCCAGATTTCATTGACACCGCCCCCGTTTCGGCGTATGATGGCATCATATACGGAAATGGGGGCTTTTATTATGGAATCCATTCTCGACGCGCTGCAAATCGTACTTTCCATTTTCGCCATGATCGCCGTGGGCATGCTGCTCACGCAGCTCAAGTGGATTGGCGAGAAGGAAGCCTCGTTCCTCTCGCGCTTCGTCATTCGCGTAGCCCTTCCCGCCACCATCGTAACCAACATGTTCGGCAAGTTCACCGCTGAAAGTCTGGTCGGCATGGCCGCCGGACTGATTGCCCCGGTCATCGGGCTTCTGCTGGGCATGGCCATCGGCTACCTTGTCGCAAAGCTTCTGAAAATCGAGCGCCGCCGCTTCGGCGCGTTTGTGGTGCTGTTCACCTTTTCAAACAGCATTTTTATCGGCCTGCCCGTGTGCCGCGCGCTGTTCGGCGAGGATGCCGTGCCCTATACGCTGATTTACTACATCGCCAACACGTCCCTTTTCTGGACAGTCGGCTATTCCTTCATGAGCCGCGACGGCGGCCGGGCGAAGGAGGAACGCTCCTATCGCACAATTCCCGCCTACTGGCTTTCGAAGGAGAAGGACGATCCCCGCTTTGTTCCCACGAAGAACGCGCTGCGATTTCTGGGAAAGACCATCCCGCTGCCCCTCGTTTTCCTGATTATCAGCTCCATCTGCGTGCTTCTGCACATCACGCTGCCCAAGTTCCTCATGTCCGCGGCGAACTACATCGGCGGCTGCGTCACGCCGCTTTCGCTGATTTATACCGGCTATATCCTCATGCGCATGATTCGCAACCGCAATTTTCGCTGGGAAAAGGGCTATCTGGCCATCTGTCTGGGCAAGTTCCTGCTGGTGCCCGTGGCGAACATCGTGCTGATCAGCCTTCTTAAGTTGATCCCCTCGATGGCCGAGCTTCTGAACCCCACGATGGTCGGCGCGCTGGTGATCGAAGCCTCCATGCCCGCCATGACGCAGACCACCATCGTGGAGGGCAATGTGGGCGGCGACGACGAATACGTCGCGGGCGCGACGGCGCTGACGACGGCGCTCTCGATGATCTTCATCCCGGTATACATGTACGTCGTCACAAATCTGCTTTGACGTTTTTCCAAATTCGCCCAGTCAATCTTGAAAAATTTACGACAATATGATTTAATATAGGTATATTTACGATTGGGAGGGATTCCCTTGTTTGGACGCAGATCAGACGGACGCCGGTTGGATCACATCGATCCCATCGTTCAGTTTATGCCCTACGTCATGCCCACGCGCAACGACGCGATGAACATGATCACCGAATACGTTGACTACGATCCCATTGCCGATTACATCAAAAAGCGCTCCAAGGAGGGCGTGAAGGTTTCCTTCACGGCTCTGGTCGTCGCGGCCTATACGCGCGCCATTGCGGAATACCCGGCGCTCAACCGCTTCATCATGAACAAGCAGGTTTTCGCGCGCAACACCATCAACGCGTCCCTCACCGTTCTGCGCAACGCCAAGGATAAGAACAACCTCGACGAAGCGCTGATCAAGATGACCTTCAAGCCGGACGCGACGATCGACGAGGTTGCCGAGCAGATCAACCGCCTGACCGCCGACGCGGTGGACGCGGACGCGGACAACGGCACGGCCGACTTTGCCGGAAAGATCATCAAATTCCGCCTGCTGGTGCAGCTGGTCGTTGCGCTGGCCCGCCTGATGGATCGGTATGGCATCCTGCCGAAGGCGCTGTATGACATCAGCCCCTTCCATTGCAGCATGTTCATCACCAACGTGGCCTCCATCGGCCTGTCCACCATCTACCACCACCTGTACAACTTCGGAAACACCTCCATTTTCATCTCGCTGGGCAAGTTTGAGCGCAAGGCCGTTCCCTCGCACGACGGCGCGCAGTTCAAAACCGTAATCCCGCTGGGCGTGGTTACCGACGAACGCATCTGCGGCGGCGCAAACTACGCGCAGGGTCTGATGTACTTCAAAAAGCTCCTCCTGCACCCGGAGCTGCTGGAAACCCGCCCCGAGCACATCAACTACGACTACGACTTCTCCGACTGGCAGAAAAAGCAGGACGCGAAAGCCGCAAAAAAAGCCGCCAAGCTGGCCGCCAAAGCGAAGAAGTAATTCCCCTGTTTATACAATCAGCCGCCGCGGAAAACGCGACGGCTGATTGCTTATCGGATTCGAATCATATCTTTCTCAAACGAATCGACGCTTTCATATCCCATTTCCTCCAGAAGCGCTTCCCGCGAGGCCATCGCTTCGGAGTATTCGCCCTCGTCCCTCAGCTTCCCATCGCCGAGAATTCTATCAAAATGCATATGTACGCCGTCGGCTGCCTGGTAAAACACGGTGCGTTCGCTATGGCTTCGATTGACGTAGGCGGCGATCACGTTTTCCACCGGCAGGGGCGCGAGGAACGCGATCACGCCGCGCAGACGCCATTCGGCTCTTTGAATTTGCAGGCTGTCCTTCCCCGCCCAACTGGCGAGAACCAACATTGCCGCCAACGAGAGCGCAAACATAACCGCCACGCAGGCGGTGATTCGCCAGTCTCGCTCCGTCATGTCCGGGAAGTCCCTGTCGCCGGTGCCGATAGCGCCCACCGCGACGCTGCCGAACATGCACAGCGCCGCGGCGGCCACGAGCAGGATTTTGCGCAAGCGGCTGCGCCTGAGCGCCGGAAGCTCTTCCCAAAGCCGCGCCGCCGTTTCCTCCGAAGGCTCGTCACGCGTAAGCCGCGCAAGGATCTCTTCGCGCATCAGAAGTGCGTTTTCCATCTTCGGGAACACATACCGCCGTCCGTCCGCGTCCAGAAGGATGACCGTGTCTCCAAACTCGTTCACATAGGCCAGTTGCTCCGCAGGCAGGGAGAAGCGCCGGTGCAGGTTCGTCTGTCCCTCGACGCGCCCGTCCGACACGCGCAGCCGCATGCCGCGCATCAGGCACGCGGAAACCGCAAACGTCCCTGCGCCCGCCAGAAAAAGGACAGCCAGCGTGATCAGAAGCTCCGTTTCCACTTCTCCATCCCACGCGCAGGCCGCGCATACGGCGGAAAGGAGCGCGCAGAAGAGCATGCCCAGCGCGTTTCCCCTTTGCGGATGTCGAAATTCCGCTTCCATTTCTTCCTCCTTAGAAAATTCGCCGGGAAAGGCAAGGGCAGCGCTGCGCAAATGAGGTGGGCGGCCGGCGAAAAGACCTCGCCCGACGCACCGCCGAATTGTGCGGTGGTACCCAAGCTCTCCCGGCGAATCGGCTCACGCTTCCCGACCCATCCGGAACGCGCGTTTATTCAGCTCGACAAACGCGGGCTTGACGACCGCGTCGATCGCTTCCATCCACTCGTCCCCGGTGATTTCCGGCATATCCCGCGACAGCACACCCAGCAGCACGGTATTCACCGCCTTGGCGCTGCCCGCGCGCTCGGCAAGGCTCAGCGCGTCAAGGCTCACAACGTCTGCCTTTTCGCGGAGCTTCGAAATCGCGTTCTCCGGATACGCCATTCGCCCGGTAATCACCGGCATGGGATAAATTTCCCGCTCGTTGGTAATGATTCGCCCGCCCTTTTTCAGGCGCGGAAGCCAGCGCGCGCCCTCGATGGCCTCGAAGGACAGGATGAAATCCGCTTCCCCCTCGTCCACGATGGGCGAATACACCTTCTCGCCGTACTTCACATACGTGACCACCGAGCCGCCGCGCTGCGACATGCCGTGCACCTCGCTCAGCTTCACGTCGTAGCCCTTCTTCGTAAGCACACAGCCGATCAGACGGGACGCGAGCAACGTTCCCTGTCCGCCGACGCCGACAATCATGATGCTCGTCGTCTTCATGCGTTCTCCCCCTCTCCGATGGCGCCGAACGCGCACAGCTGCGCGCAGAGACTGCATCCCACGCACTGGGTCGCGTCGATGCGCGCCTTTCCGCCTTCAAACCGCAGCGCCGGGCAGCCCAGCCGCATGCATCCGCGGCAGCCGCGGCACTTGTCCTCGTCGACGGCCAACGGCTTCTTCGGCTTCACATACTTCAGCAGCATGCAGGGCTTGCGGCAGATGATCACGGACGGCTCGTCCGCTGCCGTTTCCTCGCGCAGCGCCGTTTCCAGCGCCTTCAGGTCGCCGGGATCGACGACGCGCACGCGGCGAATGCCCACCGCCTCGCACAGCTTTTCCAGCGAAACCGGCGGAACCGCTTCCATTTTCAGCGTGAAGCCCGTGGCGGGGTTCTGCTGATGGCCGGTCATGCCGGTGATGGAATTATCGAGAATCAGAACGGTCGACACGCTGCGGTTGTACGCAATGTTGATCAAGCCCGTCACGCCGGAGTGCAAAAACGTGCTGTCGCCGATGACGGCCACGGTCTTTCCCGCGTTCTCCGGGCGCGTTTTCAGAAAGCCGTGCAGCATGGAAACGCTCGCGCCCATGCACACCGTGGTGTCGATGGCGCTGAGCGGCTCCGACGCGCCCAGCGTATAGCAGCCGATGTCGCCCAGCACGGTGAGCTTCAGCTTATTCAGTGTGAAGAACACGCCTCTGTGCGGGCAGCCCGCGCACATCACCGGCGGGCGCGGCGGCACGGGCTCGTCAAAGGTCTCCGTTTCGGGCATCTTCTCGCCCATCGCGGCCTCGATCTTCTTCTGCGAAAGCTCGCCGATGCAGCCGAAGCGATCCTTGCCGCCGTCCACGCGGATGCCCGCGGCGCGAAGCTCGGTCTCCATCACGCCGTCCAGCTCTTCGACGACGTACAGCCTTTCCACCTTCGCCGCGAACGCGCGCAGCTTCTCGATGGGCATCGGGAAGCTCATGCCGACCTTGAACACGCTGGCATTCGGGAAGGCTTCCCTCACATATTCGTACACCGAGCCCGCGCACACGAAGCCCACGGCCGCGTCGCCCATTTCCTCAAAATTGAGCGGGCTGCTTTCGGAATACTCCGCGAGCGCCTTCAGCCGCGCTTCGACCACGCCGTGCCGCCTGAACCCGTAGCCGGGGTTCATCACATATTTTGCGGGATCCTTTTTGTATTCCCTCAGCGGGCGCTCCTCGCGCGCCTTCAGCTCCACAAGGCTCTGCGCGTGCGCCACGCGCGTGCAGGTGCGAAGCAGAACCGGCGTGTCGAACGCTTCGGAAATCTCATAGGCCAGACGCGTGAAGTCGCGGCACTCGCCGCTGTCGGACGGCTCCAGCATCGGCAGCTTCGCCGCGCGGGCATAGTGCCGGGAATCCTGCTCGTTCTGCGACGAATGCATGGCCGGATCGTCCGCCACGCACACGACCAGCCCGCCGTTTACGCCCGTGTACGCCGCCGTGAACAGCGGGTCGGCCGCCACGTTCAGGCCCACGTGCTTCATCGCCGCAAAGCTGCGCGCACCGGCGACGGACGCGCCCAGCGCCGCTTCCAGCGCCACCTTTTCATTGGGCGCCCATTCGGCATACATTTCATCGTACGCAGCCGCGCACTCCGTGATTTCGGTGGACGGCGTGCCCGGGTAGGAGGAAATAAACGTGACGCCCGCCTCGTACAGGCCGCGCGCGACGGCTTCGTTTCCCAAAAGCAGTTTTTTCATAAAGCGTCTGGCTCCCTTCGGTTGTATACGTTTACGATAACACGTGAATGTTGTATTTTCAGCCCTCGATCTGAGATTTTACCAAGCTTTCGCCGCAGTAAATTTTTCTCAGCTTCGGCTTTTCGATCTTGCCGGTGGGATTGCGCGGCACGTCGGCGAAGATCACGCGGCGCGGGCGCTTGTAGCGCGGAAGATCGCGGCAGAAATCGTTCACCTCGGCCTCGGTCAGCGTTTCGCCGGGCTTCACCTCGATAATCGCCGCGGCGATTTCGCCCAGACGAGCGTCCGGCAGGCCGATGACCGCCACGTCCTTGATCTTCGGGTTCGCGCGCAGGTAGTCCTCAATCTGCACCGGATACAGGTTTTCGCCGCCGGTGATGATTACGTCCTTCTTGCGGTCGACCAGATAGATGAAGCCGTCCGCGTCCTGCATCGCCATATCGCCGGTAAACAGCCAGCCATCCTGCAGAACCTCACGCGTGGCCTTCTCGTCATGGTAATAGCAGGTCATCACGCCGGGGCCCTTTACCGCCAGCTCGCCCACCTCGCCGCGCGAGACCTCCTGACGCCGGTCATCGACGATCTTCACTTCCCAGCCGTAGCCCGGAATGCCGATCGCGCCCACCTTGTCGATGTTCTCCACGCCCAGATGCACGCAGCCCGGGCCGATCGATTCGGACAGGCCGTAGTTCGTGTCGTACTGATGGTTCGGGAACACGGCCTTCCAGCGGCGAATCAGGCTCAGCGGCACCGGCTGCGCGCCGATGTGCATCAAACGCCAGCGGGACAGATCGTATTCGTCCAGCTTCACGCGCCCGTCGTCGATCGCGTCCAGAATATCCTGCGCCCACGGCACCAGCAGCCACACGATCGAGCATTTCTCGGCGGAAGCCGCCTTGAGAATCGTCTCCGGCTTCACGCCCGTGAGCAGCACGGCGCGGCTGCCGGAAATGAGCGAGCCGAACCAGTGCATCTTCGCGCCGGTGTGGTACAGGGGCGGTATGCACAGGAACACATCGTCGTGCGTCTGGCCGTGATGCTTCTGCTCCACCCGCGCCGAGTGCACAAGGCTTTGATGCTTGTGCAGAATGGCCTTTGGGAAGCCAGTGGTGCCGGACGAGAAATAGATGGCGGCGAAATCGTCGTCGGTAATCGTCACGTCCGGACGCGTGCTGGATTCGTTGGCGACCAGATGCAGATAGTTCTCGGCATACGCCGGGCAGCCGTCGCCCACGTAAAAGATCAGCTTGACCTTGGGAATGTCCTCGACGATTTCCTCCACGCGGCCAATGAACTCCGGCCCGAAAAACAGCGCGTCCGCATCGGACAGATCCAGACAATAGCGAATTTCCTCCGCCGTGTAGCGGAAATTCAGCGGCACGGCCAGCGCGCCGGCCTTCAGCGCTCCAAAGTAAATCGGCAGCCACTCGATGCCGTTCATCATCAGAATGGCGACCTTGTCGCCCTTTTTGATGCCGCGTCCAATGAGCAGGTTCGCGCAGCGGTTTGCCTTTTCATCGAATACGCGCCACGTGATTTCCCGCCGGTACGCGCGGCCCAGCGGACGTTCGATCAGCTCGTATTCCTTCCACGTGGTGCGGCGAATCTCCTGCACCTCAGGGTTCAGCTCCACAAGCGCGGTTTCGCCCGGGTATTTGACGGCGTTTTCCTCCAGAAATTCGGTAATGGGCATGCGGATCATCCTTTCTGCGTTTTGCGGCTTACGCCTTTTTGATGGACATATTCACGATCAATCCGACGACGGACAGCGCCGTGAGCACGATCAGCGCAAGCTGATACGCGCCCGTCGTCTCATACAGGCGTCCCGCCAGCGTGGACATGAAGGACGCCGGAATCAGCACCAGATTCAGAACCGAAAAATTCAGCGAAAAATGCTTCATCCCATAGAAGCCGCCCGCCAGCGCCGCGGAGACCGTCGGCGAGAAGCCGTAGCTGAACCCGCACAGGCACAGGCCGACCGCGCCCAGCAGCGGCGAGGACGTTACGCAGGCAAGCAGCGCCAGCGCGGGCGCGCCGATTGCGACGGCGCTGGTGACCATGCGTGTGCGCGAAAGCCCCGCGCGGTCGCACAGCCAGCCAGAAAACAGCCGTCCCAGCCCGTTGAACACCGCCAGCAGTCCCGCGAGCGTGACCGCCGCGTTTTCCGCCATGCCGACCGAGCGGAAGTAGTCCCGCCCGAAGCCAATCGCCGTAGAGCCGACGGCGGCAAGCAGCGTGAAGAACGCAAACAGCTTCCAGAAGCTGCCGGTTTTCAGCATTTCCCGCGTGGAAACGTCCTTCTCCGTCTCCGCAGCCGTCCGCGCCGCGGGCGGATTTTTCAGAACGAACGCCGACGCGGCGATCACAAGCCCGATCACAGTGCCCAGCAGCATGTAGATTTCCTTCCAGCCCATGCCGCTCAGAAGCGCCTGAAACGCGCGGCTCATCAGAAGCGCCGAAAAGCCGAAGCTCATCATCATCGCACCGGAGGCCATGCCCTTCTTATCGGCAAACCAGCCGTTCACGCAGGCGATCACCGCGTTATACACAACGCCCACGCCCAGCGCCGTCAGAACGCCGTAGCCCAGATAGAACAGGCCGAGCCGTCCCTCCGCATGCGCGGAAAGATCAAACCCGCCGATCACCAGCACGGCCGCCGCCAGCAGCCGCACCCGAAGCGTCACCCTTCGGCTGATGAGCCCGGACAGAAGCCCGCCCAGACAGAAAAAGCACAGCGTCAGCGTGAAGCACATCTGCGTTTCGGTGTCCGTCCAGCCGAATTCAGCCTTCACCGGCGTTTTCAGCACGCTCCACGCGTAGATCACGCCCGCCATCAGCAGCGTGACGCAGCCCGCCAGAAGCACCCAGCCGCTTTTTCCCTTCATGGTTCCAACCTCCGTTCCTTTTCCGAAAACAAAAAGCCCTCTCATCCTGTACGGACAAGAGGGCGGAAATTCCGCGATACCACCTCAGTTTTCCGGTGTTTCACAACAACCGGACTCATCGGGTACGACCAATGGGTATACCCTGTCGCCATAACGGGCGCTCCCGTCGCAGCCTACTTGGATCTCTCCGTTCAGTGCGCCGCTAACGGAATGTATTCCACCCGCGCTTTCCCACCGCCTCGCACCCACCGGCGGCTCTCTTGAGGGCTCTGCGCAAGCGTACTTCTTTCCGCTCATCGCGTTTCATGCGTACACTATACCACCGCTTCCGCTCGTTGTCAATCCCCATTTTTCAAAAGTTTTAGTTCACCCGCGCGGCGCATAGGATGGGAGGACGTTTCCGGGGAGGGATGAAGCATGACGATCACGCTGAACCGGCTGCCCATCGGACAGGCCGCCGTGGTGGAACGAGTGGATACGGACGTGAAAATCAGCCGCCGGCTTCGCGAGCTCGGCGTGTTTCGCGGCGGCACGGTGGAATTCGTCGGCGCCGCGCCGCTGGGCGATCCCGTGGCCGTGCAGGCGCTGGATACGCGTATTGCCCTGCGGCAGACGCTGGCGGCGCGCGTTCTCGTGCGCACGGAAGCGCCCGCGCACTCGGAGCTTCCGTCATGAACGGCGTCGCCGCGCTGGCCGGCAACCCCAACTGCGGAAAAACCACGCTGTTCAACGCGCTCACCGGCTCCCACCAGTATGTGGGAAACTGGCCAGGCGTGACCGTTGAAAAGCGCGAAGCCATTTTTGACGTGAACGACGCGCAGATCACGCTGATCGACCTGCCCGGCGCGTATTCCCTCACGCCCTATTCCATCGAGGAGCGCGTGACGGCGGACTACCTGGCCGGCGGCGAAGCGGGCGCGGTCATCAACATCGTGGACGCGATGCATCTGGAGCGCAGTCTGCTTCTGACGCTTCAGCTGCTGAATCGCCGCCTGCCGGTCATCGTCGCCATCAACATGATGGACGAGCTGGCGCGCGAGGGCGGGAAAATCGACATAGCGGCGCTTTCGAACGCGCTGGGCTGTCCCGTGGTCGCCATCAGCGCCCGGCGCAAGACCGGCTTCGACGAGCTGTTTTCGGCGCTATACGAAAAAATCGCGCATCCCGCCGAATCCCCTGCCGCGCCCGCCGCCGACGAGGACGAAGAAGCCATTTACCAGCACGTCTCCGCGCTTTTGCGGGCGGCGGGCTATGAAAAGCGAAGCGGCGGCAGCCGCGACCGCACCGGCGCGCTCGACCGGATTCTGACCGGCCGGTACACCGCCTTTCCGATTTTGCTGGCGGTTCTGCTCTTCATGTTCTTCCTCGCCTTCGGCGCGCCCGGCGCGTACCTGACCGGACTGGTAGGAGGCGCGGTCGACCGGCTGCGCGCGCTGACGCTCTGGCTGCTGCGCGGGCAGCCCGCGTGGGTATCCTCGCTGCTTGCCGACGGCATCCTTGCCGGCGCGGGCAGCGTGCTCGGCTTCCTGCCGCAGATTCTGATTTTGTACCTGCTGATGGCGGTCATCGAGGACACGGGGTATATGGCGCGCGCGGCGTTCATCACCGACCGGCTGCTCCGGCGGCTCGGCCTGTCCGGGCGCAGCGTGATTCCAATGCTGATGGGGCTCGGTTGCACGACGACGGCCGCCGCCGCGGCGCGGGGCGTGGAAAACGAGCGCGACCGGCGCATGACGGTGATGCTCACGCCCTGCATGTCCTGCGGCGCGAAGCTGCCGGTATACGCGCTCATGGCGCGCGCCTTCTTTCCCGGGCACGAGGGCGCGGTCGTGCTGAGCCTGTACCTGCTGGGCGGCGTCATGCTGGCGGTCATGGGCGCGTGTCTCAGGCGATTCGTGTTCCGCGAGGGCGAAACGCCCTTCCTGATGGAGCTGCCCGCCTATCGCCTGCCGGTATGGCGCAGCGTCGGGCGGCGGCTGTATGAACGCGCACGCGATTTCGTGCGCCGCGCCGGTACGCTGATCGTGCTTCTGAGCGCCATATGCTGGTTTTTGCAGGCGTTTACGCCCGCGCTGAAGCTGACCGCGCGCATGGACGATTCCATCATGGCCAGCGTCGGTCACCGGCTCGCGCCGCTGTTCCGGCCGATGGGCTTTGGAAGCTGGCAGGCGGTTTCCAGCCTGCTGTCCGGCCTTGTCGCCAAGGAGGGCATTCTTTCGGCCATGCAGGTGCTGTTTCACGCGCCGGGCGCGGCCGCGCTCGTTCGCGCGCTTCCGACGGCCTTCAGCGGCGCGGCGGGCGCGTACGCGTTCCTCGCGTTCATTCTCATCAGCCCGCCGTGCGTGTCGGCGATTTCCGCCAGCGCGCGCGAGCTGAAATCGCGCAAGCTCCTGCTTTCCATGCTCGCGATGGAAACCGTCTTCGCCGCGCTCATATCGACAGCCGCGTATCAGCTTCTGCGCTTCATCCTGTAAAAAATCGCGGCAGACGATCAAGCTCTCGTCTGCCGCGCATTGCGTATGGGCTCAGCGGTTTTTATTGATGATTCGGCTCATGCCCTTGTGGCTGGTCAGGTCGATCGTGCGCACCCACAGCGCCACCTTGTTTTCGGCGTTCAGGTTTTCCCAGATGTCGGCCACGATGTCGAAGATCGAGCCGTTCAGTGAAACCTGTACCGGTTCGCCTGTGAAAGACGGCAGCGGGTTCGCGTCGTATTCGTAGGAATGCAGGTAATAGCCCGTGCCCGCGGGAATATTCTCATAGCTGAACACGTGCCGACCCGTGCTCGCGCCCACGGTATCCATCGCCTTGACCACGCTCATCTTCAGGCGGAAGTCCTCGCCGTTCATCGCGGCGGCGGCTGTCAAACGCGGCGTGAAGTGCGGCGCGTCCGGCAGGAAGCCCTGCGCGGCCACAGTTTCCTCAAACGACTTGCCCGAGGTCAGCGCTTCATACATGGTTTCCATGTGATTGCCGTTGCCGATCAGAAGCTTGTTTTCAAAGGCCAACACCGGAGAATACACCAACAGCGCCTCATTGCGCATGGCAGAGGCAATATACGGCTCGATGCGCACGCCGCCGCCATCCTCCACGAACACGCGGTTCTTGCTCAGCGCACTCCTGCCCATGATAAAATATGTAAGCACCGCGCTGCTTCCGTCCGCGCTTTTGCCGGCAATCATGCCGCAGCCCGGGTAACTGACGCGCGCGACCGCACTGCCCAACGACATCGCTTTCATATTTTTTCCTCCTGTACAAAAAATCCGTCGACATATATTATATCCAAATGCCGACGGATTTATACGGTGTCTATGCTAATGATTTGCGTATTTCTCGTCAAATCAGGGCGTAATCATGCAGGAAGCCGAGAAAACGCTTCAGATGCTCGTCCCAGAATTCCCACGTGTGCGCGCCGGGATCCTCATCGTAAACGTAGCCGAAGGGATTGCCGGGGAAGGACTGGAAGAAGTCCCGCGTCTCATGCGCGCGCTCCAGAAGGAAATCCTTATCGCCGCAGGCATGATAGATTCTCGGACAGTGGCCGCCCGCTTCCACGATGCGCAGCGCGCTGCCGAACACGTCCTCCTCGGTGCCGGTCAGGTCGCGGTTGCCGTGCAGCATGTGTCTGCGCGCCGCGTCCCGGGGCGACAGCTCCGCGCCCGGCTTGCGGTTGTACGCGCCGGCGGAATAGCTGCCGATGGCGGCGTAATTCTCCGGCCGCGCCAGGCCGATTTTCAGGCAGCCCGCGCCGCCCATCGACAGGCCGGAAATGAAGTTGTCCTCGCGCCGCGCGCTCAGCGGGAAGAAGCCGCGCATGATCTTCGGCAGCTCGTCGGCGATATAGGTGAAATACTTCCCGCCGTGCGCCATGTTCGCATAGCTGGAAAGGTGGCCGTTCGGCATCACCACGGCGAGGTCGTACTTGTCCACGTAGCGCTCCACGCTTGTGCGCCGTCCCCATATGGTATGGTTGTCGCTCATGCCATGCAGAAGCCACAGCGTTTTAAAGCCATGCTCCGGCGCGGTCTTCTGCGGCAGAATCACGTCGCACGCCACGCACATGCCCAGCGCATTTGAGAAGAAGTTCACATGCATCAGCGCCATATCAGCAGTCCTCCTTTCCCAGCGGCAGCCAGTTCAGAACCGTCTGCACCTTCTGATCCCAGTATTTCCACTGGTGATCGCCCGGGGATTCCTCGTAGGTAAGGTCGTAGCCCAGCGCGTTCAGATGGTCGCGCATGCGCACGTTTTCGCCGTACAGGAAGTCCTCCGTGCCGCACCACATGTACAGCTTCGGAAGCGGCTTCCCGCTCGCCTTCAGCTCCTCCGCTGCGGCGAACAGGTCGTTGAACGAGCCGCGCACCTTGTCGGCGGGGCCGAAAATGTCCTCCCAGTAGTGATCGTCCGCAAGCGAGGTCTGCTCGCAGATGTGCACAATGTCCACGCCGCCGGACAGCGACGCGGCGCAGGAGAACGTCTCCGGCGCGCGCAGCGCCAGCTTCAGCGCGCCATAGCCGCCCATGGACAGGCCGCAGGCGAACGTATCCTCGCGCCGGTGGCTCATGCGCGGGAAGAAGGCGCGGCACACGCGCGGCAGCTCCTCCGAAATATAGGTGAACCACTTATAGCCGCAGTGCATGTCGGTATACCAGCCCAGCTGCGTGGACGGCATCACGACCGCGATGCCCTTCTCGGACGCGTAGCGCTCGATGCTCGTGCGCCGCTGCCAGATCGTGTGGTCGTCGCTCATGCCGTGCAGAAGGTACAGCGTCTTCCAGCCGCCCTTTCCGTCCCTGCCCTCCATGCCGATCTGCCCCTTTGTTTCCTCGGGCAGAATCACGTCCATTTCCACGCACATGCCCAGCGCGTCCGAGAAAAAGTCGGTGTGAATCAATGCCATGGGTTTATTCCTCCCTTCGAAGCCGTCTCAGGCTTCCTTCTTCATTTGCGTGAGAATCGTCGATTTCTTCTCCCATCCGCCGCGGTAGTAGTAAATCAGCAGCAGCGTGGAGCACAGAATCCAGCCCATCGGGTACGCCAGCGCCACCACGTAGAACGAATGCGTCAGGTGCGAGAACACATACAGGTAGATCTGCCGGAACGCCACGAACGACGACAGCATGATGATCATCGGTGGCAGCGAGCAGCCCGCGCCGCGCAGCACGCCGGCGTAAATGTTATTGATGGCGCACATGATGTAGAACGGGCTCATCATCATCAGGAAGATGGAGCCGTAATACAGCACATCCTCCTCCGTGTTGAAGATCGAAATCAGACTGCGGCGGAACAGGATCATCGGTATGCACAGACCCACGCACACAATCGCGGCCATGCGCATCGTGACCTTCAGACCCTCCTTCGCCCTTTCGCGCTTGCCCGCGCCGAGGTTCTGGCCGGTAAACGTCGTCGACGCAAGGCTGATGGAGCTGATGGGCAGAAGCGCAAACTGGTCGATCTTGCCGTATGCCGTCCAGCCCGCCATGCAATCCGCGCCGAACACGTTGATGTAGCCCTGCACGAACACGTTCGAGAAGCTGGTGATGAACGACTGAACGGCTGACGGAAGCCCGATTTTGAAAATCGCGGCCAGAATCGACCGGTCGACGCGCAGGCGCAGCCAGTCCACGCGGTACGCCATGTGCGAGCTCGTGAGCACATACAACACCATAAACGCCGAAATGAACTGCGCGATCACCGTCGCGTAGGCGACGCCCTCGATTTCCCAGTTATACTTCGTCACAAAGAGAATATCCAGCACGGTATTGATGACCGTCGTGATAATCAGGAAGATCAGCGGCCGGAGCGAATCGCCCACGGCGCGCAGGATGCCCGCGCCGACGTTGTACAGGAGCATGCCCGAAACGCCCCAGAAGTAGATGCGCAGATAGCGATCCGCCATCTTGTACACCTCCGGGGTCTTCTCCATTTTCATGATTTTCAAAAACAGCGGCACCGACAGGTTGCCCAGAAACGTGCATATGACGCACGCCGCCAGCGCCACGACCATGGTCGTCTGCACCGCGTCGGACAGCTTTCGGTCGTCCTTCGCGCCGCAGTATTGCGCAATGACCACGCCCGCGCCGGTCGCGATGCCGATGAAGAAGCCGATGATGGCGTTGATCGAGCTGCCTACCGAGCCGACCGCCGCCAGCGCTTCCTTGTTGACGTACTGCCCGAGCACGATGCTGTCCACCGTGTTGTACATCTGCTGGAAAATGTTTCCGATCAGAAGCGGCCACGCGAATCGCGCAATCTGCTTCCACACGCTTCCCTGCGTCAGATCGATTTCACTTCGTCTCAGATTCATCCTGCGCCGTTCCCCTCCGATGTCCTGTAAATTTGCCAATTCCCAGCAGCAGCGCCAGCACCGCCAGTGCCGCCGCGCATACGCATGCCGCCCGATAGGGCGCAAACGTCTCCGGCATGGCCGGAAGCCGCAAACGCTCCGTAAGCCTGTATATTCCCGCGCACAGGCCGCCGCAAAGCGCCTTGGCCGGGAAAAACCATCTTGTATCCACGCCCGAAAGCGTCAGCCGCGCGCGGTTCTGAAGCCCCGCGCAGATTCCGCCAAAGCCGCACAGAAAGGCCGCAAGGGTCGCGTTCCGCGCCTGCGCGGCGAGAAAACAGCCCCGCGAGACTTCGATATAGGGCTGCGCGGCTTCGGGCAAAAGCCCGCCGATCACGCTCGTCAGCGTCATCCAGCCGCACACGGACAGAACGCCCATGATCGCGGACGTCATCGCGTTTTCGCCGCGCGCCGCCGCGTCCGCCGCCGTCCGCCCGTGAAACCACGTCTCCGGCAGCCGTGCGCACAGAAACGCGCCCAGCATAAGCGACAGCGCCATGCTTCCCCACAGACGCGCGCCTACGGCGGCGTCCGCGAACATGCCCGCGCCCACGGAGCATACCAGAAACACCGGCCCCAAGCCGGAAACCAGAATGCCCAGCGTGAACCGCTGGCGCGGAGAAAGCGCGTTTGCGCACCGTCCCGCCGCCGTCGCGCCCGCGGGCGTACCCGCCATCAGCCCCACGACCGCCGCCGAGGCCGCGCGGCCCGGCAGCCGGAACGCGCGCATCGGCCGGGCGAACAGGCGCTCATAGCCGTCCCGCGCTTCCTCGCTGGTCAGCACCGGCAGAAGCGCCAGAAACGGAAACAGCGCCGGCGCGACGGCCTGCGCCCACAGCGCCATCGCCGACCGCGCCTGCTCGGCGCAGCGCGCCGGAAACAGCAAAAGACAGGCGCACATTCCCAAGGCCAGGCAATATTTCAACTCCATCCCCTCCGCCCAAGCCTATGCCGCGGGTGAGATGGAGTTGTCCATATTATGGAAGAAGCTCAAAAGCAAACGATTCCGTGCCCAGATTCAGCGTCAGCGTCCACGCGCCGCCCTCGTCCAGCAGGTACGCGGGCACCTCGCACGCCACGACCAGCCGCGCCCGCGCCAGAATGCCCAGCGTTCCCGCGAACGATTCGCCACCGTTTTTCTCGCAGTACACGTTGGCCGGGAACGACCACTGCCCCTCATACGTGCAGGTCGCGCTCACGTCCCACGACAGGGACAGCGCCTCGGCGCTCTGGTTCTGAATCACGCCGTCCGCCAGAATCAGCACGTTGTCCGCGTCCGCCGCGGTCTTGAGACCGCCGGTCTGCGTGGTATCCACGCCGCTCGCCGTCCACCAGCGGTTCAGCGCAAAGCGCGCCTTGTCCGCGGTCTGCGTATACGCGTACGCTTCCGTCCCGTTCGCAGGCTCAGCCGCCGCGCCCGACAGAAGGTTCAGAAGCGCCGCGTCGGCATAGCCGGTTTCCATCAGGCCATAGCGCTTCTGCGCGCGCAGCACCGCGGCGCGCATTTCGTCGTTGACTACCCTGCCCGTGCCGGTCTTCATGAAGCCCCGCGCCGCAAGCAGCGCCTGCGTGTCGCGCACCGCGTCCTGCGTCGCGCCCGTGCCGATCAGACCGAACACCGCGTCGGTCGTCACGCTGCCGCTTGCGCCCTTCTGCCGAAGCTCCGGCAGGCGCGCGTTCCCGTGACGGGCGGCAAACGCCTGCCGCGCCAGATCCTCCAGCCCATATGCCGCAAAATCCGGAGCGCCGCCGGGAAGGCTGAGCGCACGGAAGGATTCCGCCGCGAACTCCGCCGCGGCCGAGGGATAAAAGCCGTCGCGCTTCTTCGCCTCGACGATCAGCTGCCCGGCGCCCAGCAGGCACACGGAGGCCTCCCGCGCGTCGTACAGCCGGGACAGGAACGAAAGCGCTGCGCCGTTCAGATAGCACACGCCGGTTTCCACGCGCGCACCCGAGCGGGCTTCCGCGTTCAGCGGAAACACGCAGGTGGTATCGTCCAATGTAATCAGCAGCGCGCGCGGATTCGCCGCCGTCCGGCCGGTGTACAGCACCTTCAGAACCGGACAGGCCACGCCGGTCTGCGCGTTGCCCTCCAGCGCCATTTCGTACATCAGCGCGTCCGACAGGCCGTTCCTGTCCGCGCGCTCGCGATACGCGCGTTCCAGCTGCGACGCGGCGTCGCCGGACACGGTGAAATTCCCGTTCCGCTCCTCCGCCCAGCTGTCATAGCGCGCGAGCGCGTCCACGTCGAGTCCTTCGTCCGCGCGCGGTATCGACTCGCCCAGCGCGGCCGACGCAATCAGAAGCATGCAAAGCAAACAGCACAGAAACTTCTTCAACCGTATCCACTCCCTATCTTCCATGCAGCCATTATAACACACTTTTTGCCAATACTCAACCGTCGTCGCCCACCTTGCGGCTGATCAGGCGAACGCAGATCGCCGCAAGGCTCAACAGAACGCCGGTCAGCACCACAATCAGCTGCTTGTTGGTCAGCACAAACGAACCCAGCGCCACATTGACCTCCTGCGTGGAAAGAATGAAATACTTTCCAACGGTCACGCCCACCAGCGCCGCAAGGTTGGCGCAGGTGGAATAGAAGCCGATAAACACCGTCTGATTTTCGCGCGGCATGTTGACGTAGGGAATGCCGGTGAACGACAGGTTGATGCCGATGGCGAACGTGAAGCCCAGCATCAGCGCCAGCGCGTAGAACCACGGCCGCTCCTTCGTCACCGCGGCCAGCAGGAAATAGTGCAGCGCGTAGATCGACATGGAGAACGACAGCGTGCGGAACCAGCCGTACTTACCCAGCACCCTGCGCCAGACCGGCGTGAGGAACAGCACGATCGGCACGTTCAGCATGTTGATGAGCGTAATCGTCGAGTACGCCATTTCCACGTTTCTGAGCAGGTACACCGTGTAATACGAGCCGGGCACGTTCGCCGTGATGTTCCACACGAAGACCACCGCGATGGTGTACAGATACTTCTTCTCGTGCAGCGGACGGGTGAACAGCTCGCGCACGGTGAACCGGTCGCCGGAGGATTCATAGGGATACTCGCGGATATGGAAATACAGATAGATTTCCACCACGCACAGCACCGCCGCAATGGCGCGCACCGTGAGCAGGCCATAGTAGCTCATGTCGTGCGCGGCGAAAAGATCCACAATCCAGCCGCCCAGCAGGTTGCAGATGGCCACAACGGCGCCCACCGTCATGGTAATCAGGGAGAAATAGCTTTTGCGCGTTTCATTCGGCAGGCTCTGGATATGCCAGATAGAAAGCCCCGGCGATATGAACGCGTTGATGATATTCACAATCAGAACGCCCGCGCCGGTCATATACAGCCGAATCTGCCTGTCCACCGGGAACAGCGGTATCAGGCCGATGAGAATGACGTTGATGAAATACAGGACGCCGCGCAGCACCGTCAGCAGCGTGCGGCGTTTGGGAAAGCGCTCCAGCAGCAGCGGCGAAAAGCACTGAAGCATGTTCGCCGCCAGCGAGAACATGCTCATCGTGCCGATGAAGCCGTCCCCCGCGTTCAGGTGCAAAAGCAAGCCCGTCCAGAACGTGCCGCCGACAAAGTTGGCGATCACGTTGGACGTGTAGTTGCACATCACGAGCCGTTTTCTGTCCTCGCTGGACGGGTCGCCCTTGCGATACCAGCCATCCAGCACACTGTCGTGAAGCCGCCGCGCCGTGCGGCGAAGGTCGAGGGAGCGAAGATCATTCAGCTTCAGCCTTTTCATATGCGACCTCCGGTTCCGGTTCGGAAACGATATTGCGAATCCACACGCCCTTCTTCATCAGGATATAGCCGAATATATCCTTGATGAGCTCCGCGGCGTGACACGCGCCGAATACGTAGAGGATGCCAAGGTCGGTAAAATGTACCAGCGAATAGACCAGCGGAATCTGGATAATCCAGCTGTAGCCGCTGTCAAACAGGAAGGTGATGCCCGTGCGCCCGCCCGAGCGCAAGATGAAATAGGAGCAGTTGGCAAACGCCGACAGCGGCGCGGAGCACGCGCAGATGCGGATCATGGCGACCGCAAGTCTTCGCGCGTCCACCGTCGCCTTGCGGTAAATCTGCGGAAGCAGCGGCGCGACGGCGAACATGACCGCGGCCACGACCACGCAGATCACGATGTCAAAGGCGATGATCTGCCGGGCGCAGGCGCGGGAGCTTTCGTCGTTACGCTCGCCGAGCTTGCGTCCCACCAGCACCGAGGCCGCCGTGCCCATCGACAGGAAGAACACGTTGAACAGGTTTGTGATGGTGGAGGTGATCGTATTGGCGGCGACGACGTTCAGGCCGCGCAGCGAATACAGCTGCGCCAGCAGCGCCACGGCGACCGACCACAGAAGCTCGTTCACCAGCAGCGGCATGCCCTTAACCGTGATGCGCTTCGCCAGCCAGCCCGGAATATGAAAGTGCGAATACGCATGCGACAGGAACCCATATGTTCCATCCCGCCGGTTGCGCCGGTGCGCGACCACGACGATGATCAGCATCTCGACATAGCGGGAAATCACCGTGGCGACCGCCGCGCCGCGCGCGCCCAGCGCCGGTGCGCCAAGGTGGCCAAAGATCAATATGTAATTGCCCACAAGGTTCACCAGTACGCTGGTAACGGAAGCCGCCATGGGCAGCTTCGTTTCGCCGGTCACGCGCAGCGTGCCGGCATAGGCCTGCGACATGGCGAAGGGAAACAGGCCGAACAGCATGATGCGCACGTAGCCCATGCCCGCCTTCAGCGTGTCCTCCGCGCCGCCGACGGCTTCCACATCGTTGATATAGTAGCCGATCAGCGGACGGCTGAACCCGACCAGCACCGCAATCGCGATCGCGCTGAGCCCGACGGCCAGAAGAATGGTATAGCGGAATGAATCGCGCACGCCGTCTTCATTCTTCGCGCCGTAAAACTGCGCCGCGAAGATCGTCGCGCCCGACATGCCGCCGAACACACACAGGTTGAAAACAAAAATCAGCTGATTGCTGATGGATACGCCGTTCATTTCCTCCGTGCTGACGGCGCCCACCATGATGTTGTCCAAAAGGCTTACAAAGTTTGAAATGATGTTCTGAATGACAATCGGAACCAACAGGCCCAGCACCAGCGCGTAAAACGCGCGGTCGCCAATATAGCGCCGGCCCAGCCGGCTGTTTCGAATGCGCTCCAGTGTCATGCTCGCTCCTCACTTGTCTCGGATGATACGGTAAGTATATCATGAACCGGGCATGAAGGCATGCCCGGTTCCGGTTAAATTCTGATGATGAAGCTCACATTTTTCACTCGCCGCGCGCGGATTCGTTCAGATAGCTCTCCGCGTTCATCGCAAGCCACGCCACGGCTCTGGGCAGCGCGGCGGGATCCACGCGGAAGCGCGGGTTATGATGCGCGTAGGTTGCCTGAAGCGCTTCGTTTCGAATGCCCACCTTCATATAGCACACCGGCGCGACGGCGCGGTACTCGCCGAAATCGTCGCCGAGCATCGAGGGCTTATCGTCCCCCGTCTCGCCGGGCGCGATTTTCTCCGCGTTCGCGCGCGCGAGCCGCACAAGCTTTTCGTCGTTCCACGTCACGCCGCAGGCGGGACGCATGTCTACCTCATAGGCGCAGCCGTGCGCGTCGCACACGTCGCGCACAAGGCGGTCAAAGCGTTCATGCACCTGCGCGTACACGCGGGGATCGAACGTGCGGATGGTGCCCTCCAGCACCGCTTCCCCGGCGATGATGTTGCACCGCGTGCCCGCGTGCAGGCTGCCCACCGTGACGACGACGGGATCAAACGGCGACGTGAACCGCGATGCGATCGTCTGAAGCGCGCACACAAGCTCGCTGGCGCACACGACCGTGTCCACACACAGCTCCGGCATTGCGCCATGCCCGCCAAGGCCATGAATCGTGATGGTAAACATATCCGTCGACGCGGCAACGCCGCGCTCGGACACGCGCAGCTCGCCCGAGCGGTACGAACTCCATACGTGCACGCCGAAGAGCGCGTTCACATCGTTCACCAGTCCTGTTTCCAGCACGGCCTGCGCGCCGAATTCGCCCTCTTCCGCAGGCTGGAAGATCACCTTCACCGTGCCGCACAGTTCCGCCGTCGCGCGGCTTAAAAGCTTCGCGCAGGTCAGGCCGATGGCGATATGCGCGTCGTGCCCGCAGGCGTGCATCAGGCCGGGATTCTCCGATTTATAGGGAAGCTCCGTTTCCTCCGTCACCTGCAGCGCGTCCGTGTCCGCCCGAATGCCGACCACCCTGCCGGGCTTCGCGCCGCGCACGACGGCGATCGTGATGTTCTCGGCGGGCGCGAGAAACGGAATGTTCTCCGCGTTCAGCGCTTCCCGAATCATTCGATGGGTTTTCACCTCGTGCCTGGACGGCTCCGGAAACCGGTGAAACCGCTGGTACATTTCCGTGGTATATGCTTCCTCCGCAAGGGCTTCCTTCAAATAATCCATGTTTTTGCCTCCATTGGCGTTCGTAATTGATGATTTCGCTTTCCCATCCTCCAAATCCTGCCGTTTCTGTGTTAATTTCAAGAGCAGGCACGAAAATGTATTGACAAACGCGCATGCCGTCCCGTATAATGTCGTCAACTTCAGAAAAAAGGAGATCGCCCTTATGTGCAACCGTGTTTCGGCCATGATGATGCGACTCGACATGTGCGCTATGTACATGTCTATTGCCGCTGTCATGCGCTGAAGCAGTCTTTCCCGAAAGCGATCTCAAAGCATTTGAGTTCCGTCAGGCAGGCCGCCAAGGCCTGCCTGATTTTTATTTTACAACGATCGGAGACTGGTACGCATGGAGAATCCCGTCACCCCCGCCCGCGGGACGCAGGAACCAATGATCCGCCTGAAGCACGTTTCCAAGACCTTCACGGACGGCAAGGACGGCGTGAAGGCGCTGGTGGACGTGAATCTGGACATTATGCCCGGCGACATTTTCGGCATCATCGGCTTTTCCGGCGCCGGCAAGTCCACGCTCGTCCGCTGCATCAACCTTCTGGAGCGTCCCACCGACGGCAGCGTGTTCGTCGCCGGACAGGAGCTGACCAGCCTGAGCGCAGGCCGTCTTCGGCAGGCGCGCAAGTCGATCGGCATGATCTTCCAGCTGTTCAACCTGATGCGCTCGCGCACGGTGTACGACAACGTGGCTTTCCCGCTGCGCGGTATGCACCTTTCCCGCGCGGAGAAGCACAGGAAGGTGACCGAGCTTCTGCGCATCGTCGGCCTTGAGAACCGCATGAACGCCTATCCGGGCATGCTCTCCGGCGGACAGAAGCAGCGCGTAGCCATCGCCCGCGCGCTGGCCAGCAACCCGAAGGTGCTCTTGTGCGACGAGGCCACCAGCGCGCTCGACCCGCAGACGACGCAGGACATTCTGTGCCTTCTTCAGAAGCTCAACCGCGAGCTGGGCATTACTGTGGTCGTAATCACCCACGAAATGGCAGTCGTCAAGCAGATCTGCAACCGCGTCGCCGTGATGGAAAACGGCCGTGTGGTGGAGGAAGGCGAAATCTTCAGCGTCTTCTCCAACCCGCAGATGCCCATCACCCGCCGCTTCATCGCCACGACCGACGGTGTGGCGCGAGTGAAAGACCAGATGAGCGAGCTGATCGCGCCGCTGGGTCTGAAGCACGGCGATCTGGTCGTTCAGTTCTCCTTCCAGGGCTCCAGCGCGGGGCAGGCGCTCGTCAGCTACCTGTCGCGCACCTACGGCATTGATATTTCGATCATCTACGGCAACGTCGAAATGCTGGACGGCAAGCCGCTGGGCAAGCTGATCACGGTGTTCCGCGGCAATCCCGGCGATATTGACGCCGCGCTCGCCCATATCGACGGCGAACACGTGCGTGCGGAGGTGCTCCACCATGCAGAATAACAAAGGCCAAAAGCGCTCCATCGGTTCCCTGCTCAGCCTGATTTTCGTTCTTGCCGTGATCGCCGCCATCGCCATATACTTCCTCGTGGTGCTGATTCGCGCGGCCAGCGGCGCGGGCACGGTTTCGGAATACCTGAACAACCTGATGCCCAACGTGGTTCGGACGCGCAGGGAATTCTGGAAGAGCCTGAAGCAGACGCTGCAGATGGTCGGCTATTCCTCGCTGTTCTCGGCGAGCTTCGGTATATTCTTCGGCGTCATTCTGGTCGTCACGCAGAAGGGCGGCATCCTGGAAAGCCGACCGATTTTCCAGCTGCTGGACAAGCTGATCAACTTCTTCCGTTCGATTCCCTTCATTATATTAGTGGCGCTTCTGATCCCCACCACGCGCAAGCTGGTCGGAACCTCCATCGGCGTGAAGGGCGCAATCTTCCCGCTGGTCGTGGCCACGGTGCCGTTCTTCTCAAGGCAGATTCACGCGGCGCTGTGCGAGGTGGACGGCGGCATGGTGGAAGCCGCCCGCGCAATGGGTCTCAGCCCCGCGTCCATCATCCTGCGCGTGTACCTGCGCGAGGGTCTGCCCGGAATGATCCGCGGCGCGACGATCACCATCGTCAACATCATCGCCCTCACCGCCATGGCGGGCACCGTCGGCTCCGGCGGACTTGGCGACTACGCCATCCGCTACGGCTATCAGCGCGTCATGACCGACGTAACCGTCGTCACGATCATCGTCGTTCTGCTGATGGTAACCATCATCCAGACGCTCGGCACGTTCCTCGAGCGCGTCACCACTCACTAAACCGCCCCGGCCGGGGGTTTAGCATAGAAACCGCATCACATTCAAAGGAGGCCATCTGTCATGAAAAAGGCTCTGTCTCTCGTACTGGTTCTGGCATTCTCCTTCGCGTTCTTCGCGAGCGCGGAGACGACGCACGTCAAGGTCGGCATCGTAGGCTCCACCAACGAGCAGTGGACGGACGTTCTCGTTCCCAAGCTCGCGGAAGAGGGCATCGAAATTGAGCTCGTCGCTTTCTCCGACTACGTAATGCCCAACATCGCGCTGGCTTCCGGCGACATCGACCTGAACGCCTTCCAGCACTACAATTTCCTCAACAGCTGGAACAACGAAAATTCCGCGACCTACGGCGTGAAGCTCGTCGCCATCGGCGAAACGCTGATCGCGCCCCTGTCCCTGTATTCCGACAAGTACACCTCCGTGGATCAGTTCCAGAAGGGCGACACCATCCTCGTGATGAACGACCCCACTAACGAGGCCCGCGCGCTGCAGATGCTGGCCAGCCTGAACCTGATCAAGCTCGCCGACAACCTGACCAGCTACGCCACCGTCGTCGACATCGTTGAGAATCCCCTCGAGCTGAACATCTACGAGATGGACGCTTCCATGATCGGTTCCCAGATGAGCGACAGCTCCGTCGCCGCCGGCTTCATGAACGGCCAGTACGCGACGCAGGCGGGTTATCCCCACGAGAGCGCCATTGCCATCGAAGCCTTTGATCCCAACAACGCCGACCAGCGCGGCATCGTAAACATCATCGCCGCCCGCGAAACCGACGCTGAGAACCCCGTTTACCTGCGCATCGCCGAGGCCTATCAGTGCGACGAGGTCGCCGAGGTATTCGAAACGCTGTATAAAGGCTCATTCGAACCCGCGTGGTAATCGGTCATTTTCCCACAAAACGCCTTCCCGGTCTTTCTCCGGGAGGGCGTTTTTGCAACCGTGCGTGCGGAGCCTTGGCAAGCGCCGCTCTTTTTCCGCCGTTTTGCGTGTAAAAATGCATAATCATCTATGCTAAATTTCGTGTCATGCGTTGACAGACTGGGAGTGCATAAGTATAATATAGACCAACTCAGAAAGGAAAGTGAGTGATCCCCATGAAGAAACGTTTTGCCTGTCTCTTTCTTGCCCTTATGCTCGCGTTCGGCGCTGCCGCGTCCGCGGAGAGCGTCAAGGTAGGACTGATCGCGCCGCTGACCGGCGAGGTTGCGGTGTACGGCAATGCCGTCAAGGAAGCCGTACAGCTGTATATTGACGACTTTAATGCCGCGGATCATCCCTTCGACATCAACCTGATCATCTATGACGATAAGGGCGATCCCACCGAAGCCATGAACGCCTACAATAAGCTGGTCTATCAGGACGACATCGCCGTGCTGCTCGGCCCGGTCACCTCCTCCCCGACCTTCGGCGTGGCCGAAGCCTCCGTGGACGACGGCATCCCGGCGCTGACCCCGACCGCGACGCACCCGGACGTGACCACCTACGGCAACAACTTCTTCCGCGCCTGCTTTGAGGATCCGTTCCAGGGCGGCTCGATGGCGAAGTTCGCTTCGAGCGAGCTGAAGGCCACCACTGCGGCCATCATCTACAACAACGCGGACACCTACTCCATCGGCCTGCGCGACGCGTTCATGAAGACAGCGGAAGAGGTCGGCCTGACCGTGACCACGACGGAAGCCTACGGCGCGTCCGACATCGACTTCCGCGCGCAGCTGACCAACATCATCAAGACCAACCCGGACGTGCTGTTCATCCCCTACTACTACAACGTGACCTACATGATCTGCTCTCAGGCGCGTGAGCTGGGCTACACCGGCACCTTCCTGGGCGTAGACGGCACCGACGGCGTGCTCGCCATCGAAGGCGCGGATGTGTCCGTGTTTGACGGCATGTACTTCGCCAACCACTACTCCGCGGACTCCGACAGCCCGGTTACGCAGGCCTTCATCAAGGAGTACACGGACAAATATGGCGCAACCCCGAACGCGCTGGCCGCTCTGGGCTACGACGGTGCGATGATCGTCTGCGACGCGCTCGAGCGCGTGAACAACGACGGCGTGAAGATCGACGGCGAAAGCTCCTACGAAGCGATCATCGAAGCGCTCCGCGCCACCGAGGTGGACGGCGTAACCGGCCACATCACCTTCGACGAGAACAACAACCCCATCAAGACCCTGTCTATCATCCAGATCAAGGACGGCGCGTACCACTTCTACATGAACTACTGATTTTTCCCGGCCGTCCCTTCGAATCGGCCCGTTCGGCTGCCGCGATTCGCGCCTGTGCGTTTCGCGGCAGCAGGGCGTATCTATGGAAACCTAAGGGAACCCACAAAAATCACGGAAGCGTGGCGAAGCACCTATGGCATTTCTCTCCCACCTGATTTACGGCCTTCAGCTCGGCACAATCTACGCGCTGGTGGCGCTGGGCTACAGCATGGTCTATGGCATTATCCGCCTGATCAATTTTGCGCACGGCGACATTATCATGGTCGCCTCCTTCGTCGTGTGGTATCTGATCGCGCGTCTGAACGTGCCCGTCTGGCTGAGCATACTCATTTGCGTCGCCTTTACCTCGCTTCTCGGCGTCGCCATTGAAAAACTGGCGTACAAGCCGCTCAGACATTCGGCGCGCATCTCGCTTCTGATCACCGCCATCGGAATCAGCTTTTTCCTGCAGAATGCCGCGCAGCTGATCTTCGGCGCGGATCCGGTCATGTTTGAAAACCTCTTCCCCGGCAACCTCTCGCTGGGCGCGCTGACCGTGTCGCGCGTGTCGGTGATTATCATCTGCGTGTCCATCGTTCTGATGATCGCGCTGGTGCTGCTGGTGAACAAGACCCGCATGGGACGCGCCATGCGCGCCGTGTCCGAGGACGAAAGCACCGCGGCGCTGATGGGTATCAACGTGAACACGACGATTTCCTTCGCGTTCGCGCTCGGCTCGGCGCTGGCGGCCGTGGCGGCGATTCTGTATTCCTGCGCCTACACGCAGATTTCCCCGACGATGGGCGGCATGCTGGGTTTGAAGGCCTTCGTCGCCGCCGTGCTGGGCGGCATCGGCTCCATTCCGGGCGCGATGCTGGGCGGCATCCTCATCGGCATCTGCGAAACGCTGACGAAGGCGTACATTTCCTCATCCTTCGCCGACGCCATCGTTTTCGGCATTCTGATCGTCGTTCTGATCATTCGTCCGTCCGGCCTGCTGGGCGTAAAAACCAAGGAGAAAGTGTAGGTGACGCGCATGGAAAAGCGAATTTTCAAAACCACCTGGTCGCGCTACCTGCTCAATACGCTGGCAACGGCGGCGCTGATCACCGTGCTCATGGTGCTGGTTGACACGAAGCAGATCAACAAGTACAATCAGGGTCTTCTGATTCAGATCGGCTTCAACATCATTCTGGCCGTTTCCCTGAACCTGTCCGCCGGCTTCCTCGGCCAGTTGCCGCTGGGCCACGCGGGCTTCATGTCCGTCGGCGCGTACACCGCGGCGCTGTTCACCAAGGGCGTGAACCTGCCGCAGTCCGTCGCGTTCCCGCTGGGCGTGCTGGTCGGCGCGTTCGTCGCCTTCCTGTTCGGCATCCTGATCGGCCTTCCGGCGCTGCGCCTGAAGGGCGACTATCTGGCGATTATCACGCTGGGCTTCAGCGAGATTATCCGCGTCATTATCCAGAATCTGGACTTCACCGGCGGCGCGGCGGGGCTGCGCAAGATTCCCAAGTACACCACCGTGGGCTGGACGATCTTCTGGGTCGTCGTTACCCTGTTCCTGATCTGCACGCTGATCAAGTCGCGCCACGGCCGCGCCATTCTCTCCATTCGCGAGGATGAAATCGCCGCCGAGGCCTCCGGCGTCTCCACCACGTATTACAAGGTGACGACCTTCGCGCTTTCCGCCGCCTTCGCGGGCGTCGCGGGCGCGCTGTACGCGCACTATATGCGCATCCTCGATCCCGCCTACTTCGATTTCATGAAGTCCGCCGAGATTCTGGTCATGGTGGTGCTGGGCGGCATGGGCTCAATCATCGGCTCAGTCTTCGCCGCTACCGTGCTGACCCTGCTGCCCGAATGGCTGCGCGACCTGGCCGCGCTTCCCTTCTTCACCACGCTGCCCGCGTGGGTCGGCAAGGTGATTGAAAACCGCATGATCATCTACGCGCTGATTCTGGTGCTGGTGATGATCTTCAAGCCCTCCGGCCTGTTCGGCCGCTATGATTTCTCGCTGGGCAAGGAGCTGGATCGCGTGTTCCGCGGCATTCGCCGCCTGCTCGGCCTTGACAAGCGCAGCGGGAAGCCCTCGAAAGGAGGCGAAAACTGATGTCCTCCACGGTATTGGACGTACATGCCTTAGGCATCAATTTCGCCGGTCTGCAGGCGCTGGATGAGTTCAACATTCAGGTGAAGGACGGCGAGATCGTCGGACTGATCGGCCCGAACGGCGCCGGTAAGACCACGGTTTTCAACCTTCTGACCAACGTATACCGCCCCACGCGCGGCTCCATCACGCTGAAGGAGCACGACACCTCCGGCCTCTCCGTGCACGAGACCGCCCGCAGCGGCATCGCGCGCACGTTCCAGAACATTCGCCTGTTCAAGGAGCTGCCGGTCATCGACAACATCCTGATCGCGCTCAACAAGCCCGCGAACGCCGGATGGCTGGAGACGCTTCTGCGCAAGTTCGGCTTCTTCCGCCTGAGCACCGGCGAGGGCATGAGCTATTCGTGGCTGGAAGCCATGCTTCGTCTGCCGCGCTACTGGAAGGAAGAAAAGCTGGCGCGTGAAAAAGCCATGCAGCTTCTGAGCGTGTTCCACATGGAAGACCTCGCGGACGCGCCGGCCGGCTCCCTCCCCTATGGCGCACAGCGCCGGCTGGAGATTCTGCGCGCGCTGGCCACGAATCCCCGCGTGCTTCTGCTGGACGAGCCCGCCGCGGGCATGAACCCATCGGAGACGGCGGAGCTTCTGCCAACGCTGCGCGAGATTCGCGACCGCTTCGGCGTGGCGATCATCCTGATCGAGCACGACATGAGCCTGGTCATGAACATCTGCGAGCGCATCATCGTTCTGAACTACGGCCTGATCATCGCCGAGGGCACGCCGGAAGAGATTCGCAACAATCCCATGGTCATCGAGGCATACCTCGGACAGCAGAGAGGTGAATGATATGCTGAAAGTGGAAAACATCAACGTCTATTACGGCGCGATTCATGCCATTCAGGGCATATCGTTTGAGGTGCATCAGGGCGAAATCGTCACGCTGATCGGCGCGAATGGCGCGGGAAAATCCACCACGCTGAAAACCGTGTCCGGCCAGCTGCGCACCCGCACCGGCTCCATCACCTTTATGAACGAGAACATTTCCCGTCTCGACCCGTACAAGATCGCCCGCAAGGGGCTTGTGCAGGTTCCGGAAGGGCGTAAAATCTTCCAGAAGCTGTCCGTGGAGGAAAACCTCTTCATCGGCGGCTATACCCGCGAGCGCGCGGAGATCGAAGCGACCATGAACGACGTGTACCAGCGCTTCCCCCGCCTGAAGGAACGCCGCAGGCAGGTGGCCGGAACGCTCTCCGGCGGCGAACAGCAGATGCTCGCCATCGGCCGCGCGCTGATGTCCAAGCCCCGCCTGATCATGCTCGACGAGCCGTCCATGGGCCTGGCTCCGCTGCTTGTAAGCCAGATTTTCTCCATCATTCGCGAGCTGAAGGACACCGGCGTGACCATCCTGCTCGTGGAGCAGAACGCCCGCATGGCGCTGCGCATCGCCGACCGCGCCTACGTGCTCGAAACCGGGCGCGTCAAGCTCTCCGACAGCGCGGACGCTTTGCTCAATAACGACGAAGTTCAGAAGGCCTATCTCGGCGGCTGATCCCACCGTTCCCCTGCATCCGCGGGACCGGAAATTCGGTTCCGCGGCTTTTTTGCGCCGCGGATACAGAAAAAACATACCAACGGACGGCTTCCCTCTTGAACTTCCCGATGATGCGTGCTATACTGTTCGCGAAATTCGGTTGTACATACAATCATTTGGTTGTATCTGCAATTACTTTGAAATCGAGGCGACGGACATGGAACATTCCGCAAGAAAGATCACCAGGATTGCCCGCGAGGCGGAGCGCTTCGTGCTGCTGACCATGCGCGGCGGCGGCATAGGCACGGCGGAAATCGACTGCATCCACGCGGTGCGGCATCATCCGGGCATCACCCAGACGGAGCTTGCCGCCGCGCTGAACACTGACAAGCCCGCCATTGCCCGCCGCACGGCGAGCCTTGAGCGCAAGGGCTACCTTCGGCGCGAGCCCAATCCCGAGGACGGCCGCAGTCAGCTTCTGTTCCCGACGGCGCTGGCCGAGGGATTGCGCGACGCGAAGGCGGACGCGGAGAGCGCCTTCTACGATTACCTTCTTGCCGAGCTGGACGAGGAAGGCCGCGCCGCCTTCCTTTCCGCGCTGGATACGCTCTATCGCCGATCCAAGGAGGAAAGCCGCGCCGGCTTCCCGCACATCAGACAGCAGCTGGAGGAGCAAACCCATGAAGCCAGAGAATAACCGCCCGGATCGCATCCTTACGTACTTCCGTCAGGAATGGCTGCCCATTCTTTTCACCACCATTTTCGGCCTGCTGTATAACGGCGGTCTGCTGGCGGGCCCCTGGTTTGAAGGCCGGCTGGCGCAGTGTCTGGCCGATATTCTCGGCGGAAGCGACACCGCCGCGCACATGGTCGTGCTGGCGCTTGCCTATATCGCCGTCACGCTGCTGGTGCAGGCGGCGCGGTTCGTCAAGCGCTTCTACGTTCGCCGGTTCGCCAACAACATCAACCGCATCATGAAGGGCGTGCTGTACGCGAACCTTCTTCGCCAGAGCCGGAGCGCGCTGGAACACGAGGGCGCAGGCGAGCTGATGACGAAGGCCATTTCGGACGTGGACGACTGCGCGGAGGGCATGCGCAAGTTCACCACGGAGGTTTTCGATACCGGCGTGGCGCTGGTGGGCTATGTGGTCATGCTGTTCGTGTACGACTGGCGGCTGGCGCTTCTGTGCCTGATCTTCCCGCCGATCTCCTACATCTGCGCGGAGCTGATGAAAAAACCGGTACAGCGCGCGGGCGCGGCCTACAAAAAAGCAGCCTCAGCGCTCAGCACCGCCACGCTCGACCGCGCACGGAACGCCGTTACCTATCGAATTTATGGCTGTGAGGACGTCCGCGAGGAACGGTATGAGGAAGCGTTGGACAACTATGAAAAGACCGCCGTGCGCGCAAACGTGTGGCAGTCGGCGCTGCCGCCGCTGTATCTGGTGATGTCGAACCTCAGCGTCCTGTTCATCCTGTGGTTCGGCGCGAAGAACGTGCTGGGCACGGGCTGGCGCGCGTGGGACATTGCCGCGTTCACCACGTTCCTGTCCTGCTTTGTGAAAATGTCCACCAAATCCTCCAAGGCCGCTAAGCTGTTCAACTCCGTGCAGCGCGCGGAGGTCTCGTGGAAGCGCATCCGTCCCCTGATGAAAACGCCGGAAGCGCTGGCTCCGCTGGAAATCCCGTCCGCGCAGACGCTCGACGTGTCGCAGCTTTCCTTCGGCTACGAGGGCGACGCACCTGTGTTTGAGAACCTGTCGTTTACCGCCAAACCGGGCGACATCATCGGTGTGACCGGCCCCGTCGCCTGCGGAAAATCCACGCTGGGACGCACGTTCCTGTGCGAGCAGCCCTACGGCGGCTCCATCCGCTTCGGCGGAAAAGAGCTTTCCGCCCTTACGCCGAGAGAGCTTTCCTCGACGGTCGGCTATCTGGGACACGACCCGGAGCTGTGGAACGACACCGTGACCGCGAACGTCCTGTGCGGAGACGAGGGCGACGCGTGGAAATACCTTTCCATGACTGCGCTGGACGGCGAGGTGCGCGCCATGGAGGAAGGCGCGGAAACCGTGGCAGGCAGCAGCGGCGTGCGGCTCTCCGGCGGTCAGGCGCAGCGGCTGGCGCTGGCGCGAACGCTGGCGCATCCGCGGCCCGTCCTCATTCTGGACGATCCCTTCTCCGCGCTCGACCGTTCGACCGAGGACGTCGTGTTCGAAAACCTCAAGGCCTACGCGCGGGATCGAATCGTGCTTCTGATCTCTCACCGGCTCTACCATTTCCCGGAAATGAGCCAGATCATCTACATGGAGGACGGCAAGGCGACCACGGGAACGCACGAAGCGCTGTGCGCGTCCATTCCCGCGTATCGCGCCCTCTACGAAAGCCAGACGGGAGGTGCAAACCATGAAGCGTAATCGCAAAACCGGCGTATTTTCCGCCATCCGCGAAGCGGCCGCGACGCACCGGCTTCTGAGCGCCGGGACCATCCTGTGCGCCATCGCGAGCGTGCTCGCGTCCCTGCTGCCGCCGCTTCTGCTGGCGCGCGTCATCGACACGCTGACGGGCGGCCTGTCGCTGCCCTTCACCGCGGCGCTGCTGTACTTTGGCAGTCTCGCGCTGGAAGGCGTGCTTTCCTCCGCGCAGGAAACCCTGCTTGAAATGTTCGGCCAGAGAATGACCCACGCGCTGCGCTCCGAAATGTCCCGCAAGCTCACCCACCTGTCCGCGGCGACGCTTTCCGCGCAGAATCCCGGCGAGGTTGCCGCGCGTTTCTCCGGCGATGTGGACACCGTCGAAGCGCTGTTCACCTCCGGCGTCATCTCCATGGCGGCGGACGCCTGCCGCATCCTCTCCATCTTCGCGGTCATCGCCGTGAAGAACCCCGGGCTCGCCGTGCTCCTTCTGCTGGTCATGCCGGTTCTGACCGTCTTTACGCGCCACGTACAGAAGCGGATGCTTTCGGCACAGCTGGAAAACCGCCACGCCGTCGCCGCCATCTCCGGGCAGGTGCCGGAAGCGCTGCACAACATCCGCACCATCCACGCGCTGGGACTCGAATCCTACATGGGACGCCGCTACGATCGCCGCATCGGCGAAAGCTACGCCGCCGTGGAAAAGACGAATTTTTACGACGCGATCTACTCGCCGGCAGTGCTGGTTCTCAACGCGGTGGTCGTCGGCGTCGTCATGCTGCTGTCCGCCTCCGGGAACGCGAATGTGTTGACGCTGTTCGGCATGTCCGTCGGCACGTCCGTCGCCATCATCAACTATATCTCGCGCATCTTCTCCCCCATCGAGAGCCTTGGCATGGAGATCCAGACGATCCAGTCTGCCATGGCCGGCGTAAAGCGCATCGACGCGTTCCTCGCCCAGCCCGAGCGCACGATTCCCGCCACCGACGCTTCTCACGCATCTGAAGCCGACAGCCGGATTTCCACGGACAGTCCGCGCGGAGACATCGCATTCTCGCATGTGACCTTCGGCTACGGCGACCATCCCGTGCTCGCCGACCTCTCCTTCACCGTGAAGGCCGGCGAACAGGTGACGCTGGTCGGACGGACAGGCGCAGGCAAAAGCACCGTCTTTCGCCTGCTGCTGGGACTCTACCAGCCGGAAAAGGGCTCCATCACCATCGGCAATACCGACGTTTCGCAGATTTCCGATCGCGCGCGCCGAAGCTGCATCGGCTGCGTAGAACAGCATTTTGCCCGCGTGCCCGGAACCGTTCTGGATCAGATCACCCTCGGCGACCCTCGCATCACCCGCGAAATGGCGCAAAAAGCCGCGCAGCTCGCCGGACTTGACGCCGCCATCCGCAGCTTCCCCTCCGGCTACGATACCCCCTGCTCGGACGGCATGTTCTCGCAGGGCGAATGGCAGCTGCTCTCCATCGCGCGCGCCGCCGCCGCGGACCCGGCCATCCTGCTTCTGGACGAAATCACCGCCAACCTCGACGCGGAAACGGAAGCACAGGTTCTGGACGCCCTTCGCCGCGCCTCCGCCGGCCGAACCGTCCTCTCCATCTCCCACCGCGTCTACGAAACCCTCGGCGGCCGCACCATCGAAATCAAGCCCCTGCAGTCCCCTGCCTAAACACCGTTAATCTCAAAGCGGAGTCAGAATCCCAACGTCTGTCTCCGCTTCGACTCATCTTTTCCGCCGGACTCGCAGGCTCATCAATAACCGCATAATCGAAATCAAGTTCTTTCCCATCCCTTCAAACACAACCATTAACCTCAAAGCGGAAGCAGACTCCACGCTCTGTCTCCGTTTCAAACCGTCTCCTCTATCTCCCTCCAAGTCCATAAAACCCCGGCAACTGCATAATCGAAATCAAGCCCTTTCCCGCCTCTTCAAAAACAACCATTAACCTCAAAGCGGAAACAGACCTCCACGTTCTATCTCCATTTGAACTGTTTCCTATCTCTCCTACCGAGCCTGCAAAAACCTCGACAACTGCATAATCGAAATCAAGTCCTTGCCACCTACTTCAAACACAACCATTAACCTCAAAGCGTAAACAGTACCCCACCTTCTATCTCCATTTGAACTGTTTCCCCCTCTCCTGCCGAGCCCGCAAAGCCCCCAGCAGCCGCATAATCGATTTCAACTCTTACATCTTCTTCCCTCATCGCTTCTAAACAGTCTCACCACCAACTTCATCACGAAAACGAAAGCACCATTTCTGCTTCCGCTTCAGAGAGGACGACAGGAGAAACGCATGAGCGTATTAGACGTCATTTCCACACTCCTTCGTGAGGGGCGACGCCTGCTCGCGCTGCATGCGCTCCTCGATCGCCTGTTTCAATCCACGCCCCTCCGTGAGGGGCGACGCCCGCCGCGGCGCAGGAACAGGCGGCGGAGATTGTTTCAATCCACGCCCCTCCGTGAGGGGCGACCTTTCCGGGCTCAGCGTGCCCGCGCCGTTGGTCGTTTCAATCCACGCCCCTCCGTGAGGGGCGACGTGAACTTTTTGACGGAAATATCAAACTATACGTGGTTTCAATCCACGCCCCTCCGTGAGGGGCGACGTGTGGAAAACCACGGGCAATTTGCGCAATATTACGTTTCAATCCACGCCCCTCCGTGAGGGGCGACATTTCGCATTGTTTATCAAAAATAACGACAATGTGTTTCAATCCACGCCCCTCCGTGAGGGGCGACCGACAACGAAAATCACAGACCATCTTCACTGGCCGGTTTCAATCCACGCCCCTCCGTGAGGGGCGACTTACCCAC
>SFHK01000096.1 GCA_004556395.1 Clostridiales bacterium
ACGCGGCGGCGATACGGCGGCACGGAGGCGATGTCCTTGCCGTCAAAGATCACCTGCCCGGCGTCGGGCGTTTCAAAGCCGCCGATGATGCGCAGCATCGTGGTCTTTCCGCAGCCGGACGGCCCCAGCAGCGTGACAAACTCGCGGCGGCGAATGTACATATCGACATTGTGAAGCACCTGCGTCTCTCCGAACGCCTTGCTGATGCCCTTCAGCTCGATCAGTCTCGTATCCTCGTACATAGCACTCTCTCCTTGTCTGTCAGAAGCTGGGCGGCGTGGCCACCCAAAGTACCCGGCAGGGCGTTTTTCCCGCGTTCACAATGCGATGCGGCGCGACGGGTTTAAAATAGAAGCTTTCGTCCTTGCGGGCGCGGATGCGGCGCTCGCCCAATTCGATGATCACGCTTCCCGAGAGCACGTAGCCGAATTCCTCGCCCTCGTGCGGATCCTGCATCTCCGTTTCGCCGCCCGCGGCCATTTCCACCAGAATCGGCTCCATGCTGTTTTTCTGCGCCGTGGGCACCAGCCAGCGGATGTGCCCCTTCAGACCTTCTACGTCTTCCTTCACGCAGATGTCGTCGTCCCCGAACACCACCCGCTCGTCGCCCGTGCGGGCGAAAAACGCGCTCAGGTCGCTGCCGAGCGAGGCCAGTATGTCCTCCAGCGTCGCGATCGACGGGCTGGTCAGGTTGCGCTCGACAAGCGAGATAAAGCCCTTGGACAGCTCGCACCGGTCGGCCAGCTCCTCCTGCGTAAGCCCGCGCTGCAGGCGCAGCCGCTTGATCTTCTCTCCGATTTGCTCCATGCCGCTTTCGCCTCCCCGGAGTTTAGAATCACTAAACCGCAGCGCGGATAATATTAAACCACGCGGCGCGTTTTGTCAATGCCCGAAGGGTTCTCCGCGCGTTAAAATTCAGTATCATGCGACCAAAAGTTTAGTATGGCTGTCACGCGCCCCTCTTGCGCTCGGGGCGAAAATGTGGTATCCTGCTTCCATCCGAACAGGAGGCGACAGCATGAGCATTTTTTACGATGAAAACCAGAAAAGCTTTTATCTCGGCGCCGGCAAGGCCAGCTATGTCCTGCATGTGGACGAGGACGGCCGGCTGCTGAACCAGCACTGGGGCGCGCGCGTGCCGGACGGCGCGCTTTCGCCCGATTTCAGCCATTATCCCACGCTCGCGTCCTTCGACCCGCGCACAAACGCGCTGCCGTGGGAGCTTCCCACCCGCGGAAGCGGCTGGTACGGCGAGCCCGCCGTGGCGGCGACGAACGCGAAGGGCAACGACATGGTGCAGCTGACCTACGTTTCCCACGCGATTTACATGGGCAAAAACCGCCTGCCCGGCCTGCCCGCGACGTTTGCGCGCAGGGAGGGCGACGCGGAAACGCTGGAAATCGAGCTCATGGACAGGCTGACCGGCCTGCGCGTGACCGCCGTGTACGGCGTGTTTGAACGCACCGGCGCCATCACCCGCAGCCTGCGCCTGAAAAACGAAAGCGGCGAGGACATGCAGATAAACGGCGTTCTGTCCGCCTCCGCGCCCGTGCACGGCAGCGGCTACGACGTGATTCACCTGAAGGGCGCGTGGGCGCGCGAGCGCCACGTCATGCGCCAGACGCAGGGCGAGGGCGAATACCGCATCTTCAGCCAGCGCGGCGCGTCCGGCCACGAGTCGAATCCCTTCCTCGCGCTGTGCGAAAAGAGCGCCACGGAATTCTCCGGCGAGGTCTGGGCGGTCAGCCTTGTCTACTCCGGCAGCTTCGAAGCGCTGTCCTACGTCAACAACACCGAAAACAGCCGCCTGTCCATCGGCCTGAACCCGGACGTGTTCACATGGAAGCTGGAGCCCGGCGAAACCTTCGTCTCGCCCGAAGCTGCCATGGTCTATTCGCCGGACGGCCTGAACGGCATGTCCCACGCGTTCCATCGCCTGTATTCCGAGAACCTGATGCGCAGCAAATGGTTCGAGCGCGACCGTCCCATCCTGATCAACAACTGGGAGGCCACCTACTTCAACTTCAACGAGGAAAAAATCCTTCAGATCGCCCGCCGCGCGAAGGAGCTGGGCGTGGAAATGCTGGTGCTGGACGACGGCTGGTTCGGAAAGCGCAATACGGACAACTGCTCGCTGGGCGACTGGGTGGTCAACCCTGAAAAGCTGCCCGGCGGCCTGAACGGCCTGTCCGACAGGCTGCACGACCTCGGCCTGAAGTTCGGCCTGTGGTTTGAGCCGGAAATGATCTCGCCGGACAGCGACCTCTACCGCGCGCATCCCGACTGGTGCCTGCACGTGGACGGCCGCGCCCGCGTGGAAATGCGCAATCAGCTGATCCTCGACCTCTCCCGCAAAGGGGTTCAGGATTACATCATCGAAAGCGTCTCCGCGGTGCTCGAAAGCGCCCGCATCGAATACATGAAGTGGGACATGAACCGCAACATGACCGAGCCGTTCTCCGGCGCGCAGACCCCCGAAAGACAAAAGGAAACCCAGCACCGCTATATGCTGGGCCTGTACCGCGTGCTGGAGGAGATCACCGCGCGCTTCCCGGAGATCCTGTTTGAATCCTGCTCCGGCGGCGGCGGACGCTTCGACCCCGGCATGCTCTACTATATGCCCCAGACCTGGACGAGCGACGACAGCGACGCCGCCGAGCGCATGTTCATCCAGTACGGCACGTCCTTCGTCTACCCGCCCTGCGCCATGGGCGCGCACGTCAGCGCCGTCCCGAACCACCAGACCGGCCGTACCACCGCCATGCAGACCCGCGGCGACGTGGCGCTGGGCGGCAACTTCGGCTTCGAGCTCGACCTGTCCCAGCTCTCCGACGCCGACGCGGAAACCGTCCGGCGGCTCATCGAGCGCGAAAAGCAGGTGCGCACCCTCGTCCGCACGGGCGAATTCACCCGCCTGCTCTCCCCGTTCGACCACCCCTACGCCGCGTGGCAGTTCCGCGCGAGGGATAACTCCGAGGCTCTCATCTGCGCCTACCGCCTCATGACCAGGCCCGCCACCCCGCACCTCCTCCTCAGGGCCTCCGGCCTCGATGAGTCCGCCGTCTACATGGACGACGACGGCAATACCTGCTCCGGCGCCGCCCTCACCCGCTATGGCCTCTGGCTCCACCTCCCCGGCGACTTCACCAGTAAAGTCATCCACCTCCGCCGTATCGGATAATCCCCCCCAAACCAATTCGAGCCTGCCGCATCCCCGCGGCAGGCTCTCGCAATCTTGTTTTCTCGTGCGTTTCGCTGGTATACTCATCCGCGATTTTTCCTCCGGGATTTCGTGACCGCGGGGGCTTATTCCTCGTATCCCTTCTGCAGGAACAGGTTCTGGATTTTCTCATGCGTTTCGCCGGTGATCCAGTCCACGTCGTCGGTGTACCAGTCCATGATTTCCAGCTGGCGGGTTTCCCACGCGATGGTTTGCTCCTTTTCCTCCTCGGTCGTTTCGCGGTCGCAGGGCGGACGGTGGACGCGGCGCGGCGAAAAAACACCCGCCGGCATTGACTCGCGGCGGGCAGGGGGATCTGCTTATTCCTCGTATCCCTTCTGTAGGAACAGGTTCTGGATTTTCTCGTGCGTTTCGCCGGTGATCCAGTCCACGTCGTCGGTGTACCAGTCCATGATTTCCAGCTGGCGGGTCTCCCACGCGATGGTTTGCGCCTTTTCCTCCTCGGTCATTTCGTGGTCGTAGGACTTGACCAGCTCGCAGTAGCCGAAGATGTATTCGTCCAGCGCGCAATGGATGGTGAAGTTGCTCTCGGGGCCGTCGGTCACGCGGTCGCCGCGCGCGTCGATGAGCTTCTGGTGGCGCGCCTGGTATTCGTCGGCGCAGCCGGGCTTGAGGTGCGTGGCGAACACGCGGCGGCGAATCAGGTGCTTATCCTCGCGCACGACGCCGATGTCGTGGTACATCAGGCGCATTTCCGCGGGAAACGCGAGAATCACGCCCATGGCTGCGAGCTCGCCGCGCCACGTGGCGAGCAGCTCCCTGAGACCGACCTTGTTGTCGTCGTCGAACTCGGCGTAGAAATACACGAAGCCCGCCACCGTCCATGCCGACGCGTTTTTTGCCCCGATCCTCTCGCATTTTGCCTGAATCACCTCGGCCTTTGCGCGAATCGCGCGCGCAAATTCGTCCATCGAGCCCGCGTAGGGCTTAAACATACAGGTTTCGCGCTTCATGTGTTTTCTCTCCCTTCAATTCAGCCCCCGCCCGGAACCGCCAAACAGGGACATTGCTGTTCGTTCTCTCCCGTACCCGCCGCCGAAGGCGGAGTATGGGAAGCCTTGTCCGGAACCGCCGGACAGGAAACTGCCGTTCGTTCTCTCCCGTACCCGCCGCAGAAGGCGGAGTAGGGGAAGCCTTGTCCGAAACCGCCGGACGGAAGTATTGCTGTTCGTTCTCTCCCATACCCACCGCCGAAGCGCGGGGAATAGGGGAAGTCTTGTCCGGAAATGTCGGACGGAAGCATTACCGTTCGGCATCAGCCGCGCCCGGCTTCGCCGCTTCAAATGCCGCTGGAACGCAGGAATAGGGGAAGCCTTGTCCGGAACCGCCGTTCGCCGTCAACCGCGGCCGGCTTCGCCGCTTCAAATGCCGCCGGAACGCGGGAATAGGGGAAGCCTTGTCCGGAACCGCCGTTCGCCGTCAACCGCGCCCGGCTTCGCCGCTTCAAATGCCGCCGGAACGTGGGAATAGGGGAAGCCTTGTCCGGAACCGCCGGACAGGAAACTGCCGTTCGTTCTCTCCCGTACCCGCCGCAGAAGCGCAGAGTATGGGAAGCGTTGTCCGGAACCGCCGGACGGAAGTATTGCTGTTCGTTCTCTCCCATACCCACCGCCGAAGCGCGGGGAATAGGGGAAGCCTTGTCCGGAAATATCGGACGGAAGCATTACCGTTCGGCATCAGCCGCGCCCGGCTCCGCCGCTTCAAATGCCGCCGGAACGCGGGAATAGGGGAAGCCTTGTCCGGAACCGCCGTTCGCCGTCAACCGCGGCCGGCTCCGCCGCTTCAAATGCCGCCGGAACGCGGGAATAGGGGAATCCTTGTCCGGAACCGCCGTTCGCCGTCAACCGCGGCCGGCTCCGCCGCTTCAAATGCCGCCGGAACGCGGGAATAGGGGAAGCCTTGTCCGGAACCGCCGTTCGCCGTCAACCGCGGTCGGCTCCGCCGCCGCGGCCCATGCCGCCACCGCCGAACCCGCCGCCAAAGCCGCCGCGGCCACCGCCGAAACCGCGGCCGCCGAAGGATGACGGGCGGGAGCCACGGCCGTGCCAGCCGCGGCGCGAGGGGCGCATGCCGCCCACACAGCCATACCAGAACCACGCGCCAAAGGGAGTGTGAACGCCGCATGAGCCGACGCGCAGAAACATGAATATGATCAGTATGAAGGCAACGATGATGATAAAGCCTGTCTCGCTGCCCGCTTCTTTCTCCGCTTCGATTTCCTGCGGATTCGTCTGTGCGGCAGTCGTCTGCCAGCTGGACGCGTCCCGGAAGGTTACGCCCGCGCGGTACACGCTGTTCACGCGCTTGAAGAGCGCTTCAAAATCTTGCGGATGCCCGCGTCGTAGTCCTTCTTCGCGAAGTCCGGCTCAAGGTACTTATCCAGCATCGCCTTGGCCGCGCCCGCGTCCAGATGGCGCTCCATGCCGGTTCCGGTCGTGAGGTAGTAGTCGTCTTCTTCAATGGCTAAAAGCAGCACTACGCCATTGTTCCCGGTCTTGTCGCCCACGCCCCATTCGTTGATCAGGCGGTAGGCGTAATCCTCGCGCGTCAGGCCGTTCAGCGTCTTCACCGCCGCCACGACGATCTGCGCGCCGCAGGCCTTCTGAAGCTCGACGTTGTTGTAATAAATCATCGCGCGCGTCGC
>SFHK01000005.1 GCA_004556395.1 Clostridiales bacterium
CGGGATGGAATGGTTTCGGGTACTCTGGTTTATCATCAACAAACCCAACTATAATCGGTACATTTACGTATATATAGCTTTTTGGTTTATATTTGATTGTCCACCGAAGATTTTCATAATTTGATATGAACATCTTCCCGAGATACATTCCAATGTCTCTCAGTATATATTCCGTGCGAATGCTAAGCTCCACTCGCGCCATTTCTACCATATGGTCGATAAACGACTGTGGCATACCACGCAATCCTTCACGTATATTATTTAATTCGCTCTGAGGCGTTTTAGCCAGTTTCGCCTCCTTCAAAAACCATTTCCATATTAATAGCGTTGAATCCAGTGTGAAGTCCAGTTGCTTTATGTCAATATGCAGACCCTCCGATACGATTTCGCGCAAATAGTCCGATCTTTCGTCTATCTTTGATAAAAACCACTCGCTGTACGCATCCGCTTCTTTCTTTGTCATTTCCTGAAAAGGTTTATCCGCCTGAATAATGAGCGGTTTGTACTCGGTTGTTCTTTTAAATATTTTCACGCAATCACTTCCGTTTCTAAAATTATTTTATTTGAATCAACATATGCCATTGCGGGAGTAATTATATTTGTATTTTACTTCAAGTCTGCCACTGCTGTCAAGCATTCCCACAACATCACGTGCAAGGCACACGCGACGAAAATACCTGCGATTTCCGGCAAAGTTCTTGCCAAACATGAGCCGCGGGCTTATAATAGAAGAAACGCATCTACGGGAGGTTCATCATGTTTCGCGGAAAATTTCTTTCCAGCATGGATAATATTGACGCGGTTCTCGCGGTGCGCGCGCAGGTTCCCGAATTCTCCGGCGTCGCGCGCGAGCCGCAGGACGGGATGGCCTTTTTCGCGCTGGCCTTCGATGAAGACGACGCACCCTGCGGCAGCGGCCGGCTGTACATCGACGCGGACAGCCATTTCCGCATCGATCGCCTTGGCGTGCTGTCCGACCGGCGCAGGAACCATCTGGGCGACCTGCTCGCCCGCATGCTGCTCTACCGCGCTCAGCAATTAAACGCCGCGTCCGTCTATGCCGACGTCCCCGCCCCCGTCGTCCCGTTTTTCGCCCGCTACGGCTTCGCACGACTCGACTCCTCAAGCGACAACCTCATCCCCATGAAGGTCACCGCCGACGGCATTCGCCTTGAGGGGAGCTGCTCAAAGGGAAAAACCGGATGCTCCGGCGACTGCGCCAACTGCAAGAGCTGAGCCGCACGAACCCGCTGCGGCTTCGCCCGGCTCGACTCCTCAAGCGACAACCTCATCCCCATGAGGATCACCGCCGACGGCATTCGCCTTGAGGGGAACTGCTCAAAGGGAAAAACCGGCTGCTCCGGCGACTGCGCCAGCCGCAAAGCCTGAACCGAAAAAGCGCCCTTGGAAGGAACTCCTTCCGAAGGCGCTTTTGGCAATTATCCGTTATTCGGCTTCAAAGACGATAGAGACACTCGCGCTCACCTTGAGCTTGGAGGCCTGCACCAGCGTGCTCGCGCCCGTGGCTTCGTCGGCCATGACGGCATTCTTATAGAACGCGTTCACGCCGCTGTCACCGCTGTAGGAATACGATTCGGTAATCGATTCAATGCCGGTGATCTTCAGCCCGGCCGCGGCGGCCATGATCTCCGCCTTCCTGCGGGCGTCCTTCACGGCGGCGGTCAGCGCTTCCGTGGAAGCCTCCTCGGTATCGGACGCGGAGAACCCGATGTCATTCAGCGTGTTCGCGCCCGCGCCGAATGCGATGTCGATAATCTTCCCCACCATGTCCATATCGGTGGTGCGAATGGCGAGATAGGAGCTGGCGTTGTACGCGGTCAGCCGCTCCACGTTATTCGAGTAGTCATATATGGCATAGATGCTCAGACGGTCGGTGTTGATGTCCTCTTTCTTGATTTCGTTCTCAATCAGCGCCGCGCGAATTTTCTCGATGGTCGCGTTCACTGTGTTCTGCGCCTTGAGTACGTCCTTGTTCCGCGTGGTGATGCCCAGCGTGATGACCGCCGTATCCGCGGCCACAAGCACCTCGCCGCTTCCGTTCACGTTGATTTCTGTCTTATCCTTCCCATCGGCGCAGGCCGTAAAGACCATCAGCGCGATCAGACAGGCAAGCAGCAGGGTTTTCAGCATTCTCTTCATTCGTTCTCACCTCTTACTTTTTCTTTTTTCGAATAGTGTAGATGATCACGCCCACAACAATTCCCACGACGATCAGGATGCCCGCCACCGGCGCGATCACCGCCAGCGACACGACCATGTCCCGGAAGAACTTGCCCACGGCATGCAGCGACTGCTGGAAGCCGGAACGGCTGCGCTCGCCCAGCGTCGGTTCCTTCGTGGGCTCCGGCGCGAACTGGCTCTTCTCCCACAGCGTCATGCGTACCGTAGCGTAGGAAATGTCGGAATCGTACCGGTTCAGAAGCTTCTGCAGCTCGTCAATCGCGGCATAGGCCTCTTCCAGCTGATCGTTCAGCGCCTGAAGCTCGTCGCCCTGCGCTTCGGGAATCAGCTGATTCAGCCGCGCGACAATCGCCTGCTGCGTTCCAAGTCTCGCATCCGCGTCGTAGTAGTAGGCAGCCACGTCGTTCGCTGTGGATTCCAGAGAAAGGGTGGTTCCAACGTCATCCAGCGCGGTCACAAACTCGTCCAGTCTTTCCGCGGGAACGCGAATCTCGCTCGTCAGGCAGCGCGCGCCGTCGCTCTGCGTCAGCAGGTCGGAAGCAAAATAGCCGTCGTATTCGCTCACGAGCGCCTTCAGCGTGTCGCGCTCCTGATCGAAATTCTCCGTTTCCGCTTCGCGGTTCGCGCCGTACACCAGCAGCGGAGCCGTCGGCTTCGGCGTCTCCTCGGGCGTAGCCGGCATCGACGACATGACGAGCGGCTCAGCCGGGGTCGCGTCCGACGCGGTTGCAGTCTGCCTGCTGCCCATCGCTCCTTCGTCTTCCAGTACGACGTCGGAGACCTTCTTTTGCTGCTCTTCGCCGTCCGTTTCAAACACAACCGGCGCTCCGGCGTCCGCGGCGGACATCAGCATGACCTTTGCCTGGTCACCCTGCTTCGCCGCGATTCGCCGCCCCACGGGCGCGCCCGCCGCAACGTATGTATTCCCAGACGTTTCGTTCGGGCTCAGCTCGTTGGAAAACGCGACCATATCGGTTCCGCGCATCGCGAACGTGCTTCCGATCATCACGACCAGCGCGGCGGCGACGGTTCCAAGCACGCGATACCAGTTCTTCCTCTTCTTCGCCGAAATCTCTTTTCTGACGGCGCGACGCCACCCCGCCTGCACGTCCAGCGGCACGACGATTTCGTCGTCCAATCCGCGCAGCATCTGAACCAGCTGCCTGCCCGCGTTCAGCTCCTCCGCGCATTTCGCGCATTCATCCGCATGCGCTTCCATCTGACGCATCTCTTCCGCGGTAAGCGCGCCGTCCAGATACGCATCCAGCTGACCCATGAACCTCTCGCAGCTCATTTTCTGTTCCATCATTGGCCTCGCACCTCCTTTCTCGTATAGTTAGACGCGCCTGCGGCCAAATAGTTCCGCCTGTGCGGATAAAACATTTCGAAGTTTTTCGCGCCCGCGGCTGATTCGGCTTTTCACCGTGCCGACGTTCGCTTCCAATATTTCGGCGATTTCCTCATAGCTGTAGCCCTGCACGTCGCGCAGCACGACGGCGGAGCGCATGTCCTCCGGCAAAAGCTGAATGGCTCTGGAAAGCGCGCGGCGCATCTCGGCGTTGTCCGCGTGCTTTTCCGGCGAAGCGTCCTCATCCGCGGGCGACCAGCCGATGTCCAGCAGCGCGTCCAGCGACTGCGCCTGCCGCACCTTCTTGCGCCGCAGGTTATCCAGACAGGTATTCATCGTGATTCGATACGCCCACGTAGCAAAGGAAGACTGACCCTTGAAGCTGCCAAGGGCCTTATATATGCGCAGCATCGCGTCCTGCAGGCTGTCCTGCGCGTCCTCGCGATTGCCGCACATGCGCAGCGCGACCGCGTACATGCGCGCCTCGTGCTTTCCCATCAGTTGTTCAAAGGCATAGGCATCGCCGCCGATGGCGCTTTCCACCAGCCGTTCTTCATCCGTCTGCACCCGTTTTCCCTCCCGTCTCATTGGCATGCCCTCTGGTATTATACACGCCATTTGTTTTTTTGCCAAGGGGTTGATTTTTTTTCGAACGTATAGTATAATACAAAGGTCGTTCATCGGCAAGCCGGTGTGTTGGAATTGGCAGACGAGGCGGACTCAAAATCCGTTGGGCTAATCACCCGTGCGGGTTCGACCCCCGCCACCGGCATAGTAAGAGGTTCTCACGAAAATCGATGAGCGCCTCTTTTTTGTTGGAGGCCTATGAAAACACGCGTTAACTGGGATTCCCTTCTGCTTCGTCCGGCTTCGGAACGCTATGTGCCCGTGGCCGACGGCCTTCGCGCGCTGTGCGTGGGTGTCGTCATGTGGTTCCACATCTGGCAGCAGTCGTGGCTCAACCCTTCCATTCTCGGTGAGGATTTCAACTGGCTGGTGCGCAGCGGCTATATGCTGGTGGAGCCGCTTCTGACGCTGAGCGGCTTTCTGCTCTTCCTCCCGTGGGCGCGCGCCGCGGTTTCCGGCGCACCGTCGCCGTCCGCGCGCGCGTTCTATAAAAAGCGCGCCGTGCGCATCCTGCCCAGCTACCTGCTGTGCGTGTTTGTGATGCTGTTCTGCGTGGCGCTGCCCCAGCATCAATACGCTTCCTCCGCCGAAATGTGGAAGGATCTTCTGACCCACCTCACGTTTACAAACGTATTCTTTCCCGCCGCCTACACCTATACCCATCTGAACGTGGTTCTGTGGACGGTGACGATCGAGGTGCAGTTTTACCTGCTCTTCCCGCTGCTGGCGCGCGCGTTCCGCAAATATCCCCTGCTCACCTACGCCGCCATGACCGCCGCCGCGCTGGCCTTCCGCTTCGGCTACGCGGCAAGGCTTTCGGATACCACGCACGTGCTCAATCAGCTGCCCGCCATGCTGGACGTGTTCGCGAACGGCATGCTTGCGGCCTACGCCTATCAGGCCGCCGCGCGTTCCTTCAAGCCCAATCGCGCCGCGTCGGCGCTTCTGACGCTCGTGTCCGTCGCCTGTATCTATGGCGTCTGCCAGCTGATCCGCGCGCAGACCCTCGCGGGCTCCGGCGACTACACCGCCCTGCGCCTTGGCCAGATGCAGCGGCGATACGCGGTTTCGTTCCTCACGTCGATCTTCCTCGTTTCCGCGTCCCACGCGCTCCGGCCGTTCCAGTTTCTGTTTGGGAACCGCGTGATGCGCTTCCTGTCCTCCGTCAGCTTTCAGGCGTACATCTGGCACCATCCGCTGGCTTTGCAGCTGAAATATTGGCGCTTTCCCGCCTATTCCGCGCCCAGCAACCCGCAGTTCTATTCCGAAACCGTCTGGCAGCGGCACTATACGCTCGTCTGCTTCCTTGGCGCGCTGCTGCTGGCCACGCTCGTTACCTACCTGTTTGAAAAGCCCCTTGCGCGCCTGTTCCTTCGCGGAGAAAAAAAGCGCACCGGCGACGTCAGTTGTCAGCCGGTGCATCCGCAGACGGAAGACGAAGCGTAAAGGCAGAACCTTTCCCGACCTCCGACTGTACGCCGATCGTGCCGCCCATCAGCTCCACGACCTTTTTGGCAATGGCCAGTCCCAGTCCCGTGCCCTTGGTGCGCATGCGCGATTTATCCGCCTTGTAGAACCGCTCCCAAATGTACGGCAGATCCTTCGGCTCGATTCCCGCGCCGTCATCGTGCACGGAAAGCTCCACAAACCGCCCGTCCTTCTTCGCTCGAACCGCGATGTGCCCGCCGGTCGGCGTAAAGCTCAGCGCGTTGTCCAGCAGAATGATCAGCACCTGTATGATGCGCTCTTCGTTGCCCATGCATACCGCGCCCTCATCCGCGTCCACCGTCAGCTCGATGCCCGCGTCCTCGGCCAGTCTGGCCACGGATTCGACCGCGCGTTCCAGCACCGGCTCCACGCAAATCGCCTCCAGCTCCATCTGTGCTCGGCCGTCCTGCAGACGCGAAAGATCGAGCATCTCCCCGATCAGCTTTTCAAGCCTTCGCGTTTCGCGGTAGATCACCTGATAGCAGTCGTTCTTTTCTTCCTCCGTTTCCAGAACGCCGTCCATCAGCGGCTCCACCATGCCGCGAATGCCGGTGAGCGGCGTTCGCAGCTCGTGCGATACGTTCGCGATATATTCCCGCCGCAGCTGTTCCAGCCGCGTTTCCTCCGAAACGTCGCGCAGCAGGCATACCGCGCCGATGCACGCGCCCTCCGCGCCCGGAATCGGCGAAGCAATGGCGGCAATGGCGCGGCCGGAGTCGCTCGTCCACACGGCGCTTTCCTTTTCGCCGGAATCCATGCACACCGCCAGCATCGAAAGAACATGCCGCTGCTGCTCCTGCGCGCGGGTGTGATCTGCCTCCCAGCGATCGATTTCCAGCATTTCCAGCGCCGGCGCGTTCACATGGAACACCTGCCCGTCCCGCTCCACGGCAACAATGCCCTCGGCGATGGACTCAAACAGCTGTTCCAGCTTGCTCTTTTCGTTTTGCAGGTTTTCGATAACGTCCTTCAGCCGGTCGGCCAGCACATTGAGCGTTCCCGCCAGCTGCCCAATCTCGTCTGCCTGTGCCACGGGCGCGTGACGCGAATAATCGCCCGCGGCCATTGCACGCGCGACGTCGTTCATGAGACACAGCGGCCGCGTGATGCTGCGCGAGAACACCGAAGTGAACGCCACGGCGACCACCATCGCGCAGGCCGCGGCCACGATCAGATAGGTGGCGATTCGCATCCACACCACGTCCACGTCCGCGACGGTGCGGAACAGCATCATCGCGCCTATGATCTCGCCCTGCGCGTCCTTCAGCGGCACGCCGGCGTACACGATCTTCGCCGTCAGGAACTCAACCGCTTCCACCCCGCATACCGTGCCGCCCGCAAAAATGCCGTCAAAGATGCGGCGATCCATGTTGGATACGATTTCCGTATACGCCAGCCCCGCCGCGTCCTCCTCGTCCGGCGTTTTCCTTGAGGTCGGGCTCGGCGGCGACTGCGTGGCGATATAGTCCGGGTTGACGAACACGACCTTCGCGTCCACCAGCGACTGATACCGCCTGAGCTGCTTCCACTCAAGGCCGTTTTTCTGGGTAATCGCGATATATTGCGCCTTCTCAACCAGCTCCGTTTCGTTGGTCTGGATGATATAGTTGCGCACCAGACGATACGTCATAAACGCCGTCATGGACAGCACGACCGCGATAATCAGCATATAGCCGGTCAGCATCTTGGGATAGATTCCCACGCCTGACCGGCCTTCCGTTTTCAGCTTCAGCATTTATTCTCCGATCTCAAAGCGATAGCCGACGCCCCACACCGTCTTGATGTCCCACCGGTTCTCCGGCAGGCACAGCTTCGCGCGCATGCGCTTGATGTGGCTGTCGACGGCGCGCGTGTCGCCCAGAAAATCATAGCCCCAGATGCTCTGCAAAAGATGCTCGCGGCTGAACACCTTTCCAGGATTGCTGGCCAGCGTGTACAGAATCTCGATTTCCTTGGGCGTGCACGGCACCGGCTGGTCGTTCAGCTTCACGATGAACGCGCTCATGTCGATTTCCAGATTCTCAATGCGCACAATCGTGCCCTTGCTCTCGTCCTTGATCTCATGAAGACGGCGGAGAACCGCCTTCACCCGCGCAAGCACCTCGCGCGGGCTGAAGGGCTTGGTGATATAATCGTCCGCGCCGAGCTCCAAGCCCAGCAGCTTGTCGAATTCCTCGCCCTTGGCGGAAAGCATGATCACGGGAATGTTCGCTTCCCTGCGAATCTCCCGGCACACCGCAAGCCCGTCCTTTCTGGGCATCATGATGTCCAGAATGATCATGTCCGGCTTGAGCGAGCGCGCCTTCTCCACCGCGTCCTCTCCGTCATAGGATGAAAAAATCTCATAGCCCTCCCGGCGGAAATACGGGCTGAGCGACTGATGCACGTTCGGATCGTCATCCGCGATCAACACGCGGTAATTTGTCTTATATCCTTCCATTTCCATCCCTCCATGATCGCATGATACCGAAAAAATGTGGCAGTTTCGTGTCATGGCTCATAAGAATTCTGAGGACGGTTTTGAAAAATCCTGAACCGCATCAATCTTCCCTGTCAAACAGCGGCTTATTCGCCGGATACAGCATGCAATACCGCTCGTATCCGCGCCGGTAGGCCTCGCGCGCGGCAGGATCGGGCGTATAGAAGCGCTCGTCCTCGTGCAGCACGCCGATGGCTTCCTTCAGATCCTTCCAGATACCCGCGCCGACGCCTGCGACCAGCACCGCGCCATACGCACCGCCTTCCTTCGCGGCGGACATCGTGTATACCGGCAGCTCGAAAATATCCGCGGCCATCTGCTTCCAGACCTCGCTGGAAGCACCGCCGCCGGACAGGTAGACCTTCTGCGGCGCGATTTCCGCGCTCATCAGCTCGACCACCTGCTTCAGCGAATACGTGACGCCCTCCATGACCGCGCGCGCCATATCCGCGCGGGTCGTGCCCAGTGAAAGACCATAGAAGATGCCGCGCGCATTCGGGTCGGGATACGGACAGCGCTCGCCCGTCAGATACGGCGCGAACAGCACGCCGTTTGCGCCCGCGGGCACATTCTTCACGCGCTCGTCGATGTAGGCGTAGGTGTTTTTGCCCTCCCGCGCCGCGTCGGCCGCGTCCTCGCCCGCCAGCGTTTTCACAAACCAGCTGAACGCGCCGCCCGCCGTCAGCGTGCAGCCGAAGGCATGCCACAGGCCGGGCTCGTTGTTGCAGAACATCTGAAGGTTTCCCTCAGGGTTCGCATGGAAGCCGCTCATGCCCATCGAAACATTGCCGCTGGTTCCGATGACCACGCCCAGCACGCCGGGCTCCACCAGCCCCGTGCCCGTGGTCTGAATCACCGCGTCGCCGCCGCCCGCGTACACGTTCAGTCCCTCGGGCAGTCCCGTTTCCGCGGCAGCCTCCGCCGTTACGCAGCCCGCGAGCGCGGTCGATTCCACCGCTTTCGGGAAAATCGCCTTGTCCAGCCCGGCGAGCGCAATCAGTCCGTCGGCCCACACGCGGTTCTTCGTGTCAAAGAAGCCGGTGCCGGACGCTTCGGACACGTCGGTCAGCACCCGCCCCGTCAGCCGGAAGCGGATGTAATCCTTCGGGCAGCAGAAAATCTTCATCCGCGCGAAATTCTCCGGCTCCTCGTCGCGCAGCCAGAGAAGCTTGCCGCCGGTATAGCCGGTGAGCATGCGGTTATTCGTGTAGCGCAAAAGTCCTTCCACGCCGCCCGCGCGCCCGGTAATCCAGTCGCACTGCTTCTGCGTACGCTGGTCGCACCACAGAATCGCGGGACGAATCACGCGCATTTCAGCATCCAGCGCCACAAGACCGTGCATCTGGCCGGAGAACGACACGCCGCAAATGTCCTTCGCGTCCGCGCCCGCCTTCGCCAGCACGGCTCGAATGCCGTCCGCCGCACCGCGCCACCAGTCCTCCGGGTTCTGCTCCGCCCAGCCGGGACGGGGCGTGGAAAGCGGATACTCCCGTGTCGCCGAGGCGATCACCCGCCCCGTCTCGTCGGCAAGCAGGCACTTCGCGCCGGACGTTCCAATGTCAAGACCGATCAGCATCCTCCTGGTCATGTTTCTTCCTCCTGTTTCTGAGCGCCTTCGTCATTTTTCGGGAAACCTGCGTGATTTTTCTGGAGTCGAGCCGGTTTTCGTTGCCCTCGGCCAGCCGCTTCATATTCGCGCGGTGCGAAAACAGCGCAAGCGCGCAGGTAACGATCGCCGCGCCGGTCGCGACCCAGCTCTTGTGGAATACGAACACGAGCCCGACATACGCGCACGCCGAAAGAATCGACGCAAGCGACATATAGCCGGAAATCAGCAGCACAACCACCTGAATGCCCAGCAGCACCAGTGCGATGCGCCAGTCGACCACCAGAATATAGCCGAACGAGGTGCTCATGCCCTTGCCGCCGCGGAAGCGGAACAGCGCCGGCCAGTTGTGCCCGAGAATCGCGCAGATGCCGCCGATATGCATGCCCAGCTCGCCGCCGATCCACCGGCCGATCAGCGCGCCGAGCACGCCCTTGAGCGCGTCCCCGGCAAAGGTCAGAAAGCTCGGCACCCAGCCCAGCGTGCGCATGACGTTGGTCATGCCGGCGTTGCCGCTGCCGTAGTTGCGAATGTCAATTCTGCCATACAGCTTCGAAACGATTACGCCCGTTGAAACACAGCCCAGCGCATAGCCGATCACCGCGCAAAGCGCGTAAAGCAGCACCTGCTTCATTTATTCCTCCTTCTGTTCCCGCTCACGCAGAACAAAACGAATCGGCGTTCCATCGAACCCGAAGGCCTTGCGGAACTGGTTTTCCAGATACCGTTCATACGAGAAGTGCAAAAGCTCCTTGTCGTTGACGAACAGAACGAACGTGGGCGGCTTGGTAGCCTGCTGCGTGCCGTAATAGATGCGCAGCCTGCGGCCCGATGTGGCCGGCGGCTGAAGCGCCGTCTGCGCGTCAGTCAGGATGTCGTTCAGAAGGCCGGTCGTCACGCGCCGCGAAGCCTGCTCGTTCACACTGCGAACCGTGTCCAGCACCTTGTTCACGCGCTGGCCGGTCTTTGCGGAAATGAAGATCACCGGCGCGTACGCCATGAAGCGCAGCTTCTCGCGCACTTCCTTCACGTACTTTTCGAGCGTGCCGGTCTCCTTTTCCTTCGCGTCCCACTTGTTCACGACGATCACGGCCGCCTTGCCCTGCTCGTCGATGTAGCCGGCAATCTTGCTGTCCTGCTCGCTCACGCCCTCGGTCGCGTCGATCAGAAGCAGCGCGACGTCGCAGCGGTCGATGGCCGCCAGCGAACGCACGACGGAGAAGCGTTCCAGCGACTGATATTCGATGGCGCGCTTCCTGCGAATGCCCGCGGTGTCGATGATGATAAACTCGTCGTCTCCATCCTTGAAGCGGGTATCAATCGCGTCGCGCGTCGTGCCCGCGATGTCGGAGACCATCACGCGCTCCTCGCCCAGGATGCGGTTCACCAGCGACGACTTGCCCACGTTGGGCTTGCCGACGACGGCGATGGAGATGGTGTTCGTCTCTTCTTCCTCTTCGCTCTCCTCCGGAAAATGCGCGACAATCAGATCCAGCAGGTCGCCCAGATTCAGAAGGTTCACCGAGGAAATGCCAATCGGGTCGCCGATGCCCAGCTGATAGAAGTCGTAAATGCCGTCCATCATGCGGATGTTGTCAATCTTGTTGACGACCAGTATGACCGGCTTGCCCGAGCGCCGCAGCATGTCCGCGACGGTTTCGTCGTCAGCGGTCAGTCCCTGCTTGCCGTCCACAAAAAAAAGAATCACGTCGCAGGTTTCAATGGCGATTTCCGCCTGCCTGCGCATCTGCTTCAGCAGCGGATCGTCGCTCATCGGATCGATGCCGCCGGTATCGATCAGCGTAAACTTGTGGTTCAGCCACTCACAGTCGGCGTACACGCGGTCGCGCGTTACGCCGGGGGTATCCTCTACGATGGCGATGCGCTTGCCCGACATCTTATTAAAGAACGTACTCTTGCCCACGTTGGGGCGGCCAACAATTGCGACCAACGGTCGTGCCATATTCATATCCTCCTGAAGCCGCCCGCGGGCGGCACATATTCAAATCTCTGCAAACCGGACAATCGCGTCCAGAAACTCGTCTCCCCTGCGCCCGACCGGCACAATCGGCCGTTCCAGCGCCGCCTCCGCCTCGGTGAGCAGCAGGTTGTCCAGAAAGCGCTTGTCCTCCGAGCGAATCATGCACTCGGTAATCAGGATTGCCTCCGACGGCCTGTCCTTCATCTGGGCAACCAGATCGCCGCCCGTCACAAGCCCCGCGACGGTGACGGTCTCGCCAAAGTAATGGTTCGTAATCGCGTATACCTTTATCTCCACGCCCGTCACCGGATGCGCGTCCAGCAGGTTCTTCAGAATCGGCTGCGCCGACACGCCCGTGGCAATGGCGATGGAGTGACGCGGCTTCACCTCGCGCCTGAGCCTCGCGGGAAGCTCCATGTACGCGTCCTCAAACTCGGTGATCAGCTGGCGGCAAAGACCGATGCCGTTGTCGATCTGCTCGTAATCCTCGTAGGCCTCGTCCTCCGGAAGCGGCATTTCCGCCTTCAGATACAATTCGTCCGAGGGGAACACGAACCGCGTGCCATATTCCCGAAGCATCTTCTCGCGAACGCGCTCCGCCTGCCGAAGCACCGTGCGCGCCGACTCCCGGTCGAACATGCGGATGCTTTCCAGCCCTTCCCGGTGTCCGGTCAGACCCACGGGCACCAGCGCGAGCGAACGGCACGCCGGATACAATCCCATCAGGTCGCTCATCGTCCGTTCCAGCGCTTCGCCGCAGTTCAGCTCCGGGCAGAGCACCGCCTGTGCGTGGAAGCTGACGCCGCCCGCCGCGAGCTTTTCCAGCTGCTCCATGATATTGCCGCCGCGCGGATTGCCCAGCAGCTTTTTGCGCAGCTCCGGCTCCGTCGCGTGCACCGAAATATACAGCGGAGACGCGTGCCTGCGGATGATGCGGTCGAGCTCGCGCGGACCGACGTTCGTCATCGTGACAAAGTTGCCCATCATCAGCGACAGCCGCCAGTCGTCGTCCTTCACGCGCATGCTGTCGCGCGCGCAGGCGGGCAACTGATCCACAAAGCAGAACAGGCATTTGTTCAGGCACAGGCGCAGACCATCCAGCATATCGTTCTCAAACGCCAGCCCGAGCGGCTCGTAGTCGTCCTTCTCAAAATCGTACTCCGTCTGCACGCCGTCGCGCTCAATCAGAAGCACGATGTGGTCGCTGCACGACAGCGCCTGATAATCGATCCAGTCGAGAAGTCGTTCCCCGTTCATCTTCAGAAGAACGTCGCCCTGCCTGATCCCCAGTTGGTCGGCTATGCTCCCCTTCTCCACCGACCGAATCACGTGACCCATCCGATCCCTCCGTCATTTCACCGTTACCGGTGTGCCTGCCGGGCAGTTGTCGAAAATCCACTTGGCGTTGTCGCGATACAGGCGCACGCACCCGTGCGACGCCTTCCTGCCCAGCTGCTTGATCGTGTTCGAACGAACGGTTCGATCGTCCTTCGCGGAGTAAATCTCCGAATGGAAGAAGATGCCGCCGTCGATCGTCCACGCGTATTTCGCCCAGCAGTCAAATTCCTTGAAATACCACCATTCCGTCAGCGGCGCGGTATTCCAGAACTCGCCCTTGGGCGTGGGCGTTTCGTCCTTGCCCGTGGAGCACTTGAACTCCTTGATCTTGTTGTCGAAGTTGGAACCATTCCATTCATAGACGTACACGCGCTGCTTATTCAGATCGATCGTAATGCGATACTGCGTCACGATGATGTCCGACTTCACGGCGCTCTCGGAGAACAGCCTGCGCTGCGTCGTCTCGTCGGCGACGCCGGTTTGCTTCAGCCCGTTCAGCTTCTGGAAGTACACAAGGCAGCGCTCCGTGGCCGGGCCGAAATTGCCGTCCGCCTTGCGCATATAGCCCAGATACACCAGCCTGCGCTGCACGCGCATGGCCTCGGCAGTCTTGTCGCCGCGCTGCGCCGTGGCCTGATACACGTCGAATGTGCCGCCATGCAGCCATGCGAGCAGCTCCTCCGACGCCACGCCGTCCGGCGCGTACGGAGTCGGCTCCGGCGCGAAGCGGATGGTGGGCGTAGGCGTGGGCTGCTTCGTCGCCGCCGGGGCGACAGCCGTTCCGTCCGGCGAAGCCGTCAGCTCCGGCGTAGGCGCGAACGTCGGCGTGGGCGTAGGCGTCATCCATGCCTTCGTCGCCGCCGGCGTAGGCGTAACGGTCGCCTGCATCAGCTGATAATAGTACGCCTGCGCTTCCTTTACGGCCGTCTCGGTCTTGTCGCCGAAGCTGCCGTCCGCCGCGCCGTCAAGAAAGCCGTACAGCGCCAGCGCATGCTGAAGCCGCTGCACCTCGTCGCCCTTCACGCTCTTGGCCAGCGGCGTGGGCGTAGGCTCCGGATTCACAACCGCGTCGTCGGAATACAGCTTCACCAGCGTGTCGTAATCGGCCACGCCGGTCACCGGCAGACCGTTCACCTTCTGGAAGAAGCGCACAGCGTTGGCCGTGGACTTGCCGTAAATGCCGTCGTACCCGCCGTCCATGTAACCCATCTCAATCAGACGATTCTGAAGCCGCGCCACATCCTTCGCGCCGTTCGCGTCGGAAATTCCCTCGTACAGCGCGCTCATGTCCACCATCACCGGGGTCGGCGTGGGAGTAGGCGTAGGCGTGGGTGTCGGACTCGGCGTCGGTGTGGGCGTAGGCGTGGGGCTCGGCGTCGGCGACGGCGTCGGAATCGGCGTCACCGATGCGCTCCCCGCGCTTGCCGGTTCAGGCGCTTCCGCGGCCGGCCAGAAGCAAATGGCCAGAACCGCCGCCACAATTATCAAAACAGCCAGTACTTTGCGCATGTATGTATGATCCTCCGCAATCCCTGCGCCGCCCGCCGCGGCGCACAATATCTCATGTTCAAGTATAGCACAATCGCGCTGTTTTGAAAAGCATTTACCGGTAAACATGCGTACGAAACGTAGACAGGATGCAGAAATGGCCTGCGCATTCATCGTGCGCAGGCCGCTTGCCGCTCCGCAGGGATTCAATTCTCATTGCGCGATCGACGCGTCGCCGAGGACGTGCGCGCCGCGGTTCAGGGCGTTTTGGACGGTTTCCGGGCGCCGGGTCAGGGTGGGATACAGCGCCTTCAGGCGCTCGTAGGGCTCGCGCTCGGTCTCGAACCGGTCGGCGCACAGCAGAAGTACGCTGGCTTCGCGGTCGGTATCGCCGGTCATCTGGTAGGCTCGCGCCAGCTTGATGGCCGATTCATAGGTGGTATGCCGACTCAACGCCCGATAGTAGTGCTCCACGGCACGGGCGTAGTTGCCTGACTCCATGCAATCGTCACCCAGCAATATGTATCCGGACGCGCTGCCTATGCCCAGCTGCGCGAAGGTGCGCTTGCCCGAGGTGGTGGACGTGCTCCACACGCAGAACACGATCACCGTGACCGCGAGCAGCGCCATGGCGATCAGCGAGCGCAGGTGCCGTTCCAGAAAGGTCTCTCTGCCCTGCCGCGAACGGACATTCGCGCGCGCGTTTCGTGTTCCGCGCGGCGGAACTCTGCGCTGCGGCTGGCGGCGGCTCGACGCGCCGGAAATCCGCATGGACGCGTTCGAACCGCGCATGCCGTTTCCCCTTCTGGCCGCTGCCGTCCGCACCGGCTTTGACGATTGGCCGGACGGCTTCACGCGGTTGCTCAGGCGCGCATCCCCCCCGTGAACGCGCTTTCCCAGCGTATTCCCGAAGCGTCTGAACGCCTTTCCTGCCGACTTTGTGAGCTTCCGCGCCTTTTTCAGCGTTTCTTCTCCCGCGCTTTTCCATTGCGCGGCGCGAATGGAGTGCCCTTCGTTTTCGGATTTTACCGTTCCCGGACGTACACTCCGCTTCTCCGGCAGACGCACAACCGGACGCGCGATGCCGTTCCCTGCCCGTTTTTCCGGCAGACGAACGACCGGATTTCCCGAAGCGCGCGGCTTCTCCCTATCCGCTTTTTCTGCCACCCGACGCTGCTCCGACCGGCTATCCTTCTCTGTAACGCCGCGCCGACCTGATTGACCCGTTTTCTCTGCACGGCTTCGCCCCGACCGAGCGGCTTCCTTTTCGGCGCGGGCTCTGGCGGACGCTTCGGCCTTTTCCACAAAGCCGGGACGCGCCGCTGTCTTCGTTTCCTCGCGCGCCCGGTCAAACAGGCTCCACCTTTCAGCTTTCTCCGTCTTCGCGTTCTCACGCTTTCGATCGGAAGGATCTCTCCCGGAAGAGCCCTCCGCCTTTCGGCTGAAAGCGCCCCTCTCCGAAGCGACGCCCTCGCGCGCCCGGTCGGATTGGCTTTTCTCCGAGGACGCTCCCGTCTTCGCGCCGTCGCGCAGACGGCCGGAAAGCCCTTCCGTCGAAGAAACATCCTCGCGCAGCCGTTCGGATGCTCTTCCCGTTTCCGCGTCTTCACGCGGCCGTTCGGAAAAGCTTCTCTTCGAAGAGGTCTCCGGCCATTCGGAATACTTCCGCTCCTTCGCTTTTTCGCGCGGCAGGTCAAACAGGCTGCGTCCCTCGTCATCCGAACGCCGCCCGCGCAGGCGCGCGTCGCGTTCGTTCAGGAAGCGCAGATCCGCGGGATAGACGAGACGCGTCCTGCAATACATGCATCGCTTCCCGTGTGCAAGGTCTCGCCATCCGCACCGTACGCAAAACACGTTCTCACCCCCCTCCGCGCGCGTTTGTCTGATGGTTTTATACGCCCTTCAGCGTCTCATAATACGGGTCGCCGGAAAAATCTCTTTCGCCGTCCACCGTGCCGCCCAGCATCTCAATGGCGTTGCGCACCTCGAGATAGTCCAGATAGTTGATGTCCGGCTGCTTCAGGCTCTCGTACAGCGGCTCCAGCGCGCGGTCATCTCCCAGCTTGCCGAGCAGCGAAGCGTACATCGCCAACTTCTCCGGATGCGCGTCGAACGCCGCCATCAGCGACGTGAAAATGCGCTCGTCGCCGGGGAAATTGCACAGCACGTCCAGATACGTCTCTCTGGCCTCATCGGAAACCTCGTCGATGCGTGAAAGAATGTCCGGCACGCAGGCGTCCCCGATATTCTGAAGCAGCTCGGCCGCCACGTCCGCGACCTCGTCCTCGCCCTCGCGGCGATCGATAATCGCAAAGCACGTCTCCATCGGCGCCTCGCCGCAGTCGATCTCCTTGAGCAGGTTGAGCGCCGTCACGCGCAGACCCTTGGGATTGTCCGGGTCAGCCGCCGCGCGAATCAGCGGACGCACGCTCTTCTGCCCCAGATCGGTAATCCGCTCCAGAAGCACGTCCGGCACGGGCACGCCCGCCGCCTCATACTCGGCGACCCAGTTCACCAGCATCGGCGCGTCGTCGTATTTCTGGAAGTATTCCTCCGGCTTCTCGCCGCCTAAAAACGCCGCCGGAGAGGACAGCCAGTGCATGTATACGTCCGGCATCGCGTCCTCCATCTGCTCGATGTTGGCAAATCGACCCTTGTTCATCTGCATCCACTTTTCGCAGTACGCCGCGAAATTCGCGTCGAAATCCAGAATATCGTACATTTTTCGTCTCCCCTATTCCTGTATCCCGGTCTCGTTCACCTCGTCCAGCGAACGGCTCAGCAGCGCGACCGCGCGCTTTACCTGCCGAACCGGACAGGAAAACTCCCCGGCAATTTCCTCCACATCCGCGGACTCCCCATCCGCGTTCAGATACAGATACGCCAGCGCCGCCGCGCCCACGTCTCCGCGCGCGATGGCCGCGCCGCCGTCCAGCCGCTTCTTCTGGAACATCAGCCAGTATCCGGCCAGCACGGAAATGGGATAATCTCCCGTTTCCTCCTCCACATACTCGGCGGCGTCGCGCAGCATCTGCCTTGCGCCTACCGGAAGATCGCGCAGCACGTCCGTTTCGGTGGGCAGCGTCGCCTCCATGTAGTACTCCGGCAGCGGCGTTTCATCCAAAATAGCGGAATCCATGCCAAGCATCGCGGCCACGCGCACCTCCGCCGGAATATCCGGCCGCCCGATGTACGCGCACGCCATTCGATGCGCTTCGTCATCGTCGATGCGCGACAGAAGGCATGCCGCGGTCGCCGAAATCGACGGCGCGGCGGCGGACAGCTGCCATTCCAGCGTCGCGTGGAACGCCTTGTCGTTCCTCCACGCCTGCGCCAGCCCCTCCTCCTTCAGGATGCGCGGCACCTCGCCCAGATGAAACGCCTGAAAGGCCTGAAGCCGCGCGTCGCATGTCTCATAGCGAAGCGAACAGTCCTCCGGCGTAAGCGAACCCTCCGCCAGCTTCTGAAGCAGCACCTCCGGCGCCGGATCAGCCGGATCCAGCCGGTGAATGCGCTTCCACCCATTCGCCACCGTCTCCGCGGGCTTCCCCGCAAGAAACGCCAGACACGACATTTCGTGAAGCATCGCCGGATTGTACGGATGCGCGGCCACCAGCTCGCCCTGCGCTTCGCAGGCTTCGTCGTACATTTCCAGCCGTTCCAGCGCCGTGACGCGCACGCGCTTTCCCTCGTCGTCCGCGTCCATTTCCCGCGCCCGGCTCATCAGCTCGTGCCCTTCCTCGCGCATGCCGGACTCATACAGCGCCTGCGCGCAGATGCACACGTCAGGCAGCGCCGCCGAAGGCCCCAGAAGCCGTCCGGCCATAATTGCTTCCCGCCGCGCGTCCTCCGGCTTGCCATTCAGGTTCAGAACCACCGCATACAGCGCGTGCGCGCTGACCCGCAGCGGATTCAGCCGCACGGCGTGGCCGAACGCCTGCTCGGACGAGCGCGAATCCCCCAGTGCTTCCAGCTGGCGAATGCCCTCTTCAATCAGCTTCTGTACGCGCCGTTCGCGGCGATCCTCGGCCATCTCCTCCTGAATTTCGCTGTTCAGATAGATGCGGTCGAGCATCCGCTCGGCCTCCTCCACGGACTCATGCCCGCCGCTGTGATCCACATATGCGCGCAGCACATTCTCCGCTTCCTCCTGCCGCCCGCGGGCGTACAGAATCTTGCCGGACAGGAACAGGCATTCCTCCAGCTCCCGCGCTTCGCTCAGAAGCCACATCAGCTGACGACCCGCCGCCTCATACAGCTCCATCGAAACCAGAATGCGCGCCATATCCAGCCGACAGCGCGCGTCCGTCGGGTCGCTTTCAACGGCCTTTCGAATCAGATTCAGCGCGTCGGGATAATTCCCGGCGCGCCAGTTCATCAGCGCGCGCTGATGAACAAACCCGCTTTCCTGCTGAAACGAAACCACCTTCGAATCGTATTCGCCCATCCGCGCGCCCCCTCTTCTTCAAACTCCATCCGCGTCCGTCAGTCCCTGGCCTTGGCCTTTTCCAGAAGCTCGCGCAGCTCCGTCTCGCTGAAATGACGGCGCGTGTTGCAGAAATGGCAGTCCACGTCGCAGCCATGCTGCTCCTCGATCATCTCGGTCAGTTCCTTCTCGCCCAGCGAGATCAGCGCCCGCTCCACGCGCTCGCGCGTGCAGTCGCAATGATAGCGCAGCGGCAGCCGGTCGAGCACCTCCGGCTCCAGATGGCTCAGAAGCTGCGTGAGCGCGCCGTCCAGATGGTCGGTTTTGAGTGTGCCCGAAATGTCCATGAACATGCCCGCCGACGTCTCGATGGACTGAATCGCCGCCTCGGAAGCGCCCGGCATCATCTGTATGATCAGACCGCCCGCCGAAATCACCTCTTCACCGACGAGCACGCCCAGCGACACCAGCGACGGCGTCTGCTCGGACGCGGTGAAATACATGGCGAAGTCCTCGCCGATTTCGCCGGAGCGCAGGCGCACCTGCCCCACATACGGCTCGCGCATGCGCATGTCCTTCACGACGGTCAGCATGCCGTCCCTGCCGACGGCCGCGCCCACGTTCAGCTTTTCGCCGTTGCGCGGCGGATCGACCTCGGGATGCGCCACAAGTCCCTTCACGTTGCCGCTGCTGTCGCCCACGGCCAGCACCAGCCCCAGCGGGCCGCCGCCGTCGATGCGGCAGGTGACCGATTCATTCTCGCCCTTCAGCATCGCGCCCAGCACGGCCGTGGCCGTGAGCGTGCGCCCCAGCGCCGCCGTCGCCGTGTGCGACAGATGATGCACGCGCCGCGCATGCTCTACCGTATGCGTGCTCTCCACAAGAAACGCGCGCGCCTGTCCGCCCATCAGCGAAATGCGCAGAATTCCATCCATATAGCTTACGCCGCCCTGCTCGGTCATATCGTTTCATCCTTCCTGTCTGCTCGCGTCGCCGCGAAATAGCATCTCTGGCCGCCGGGGCCCTCGCTTTCCCCCTCGTCGCCGCCAAAGACGTGAATATTCTCAAAGCCCGCGTCCGTCAAAAGACGCAGAATCTCCTCCACGCGATGCGCCCGCTGCACATGCGTTTCCTCAAATTTGCGATACCGCCCGTCCCCCTCGCGCACGAAGAAGGCCAGACGCATCGTCAGAAGCGATGTGCTTTCGTCGTACTCGTTCTGCCACAGGTAGGTCTCGTTTTCCAGATCCTCCCCATACAGCCCGACGCGCCCCATCTCCCGCAGCTTCCCGGCGTTGGAGATGTCAAACGCCAGCACGCCGCCGGGCTTCAGCGCCTCGCGTGCGCACTTCAGAAAGCGCTGAACGCTTTTCTCATCCGTCAGATAGTTCACGCCGTCGCACGCGCACACAATCGCGTCCACCCTGCGGGGCAGAAGCAGCGCGCGCATGTCCTGCCGAACCAGCCGCACCGGCACTCCCCATGCGCGCACTTTGTCCGAGGCCACGCGAAGCATGTCCTCGGACAAATCAATCCCGGTAACCTTATATCCTTTTTGCGCCAATCGCACGGCCAGCGGGCCGGTTCCGCAGCCCACGTCGCAGATTTCGCGCGCACCCGGACGGAGGTCGAGAATCCGCTTCTCATACCAGTCCGTCCAGGCGTCGTAATCGAAATCATAGGCAAAGCGATCGTAAACCTCCGCAAGGTTCTGATAGCTCATCTCGATTTATGCTCCCAGAAGTTCTCCGGCTTCTCCGTCTCCGCGGTCTCCGCCGGCTTGTTCTCTTCCTCGTCGTCCTCGTCGTCGTCCGGACGATGCAGACCCTTGCCGACCTCCGCGCCCTCAATGCGCGGGTTCAGATAGCGGTCAAACAGGTCGTTGGCATACGACGCGTACACAAAGCCGGTCAGCGAGAAGCCGATCAGACCGTACAGCAGCACCAGAATCATCATGCTGATCTGCGGATAGGGCACGAAGAACACCAGCAGCACCGGCACAACCAGCGAGCCCAGCAGAATCACAAAGGAAATCGGCAGGCGCGCCACAACCATAATGGCGCTGTTGCGGATGAGCTGAGAAAGCTTCATGTCGTAGGTGACCATCATCGGGAAGATGACTTCGTTGATCATCCACCACACGATCAGCAGAACGACCATCAGCATCTGCGGAATCACGAAGAACACGCCGCGGCTGCTGGCCATATCGCCGTAAAACACATACGCGATGTACGCAAGGAACAGCGAAAGGCCGTTCAGCAGGCCGACCACCAGACCCTGCTTCCAGTTTTCCTTGATGGACGCCTTGTAATCCTGCCACATGAAGGCATGCTCGTCGCGCGCCCAGTTGCGCAGAATGTACATCTGGCCGGTGGAGCCGATGCCCGCCAGACCCATCATCGGAATCATGACCAGCAGCAGCATGGAAATATTGGAAAGCAGCGCGCTTCTGCGATAGCTGTTATACTCCTTCCACGTTTCCTGATAGTCGCTCTTCAGCGTCTCCATGAACGCCTCGTCCGCCGCGTAATCGCGGTATTCCTGCTGCTTGGCGATCTTCGCTTCGAGTTCTTCCTTCTGCTTCGTCAGCTCTTCCACCGTCGCGGGACGCTCGGTTTCCTCGCCGCCCTCGACTACCGGCGCTTCCTTGACCATGATGGTCTCGCCGGCCTCAATCTTCGCGATTTTGGCGTTCACATCACCAAGCTCATACTCGAGCTCCGCCGTGTTCTGCGCTTCGTTCTGGATGGCGTTGTACAGGTCGTACTTCTCGATGTACGCCTCGTAGGCCGCCTTCATTTCCGCACCGCCCAGCTTGTACGCCTCGTCGGTGGCGTACATCGTCAGCGTCTGATAGTTAATGAACAGCCAGATGATCATCGGGAGCAGGAACACGACATGAAGCAGATTCAAGCCGACCATCGACGAAAACCGTACCCGCAGCGTGGTAAAAAAAAGCTGCTTGCGCGTCGTCGGCATCTGATCCACCGTGTAATCGCCCTTGCCGGCCTTTCCATAAAAGTAGTTGTTCATCAATCCGGCCATCGTAAACCCTCCGCTCGTCAGTTTCGCGCTTTCCCCGCGCGTACTTGCATCATTATATCATGAAAAACCGCGCTTGGCAATCGGCCGCACCCTTCTCATTTCGACAAAATTCCTTCATTTTTCCCGCGCGTCAAGGCTTTCAATGGTTTTACCATCGGCGAGAGTTTTCAGTTCGAAGCAGCCCTTATACAGCGTCATATAGGTACGCGCGCTTCCGGCCTTGGGGAGAGAGATAGAGCCGGGGTTTAAGTAGGTGAAATTCTCGTGCGCGCGCATGGCGGGGATATGCGTATGGCCGCACAGGAGGATGTCGCCCGCGTTCAATGGCGGCGGATTATCCTCATTGGCGTGGTGACCGTGCGTGGCGAAGATGGTCACGCCGTCTATGGAAAGGCAGGCGTATTCCGCCATCACCGGGAACGCCAGCACCATCTGATCCACCTCCGCCTCGCAGTTGCCGCGGACGCAGAGCAGCTGCTCCCTGTGCGCGTTCAGAAGCGCGATGACCGCTTTGGGATTATAGCCGTCCGGCAGGTCGTTGCGCGGCCCATGGTACAGAAGGTCGCCAAGCAGAAGAATCTTATCCGGCTTTTCATCCGCCACGCGCTCAAAAAGCGTTTCGGCATACAGAATCGAACCGTGAATATCCGACGCAATCAGCAGCTTCATATAAAAAAGCACCCCCGTTTTCACTACGATACGTGTATCGTAATCAAAACGGGGGCCGATGTCAAGTCAATTCTTCATTGTCTGCACGCAGGCGTGCGCCAAGCAGGCAATCAGCCGACCGGCCGTGGGACGTCCGTCCGCCAGCGCCGAATCGCTGATCACCGCCGCATAGCTCTGGATGCCGCCGTTCTGCCACGCGGTCTGAATGGCCGTGCGAATCGCGCGCTCCACGCCCGACGGCGTCGCGCCCAGCCGCAGCGCTACCTCCGGATACAGCCGGCCGGACAGGGCGTGCACATACGACGCGTCTTCGATGCACAGCGCGACCGCGGTTTCCAGATAGCGATAGCCCTTCATCGACGGCGCGACGCCGATCCGCCTCAGCACGCCGGCAATCACGTCCGCCGGGCCGATGGACTCGCTCGCATCCGTCTGCTCCGCAAGCAGGCAGATTCGCTTATACAGCAGATGGCTGTCCGCAGGCTTCAGCATGTAATAGCTCGCTCCGAGCGCCATCGTCCGTTCCACCAGCGAATCCCGGCAGAAGTTCGACAGCACCAGCATCTTCGGATGCACGCCGCGCATATCGTGAACCGCCTCCAATACGCCCAGACCGTCCACATTCTTCAGCGCCAGCCCCGTCATTACTACGTCGGCACGTACATGGGACAATAACGCCAGCAGCTCCGCGCCATCCGCCGTTGAGCCCACCACGTTAATGCCGTCCATCCGGCGCAGTTCGGAGACATACTTGCCAAGCGTATTTCGATCGCCGTCCGCGACTACGAGATTGACATGTTTCATCCGCGATTCACCTTCCCCGATTTCTCACGGGTACTATTATATACGTTTCTATTACAAAAGTAAATACTTTTGCGTCGATTTTCCGCTAATAATCTACACTTATGGTAACTTTTTGTACAATCTTTTTTCACCTCTCCGGCAGAAGCGCCAAACCGCCACCTGAAATCAAATAAATGCACACAAAAGCGGCGGAGGACGCATCCCCCGCCGCAGGGCTTCTTACAGCTCGTAGCCCATCGCAATGGCCTTCCTATTCAATTCCACAAGGTTCTGCCGCTTGGCGGAAACGACCTTCTGGATGGTGCGGTCGATCGTGTCGTGCGGGAACAGGCCACTTTCCCTGAGCATCTTGCCCATCACGATCATGTTCGCCAGCGTGGACATGCCTGCTTCGTCGGCCAGCTTCGTCGCCGGAACGCCGAACGCCTTCACATCCGTGCGCTTTACCGCGCGCTCGATCAGCGAGGAATCGTAGAAGATCATGCCGCCGGGCACAACCGCGTCCTCAAAGCGATCCAGCGACGGCAGGTTCATGGCGATCAGAATATCGGGATGCGGAACCAGCGGGCTGCCAATCGCGGTATCGGAGATGATCACCGAGCAGCTGGCCGTGCCGCCGCGCATTTCGGGGCCGTAGGAGGGCAGCCACGTGACCTCCTTGTTTTCCAGCAGTCCCTCATAGGCGAGGAATTTTCCGGTGAACAGCACGCCCTGCCCGCCGAACCCGGAAATCAGAATGTTCGTCGTCTTCATTTTCCGGCCTCCTCGGCATATTTATCTTTGTAAACGCCCAGCGGATAGTAGGGAATCATGTTCTCCTCCAGCCACTTGAGCGCCTTGTCCGGCGTAAGCCCCCAGTTGGTCGGGCAGGTGGAAAGCACCTCGATCAGCGAGAAGCCCTTGCCCTCCATCTGATAGTGGAACGCCTTCTGAATGGCGCGCTTCGCGTTGCGCACGTTCTTCACGTCATTCACCGCCACGCGTTCCAGATACGTCGCGCCGGTCACGTTGCTCAGAAGTTCGCACACGCGCAGCGGATAGCCGACCGACTCGACCTTGCGGCCGTAGGGCGAGGTCTGCGTGACCTGCCCGGGCAGCGTCGTGGGCGCCATCTGTCCGCCGGTCATGCCGTAAATGGCGTTGTTGACGAAGATGATGGTGATGTTCTCGCCGCGCGCCGCGGAATGCACGGTCTCAGCGGTGCCGATGGCGGCCAGATCGCCGTCTCCCTGATAGGTGAACACGATGTTGTCCGGGTTGGCGCGCTTTACGCCCGTCGCGACAGCCGGCGCGCGGCCGTGCGCCGCCTCGACCATGTCGCAGTTAAAATAGTTATACGCAAATACCGAGCAGCCGACCGGCGCGATGCCGATGGTGCGGCCCTCGATGCCCAGCTCGTCAATGGCCTCGGCGACCAGACGATGGATAATGCCGTGCGTGCAGCCGGGACAATAGTGCAGCTTCACGTCCGCCAGCGCTTTCGGTCTTTCAAATACGATCATGCCTCGTCGCCTCCCGTCCTTGCGGCTTCCTCAATCTTTGCCAGCACCTCTTCGGGCGTGGGAATCATGCCGCCGACGCGGCTGCACAGAAGCACCGGACGCGCGCAGCGGATGGACAGCTCCACGTCCTCGATCATCTGCCCCATCGACAGCTCGACCGACACAAACGCCTTCGCGTGCTTCGCCGCGTCGCGCAGCTGCTTCTTCGGGAATGGCCACAGCGTGATCGGACGGATCAGGCCAGCCTTGATGCCCTTTTCGCGCGCCGCGACGATCGCGTTGCGCGCCACGCGCGCGGCCACGCCGAACGCCACCACGACGATTTCCGCGTCGTCCGCCATGAATTTCTCAACCATCGTTTCGTTTTCCTCGATGGTATGGTACCTCTCATAGCGCGCGATGTTCCACTGCTCCAGCTCCTCCGGCAGAAGCGACAGGGAATTGACGATGTTATGCCTGCGCTTTCCCTGCGTGCCGGTAACCGCCCAGCTCTTGTCGTAGCTCTGCACCTCGCCCATGTCCAGCGACACAGGCTCCATCATCTGCCCCATCGTGCCGTCGGCGAGAATCATCGTCGTCATGCGGTATTTGTCCGCCAGATCAAAGCCCTTGAACACCAGACTGGCCATTTCCTGCACGGAGGCCGGGGCGAGCACCAGCATGTGGAAGTCGCCGTGACCCGCGCCGCGCGTCGCCTGGAAATAGTCCGACTGGCTGGGCTGAATGCCGCCCAGACCGGGGCCGCCGCGCTGCACATTGACCACCAGCGCCGGAAGGTCGCAGCCCGCCAGATAGGAAAGCCCCTCGCTCTTGAGCGAAATTCCGGGGCTGGAGGAGGACGTCATGACCCGCTTGCCCGCGGACGCCACGCCGATGACCATGTTGATGGCGGCGATTTCGCTTTCCGCCTGCAAAAACGTGCCGCCGATCTGGGGCATGCGCTTGCTCAGATAGGCCGCGACCTCCGTCTGCGGCGTGATGGGATAGCCGAAGTAATGGCGGCAGCCGGCCATGATGGCGGCCTCGGCCAGCGCTTCGTTGCCCTTCATAAGTACCTTGTCAGCCATGAATCCACCCTACCTTTCCACCGTAATCACGCAGTCCGGGCACATAATGGCGCAGGAAGCGCAGCCTACGCACTTGTCCATCTCGTCCACCTTGGCGGGATGGTGTCCCAGCGCGTTGAGCTTTTCCTCGTCCAGCTTGACGATTTTCCTCGGACATGCGTTCACGCACAGTCCGCAGCCCTTGCACCGTTCTTCACGGAACGTTACTTTTGCCATGGTTTGCCTCCTCCCAATCGTTAAAAGATCGCCCAGTCCGTTCTGAAACGCAGACGAACAGGGATCAGGTTGTCGATGTCTGAAAGCGCGCCCGCCAGATCCTCCCGCGCACAGGTTCCCACAATGGGCAGTCCCGCGCGTTCGGAAAGCCGTCGCGCCCGTTCGAGCGCCGCGCGTATGTCCGCCGCCGTCGTTTCCGCGCCGAGGTTGGAATTGTTCAGGATTCCGGTAAACCGAAGCCCGGACGCGGCCTCCACCTCGCGCATAACGCCCAGCGCCGCCTCCGCCGTCTGCGTAAGCGGACGGTAGAAGTTCACGACGAAGCGCATGTCGTAATTGTTTTCCTCCCGAAGCGCCGGAGAAAGCCGTCCCAGCGCCAGCGCGCCGCGATCGTCGCCGCCCACGTCCACCACGGCGTGATACGCCCGGTCGTCCGTCACGCGGTACATCTCCGGCGGCAGCGCGGGTACGTCCACATTGCTGTTGGCATATGGCGACACGATGATCTCCACCCCGGCGCGATCGAGCTCGTCCTCGCTGTCACGGGTGCGGAAATACGGGTTCACGATGTCCAGATCGGCAATCAGCGTCTTCTGCCCGGCGCGCGCCAGCTCAAGCGCGTAATTCACCGCCAGATTCGTCTTTCCGCTCCCGTAGTGTCCGGCAAACAGCGTCACGCGCTTCATTTCACAATCTCCGTCCAGCCGAACGTATCCGGCCTGCGGCCCCACTGGATGCCGGTCAGTTCACCGTACAGCCTCTGCGTGATCGGGCCGATTTTGCCGCCGTTCACCACGTAAGGCACGTCGTCCACGCTCAATTCGCCGATGGGCGAAACCACGGCGGCGGTGCCGCAGCCGAAGGCCTCCTCCAGCGTTCCGTTGCGCACGGCGTCCTCCAGCTCCTGAACGGACAGAAGCCGCTCCTCCACCGGCACGCCCCACGACTGCAGAAGCGCGATGCAGCTTCTGCGCGTGACGCCGGGCAGCACGCTGCCGGTCAGCTTGGGCGTGACCACCGTGCCGCTGATCTTGAACATGACGTTCATCGAGCCGACCTCTTCCACGTATTTGCGCTCCACGCCGTCCAGCCACAGCACCTGCGCGAAGCCCTTCTGTTCGGCCTTCTCACCGGCGCGCATGGATGCGGCATAGTTGCCGCCGCACTTGGCGTAGCCGGTTCCGCCGCGCACCGCGCGCACGTCCTCGGTCTCAATCATGATGCGGACGGGGTTGACGCCTTCCTTATAATAGGAACCCGACGGCGACAGGATGATGACGAACATGGCCTTGTTCACCGTGTGCACGCCGAGGAAGGGATCGTTGCCGAACAGGAACGGACGGATGTACAGGCTGGTTCCCTCGGCGGAGGGCACCCAGTCGCGATCCAGATTGATCAGCGCCTTGAGCGCCTTCAGCGCGAACTCGGGATCGAGCTTCGGCAGGCACAGGCGGTCGGCTGAATTGTTCATGCGCTCGAAGTTGTCCCACGGACGGAACAGCTGGATTTCGCCATCCGGCCGGCGATAGGCCTTCAGTCCCTCGAAAATCTCCGCGCCGTAGTGCAGAACGGTCGCCGCGGGGGAAATGGCCAGATCGCCGTAGGGTACGATTCGTGCGTCATGCCAGCCGTTTTCGCGGTCGTAATCCATCATGAACATGTGGTCGGTAAAGATCTTGCCGAAGCCGAGCGCCGACGCGTCAGTGGGCTTCGCCTTGGGCGACAGGTTCTTTTCAATGCGGATTTCCATGAAATTCCCTCCCCTTTCACAGTCCGAAGACTTCTTTGGCCTTTTCCCTCATTTTGAACTTCTGAATCTTGCCCGCGTCGTTCATGATGAACTTGTCCATGAACCACACGTATCTCGGAACCTTGTGCCGCGCCATGCTGGCCGCGACAAAGGTCTTGAGCTCGTCCTCCGTCAGCGTCTGGCCTTCCTCCACGATCACGCAGGCCATGATCTCCTCGCCGTACTTTTTGTCCGGCACGCCGATCACCTGCACGTCGCGAACCTTGGGATGCGTGATGATGAATTCCTCGATCTCGCGCGGATAGATGTTCTCGCCGCCGCGGATGATCATGTCCTTCAGACGCCCGGTCACGCGATAGTTGCCGTTTTCATCGCGGACGCACAGATCGCCCGTGTGCAGCCAACCGTCCTCGTCGATGGCCTCGCGCGTCGCCGACGGCATCTTGTAATATCCCTTCATTATATTATAGCCGCGGGCGACAAACTCGCCCTGCTCGTCCGCGCCCAGCTCGCATCCCGTCGCGGGGTCGACGATGCGGCATTCCACGCCCGGCAGCGCGCAGCCGACGGTCGTCGTGCGCACATCCAGCGAATCCTCATAGCAGCGGCTCATCGTGCAGCCGGGCGACGATTCCGTCTGCCCGTACACGGACACGATGCCGGTCATGTTCATCCTGTCCGCTGCCTGCCGCATCACGGATTCCGGACAGTTGGAGCCCGCCATGATGCCGGTTCTCATGTGGCTGAAGTCCGCCTTGTCAAAGTCCGGATGCGCCAGCATGGCGATGAACATCGTCGGAACGCCGTGGAAGCACGTGATCTTCTCGCGCGTAACGCAGTCCAGCGCCGTCTTGGGCGAGAAGTACGGCAGCGGGCAGATGGTCGCGCCGTGCGTCATGGCCGCCGTCATCGCCAGCACCATGCCGAAGCAGTGGAACATGGGCACCTGAATCATCATGCGGTCGGCGGTGGACAGATCCATGCGGTCGCCGATGCACTTTCCGTTGTTCACAACACCCGTATGCGTCAGCATCACGCCCTTGGGAAAGCCGGTCGTGCCGGAGGTGTATTGCATGTTCGCCACGTCGTCGCCGCGCATGTCGGCCGCCCGGCGGCGAACCTCTTCCTTCGGAACCATCGGCGCGCGCGCCATCAGCTCGTCCCACGTCAGACAGCCGTCCATCCGGAAGCCGACGGTGACCACGTTTCGAAGGAACGGCAGCCTGCGCGCGTGCAGTGGCTTGCCCGGCTCGGTGTCCTTAAGCTCCGGACACAGGCGGGTAATCGTGTCCACATAGTTGGAATCGCGATAGCCGTCGATCATCACCAGCGTGTGCGTGTCGGACTGCCGAAGCAGATATTCCGCTTCGGCGATTTTGTAGGCTGTGTTCATCGTGACCAGCGTGGCGCGAATCTTCGTCGTCGCCCAGAAGGCGATATACCACGCGGGCACGTTCGTCGCCCACACCGCCACCTTGCTGCCCGGCTCCACGCCGATGGAGATCAGCGCGCGCGCGCAGGCGTCCACGTCGTCGCGGAACTGGGAATAGGTGCGCGTGTAGTCCAGCGTCGGGAACTTGAAGCACGGCTGATCGGGAAATTCCTCCACCATGCGGTCGAGCACCTGCGGGAAGGTCATGTTGATCAGCTCGTCGTGCCGCCATACGTACCGGCCGGTTCCCGCACGGTTCTTATACAGCGTCTGCTTCCACTTTTCGCTGGGCTGATACGTCTTTACCACGGAAGCGAAGTGCGCCAGCACCACCGACGGATCGTTCAGCTCCGCCTGCCACGCGGGGTCCCATTCCAGACTGTAGAAGCCGTCGTAGCTCACGGAGCGCAGCGCGTCGAACACCTCGCCCAGCGGAAGCGTGCCCTCGCCCAGCAGACAGTAGGAAACACTGCCGTCCGCGGCCGCGACCGAGTCCTTCAGGTGCACGTGCTTCACATACGCGCCAAGGTTGGTGATGGTCGTCTCCGGCGATTCCCCGGCGAAGCGGTAGGGATGATGCACATCCCACAGCGCGCACAGCGAATCGCAGGCGAACGCCTTGAGCACCGTGGACAGGCGGCGCGTGTCGGCATAAATGCCCGCCGTTTCAATCAGAAGCGTCACGCCCGCGCGTTCGGCCTCGGGAAGCACCTCCGCGACCAGCGCGCGCACGTTTTCATCCTCTTTGTCCGCGCCCGCGCCCGTTTCCCGCGCGCGCAGCCGCACGAACGGCGTGCGCAGCCAGCGCGCCCGGCGAATGCAGGACAGAATCTCGTCCCGGCTTTCGTTCGCCGCTTCGCCGTCGGCGGGATTGCTCCGCGCGTCCAGACAGCACACGGAAATGCCGTCCGCGGCCAGCGCGCGCGCCGTGCGCACCGCTTCCTCCTCCGCGAAGGGGCCGTTGGGGCCGGACAGGCGCGCATCGTCCAGATCATGGATTTCGATGCCCTGCATGCGCATGTCGCGCGCCAGCGACACGAAATCGTCCCATTCGAGATCATGCCACCCATAGGTGGAAAACGAAAGCTTCATCGTTTATTTCTCCCGGTACACAATTTTGTTGAGCGCGTTCAGGTAGGCGCGGATCGAAGCGCCCACAATGTCGGTGGAAATGCCGCGGCCGGAATACAGCTTCCCGCCGTCGCGCAGCTTCACCAGCGCTTCGCCCATGGCCTCGCGGCCGGAGGTGACCGACTGCAGCTGGAAGTCATCCAGCTCGTAATGGTGGCCGACGATCTTCTCAATCGCCATCAGCGCTGCGTCGATCGGGCCGTCGCCGGAGGAAAGCCCCTGCACGCTCTCGCCGTTTCGAGTCAGCACGATGTGCGCCGTGGCGGCGATGATGTTTCCGGAATTGACGACGTAGCTCACAAGCCGGTACGTGGGCGGCACCTGAAGCGCGGCGTTTGCGATAATCGCGTCCAGCTCGCGCGCCGAAACGGGCTTCTTCGCCGCCAGCGCGCCGAAGGACTCGTACACGCGCGCCAGATCCTCGTCCGACAGGTCGTAGCCCAGCACGCGCGCCGTGTGCGAAACCTCGCCGATGCTCGCACCCTGCTTGAGACTCACGGTTTCCGGCATGGAAACCGGCGGCTCCTCCCGCGTCTTTCGAACGTCTCCAAACGACGCGATGCGCTCGCAGGCGCGTCGGAGCGCCGTGCGGTCGATGGCGCTGGCCACGCCGTAGGTCTCGCCGCGGGCAGCGAACAGCTCCGCCATCGGATACAGCTCCACCGCTTCCTCGTCCGCGGCGCGAACGCACAGCTCCACCGCACCGGCGCGAACGGCTTCAAACGCGCAGCCGACCGCCATATGCAGCCGATTGGCACATGACACGCCCACATGGCAGTCGTGCAGCTCGGGAACGGAGAGATACAGGCTCTTGACAAACGCGCCGAACTCGTCCGGCAACATTTCACCGGCTTCGTCCGCCAGAATCACGGTTCCGGCGCCGGCTTCCAGCGCGCGGCGCACGGCGGAGGCAAGGAACTCGCTCTCGGCGCGGGTCGCGTCCATGGCTGTGAAGACCACGTCTCCGCATTTTTCCTTCGCGGCGGACACGACAGCCGCGATTTTGTCCAGCATGGCGGCGGGCTTCATGTGCCCGGTGTATTCCATCTGCTGAACCGACACGGGCATGCGCACGTTCAGCCGCGGCTTCTTCGCGCCGCCGACCGCCTGCCACGCCTTCTCCACGTCTCCATCCGTTACCGGACAGGAAATCACGCTGTTCTCCGCCAGCGACGCGATGGTCTTTACCAGAATTTCGTCGGCCTTGTCGCCGACCGGGCAGGTTTCGATCGCGTCCACATGGACGCTGTCCAGAAGCCGCGCCGTTTCCAGCTTTTCCTTAAAGGTCATTTGCGTGCCGTGCGCGAGCGTCGTTTCCGTGAGTCTGATGTTTTTCATGGTTCTCTCCTTTCATACGGCGGCCCGCTTATAAACAGAAATCGCCCCGGAAATACGTTTCCGGGGCGATGATGATCATTCGCGGTACCACCCGAATTGCCGCCAGAGGCAGCCACTCGATCAGGGTTCAAGTAAACCCTTCGCCATGATAACGGGACGCGCCGTGACCCCCTACTGAACTTCGGGAATCCTGCTCGGGAAGGAGACTGCCCGCTTCACTGCGTACCGGCTCGCACCAGCCGCCGGCTCTCTGCTTCGCGTGGGAAGAAGGCTTAATTCCGTCATTGCATTTGCATCGTGATGCGGAAACTATATCACTTTTCACCGGGCTTGTCAACGCCGTGCCCGGTTCGGCTTATGTTAAAGTTGACTGCGGATAATTTTTCCGCTGGTCGTCTTGGGCAGCTCGTCGCGGAACACGACGATGCGCGGATACTTGTACGGCGCGGTCTTGTGCTTCACGTAGTTCTGAATTTCCTTCTTCAGCTCCTCCGTGCCCTCCGTGCCCTTCGTCAGCACGATGGACGCCTTGACCACCTGCCCGCGCACCTCGTCCGGCTCGGCGGACACGCCGCATTCCAGCACGTACGGCAGCTCCATGATGACGGACTCGATCTCAAACGGCCCGATGCGGTAGCCGGACGACTTGATCAGATCGTCCACACGACCCACATACCAGTAATAGCCGTCCTCGTCGCGCCACGCCGTGTCGCCGGTGTGGTACAGCCCATTGCGTACGCTGGAAATGGGCCTGCCCTGCGCGTTGTCAAAGTAGCCGCGGCTGAGGCCGCACGGCATGCCCTTGTCCACGCGCACGACGATTTCGCCGGTTTCGCCCACGCCCACGCTCTGGCCGTCGGGGTTCACAATGTCCACGTCGTACAGCGGCACGGGCTTGCCCATGGAACCGACCTTGGGCGTCATGCCCAGCGTGTTGCCGATCATCATCGTGGTTTCGCTCTGGCCGAAGCCCTCCATCAGGCTCAGGCCGTTCGCCTTTTTGAACTGATGGAATACCTCCGGGTTCAGCGCTTCGCCCGCGATCGTCGCGTGGCGGATCGAGGAGAGGTCGTACGCGCCGAGATCCTCCTTGATCATGAAGCGATACATCGTCGGCGGCGCGCAGAACGTGGTAATGTTGTACTTCTTGAACATCGGCAGGATGTCGGCGGCGCTGAAGCGATCGAAGTCGTACACGAAAATCGCGCCCTCGCACAGCCACTGTCCGTACAGCTTGCCCCACATGGCCTTCGCCCAGCCGGTGTCGGAGATCGTCAGATGCAGTCCGTCCGGATCGACCATGTGCCAGTACCGCGCGGTCACAAAATGTCCCAACGGATAAGTGTGCGTGTGCGTGGCAATCTTGGGATAGCCGGTTGTTCCGCTGGTGAAAACCATGAACAAAATGTCTTCACCCTCGGGGCGGCTTTCGTTCTTGACCGGCGTGTAGGTCGAGCGGAACATGCGGTATTCCTCATCGAAGCTGCGCCAGCCCTCGCGCTCGCCGTCCACGAGAATGCGGGTCGTCACCTCCGGACACTCTTCCAGCGCCAGCTCCACCTGATGCGCGCAGTCGCCGGTCGCCGTGCACAGCACGGCCTTCGCGCCCGCCGCGCGGAAGCGGTAGACCAGATCCTTCTTGAGAAGCTGGTTGGAGGCCAGAATCGCCACCGCGCCAATCTTGTTGAGCGCCGTCATCGCAATCCAGAACTGATAATGCCGTCTCAGCATCAGAAGCACGCGGTCGCCCTTGCGGATGCCCAGCGAGTGGAAATAGTTGGCCGCGCGGTTGGACAGGCGCGAAATGTCGGCAAAGGTGAACCGGCGCTCGGTCTTGTCCCGGTCGATGTGCAGCATCGCCAGCTTGTCCGGCGCGGCCTTCGCCATTTCGTCCACGATGTCGAAGGCGAAATTGAAATGCTCCGGATTCTTGAATCGAATCGCCTTGAGAGAGCCGTCCGGGTTCTCCTCGGCGTCAATCCAGCGCTGCCACAGATGCTCGCCCTCGTCTCTGCGCGGCGCGGCAGCGGGCGCGGGCTGCGGAAGCGACATGCTGGGCTCTCGTGCGGTCAGCTCCGGAATCGGCTCGCCGCTGGGATTGAGCACGATGGCATAGAACAGGCAGTCGCCGCCGTCCACGGCGATCATGCCATGCGGCGTGGAGGAATCGTAGTAAATGCTGTCGCCGGGGCCCAGAATTTCCCAGTGCGTGCCCACCTGCACCTTCAGCTTGCCGGAGATGACGATGTCGCACTCCTGCCCCTCGTGGCTGGTCAGCTCGATGTCCTGATACTGCGCCTCCTGCGAATACGCCGCGTTGACATACAGCGGCTCGGCGATGCGGTTTTTAAACTGCGCCGCCAGATTGAAATACACCATGCCGTGCGCCTGCTCGATGCGCTGCCCCATGCCGCGCCGCGTGACCGTGTAGCTGGACAGTCTGGGGCTCGCGCCCTCGATAATGTCCGTCACGTCCACGTTCAGAACCAGCGCGCAGCGATAGATGAACGCAAAGTTCAGATCCGACCGGCCTTCCTCGCAGGCGCGGTATTCCTCAAGGGACACGCCGGTTTTACGCGCCATTTCCTCCTGCGACAGATTCTCGATCTCGCGCAGCTCGCGAATGCGGCCCGCCATTTCCTCCAGCTTGAATTGAAGTCCCGTCGTCTGATTCATGATTCAGTCCTCCCCGTCCAAAAGAAAACGTCTCAAAAAAGCTTCTGCTTTCTTGAGACGAATGATGTTCATCCGCGGTACCACTCAAATTCGCGCATTTCTGCGCGCTCTCACGGCTCCAACAAGCCGTTTGCCTTTCCGCAGGCTCACGGGAGGCTCTACTCCCCTTTCGGGTTTCTGCGCTCCGGCTCGGAAGCGACAAGCACCGGTTCCCGCGCTGCCGGCTCGCACCAACCGCCGGTTCTCTGAAGCGCTTTTTCCCGGGCCCTCTTCGTCATAGCCCTCTGATATGAAATTTGAGATTATCCTACCATGCGGAAATCCATCTGTCAATCCCTTCGGCGTCTCATTCCGAATCTTAACATGTGGCAGTGCCTCAGAGCAGGTTCCTCTGAATCTTACCGGAGATGGTCTTGGGCAGCTCATCGCGGAACACGACGATGCGCGGGTACTTGTACGGCGCGGTGCGGTGCTTCACGTAGTCCTGAATTTCCTTCTTCAGCGCCTCGGTCGGCTCCTTGCCCTTCACCAGCACGATGGAGGCCTTGACCACCTGCCCGCGAATCTCGTCCGGCGCGGCGGACACGCCGCATTCCAGCACGTACGGAAGCTCCATGATGACGGACTCGATTTCGAACGGCCCGATGCGGTAGCCGGACGACTTGATCAGATCGTCCACGCGCCCCACATACCAGTAATAGCCGTCCTCGTCGCGCCACGCCGTATCGCCGGTGTGGTACAGTCCCGCCGGGAAGTCGATATACGGCCTGCCGGTTTCGTTGTTGTAGTAGCCCAGCGTCAGACCGTTGGGCTTGCCGCCCTGCAGACGGACGACGATTTCGCCGGTCTCGCCGATGCCCACGCTCTTTCCGTCGTGATCCACAATATCCACGTCGAAGCCCGGCACCGGCTTGCCCATCGAGCCGACCTTGGGCCGCATGCCCGCAAGGTTGGCGACGATCAGCGCCGTCTCGGTCTGGCCGAAGCCCTCCATCAGGCTGATGCCGGTCGCCTTGCGGAACTGATAGAACACCTCGGGATTCAGCGCCTCGCCCGCGATCGTCGCATGCTCGATCGACGAAAGATCGTACTTCGACAGATCCTCCTTGATCATGAAGCGATACATCGTCGGCGGCGCGCAGAACGTGGTAATGTTGTATTTCTTGAACAGCGGCAGGATGTCCGCCGCGCTGAAGCGGTCGAAGTCGTACACAAACGTGGCCGCCTCGCACATCCACTGTCCATACAGCTTGCCCCACAGCGCCTTGCCCCAGCCGGTATCGGAGATCGTCAGGTGCAGGCCGTTCGGGTTCACGCAATGCCAGTATTTCGCCGTCACAAAGTGTCCCAGCGGATACTTGTAGGAGTGCGTCGCGATTTTGGGATACCCGGTGGTACCGCTGGTGAACAGCATCAGCATCGGGTCGTCGCCGCCGGGCGCGTCCTCCGTGCGCGGGAAGCTGCTGGAAAACATGCGGTATTCCTCGTCGAAATTGCGCCAGCCCTCGCGGTGACCGTCCACCATGATGCGGTGCTCCACGGTGGGACTGTCCTTCATGGCCAGATCAATCTGCGCGGCGACCTCGCCCACGCCGGTCGCCACCACGCACTTCACGCCCGCGGCGTTGAAGCGATAGGTCAGGTCGTGCTCCACCAGCTGGTTCGTGGCCGGGATCGGAATCGCGCCCAGCTTGTGCAGACCCAGGATGCAGAACCAGAACTGATAGTGCCTGCGCAGGATCAGCATCACGCGGTCTCCCTTTTTGATGCCCAGCGACTTGAAGTAGTTCGCGGCGCGGCTGGAATCGCGCGAAATCTGCCGGAAGCTGAACCGACGCTCGTTTCCGAAGCGATCCAGATGCAGCATCGCCAGCTTGTCCGGCTTCTGCTTCGCCATCTCGTCCACAATGTCAAAGGCAAAGTTGAAGTTTTCGGTATTGTGGAACGAAAGCGACGTGACCAGACCCTTGTCGTCCTCCTGCGGCGTCACGAAGTTCTCATAGATCAGCTTTTCGGTCTGCTTGGCGGCGACGATGGTATCGCGCACCTCCAGCTCCTCGGTTTCGTCGCCGGGAAGCACCACCGCGCAGAACAGGCAGTCCGCGCCGTCCACAGCGATCATGCCGTGCGGCTTGGAGGAATCGTAGTAAATGCTGTCGCCCTCGTGCAGCACCTCGATGTGCTCACCCACCTGCACCTTCAGAGAGCCGGAGAGAATCAGGTCGAATTCCTGTCCGCTGTGGCGCGTAAGATGAATCGGCCGCGACTGCTGCTCGGGTACATACTCGTATCGCACAAAATACGGCTCGGCAATCTTTCGCTTGAACAGCGGCGCGAGCGAACGAATTTCAAGCCCCGTCTCCTTCGCGGTGACCTCGCCCATGCCCTTGCGGGTGACGGTGTAGCCTGTCAGGCGGGCGGACTTGCCCTCCATCAGGTCGGTGATTTCAACGCCAAGCTCGAGGGCGCATTTATGGATGAACGTGAACGGGAAATCCGTCTGGCCTTCCTCGTACAGGCGGTACATTTCCGGCGACACCTCGGTGCGCTGCGCCATTTCCTCCTGCGAGTACCCGGCGATTTCTCTCAGCTCGCGGATTCGAGCCGCCACCTCGTAGATTTTGCTGCTGGTAGAACCGAACGACTGCATGACACACATCCTCCTTTCGCATAAAAAAACGCCTCAAGGAATTTCTTCCTTGAGGCGGAATAAACCCGTGGTACCACTCAAATTGCGCTTTCGCGCCGCTCAGCAGGCTCTGACAAGCCCTGCGCCCGTAACGCTGCGCCTGCGGGAAGCGGCTACTGAAGCTTCACCCTTCCAGCTCGGGAGTGATGGGTTCCCGGACGCAGGCTCACACCGGCTTTCACCAACCGCCGGCTCTCTGTGGAAAGCGCGCGACCAACCGTCTCCGTCATCGCTGTTCTGGCGTGAATGATACCACGTTCCCCGCCGCCTGTCAACACCGAAACCGCGAATGTCCAAAGAATTAACGCGCCGCGGTTTCTTTACGGTGCCACCGCATAAATGAGGTGGTGACTTTACCCGTTTTTCGCGGTTTTCTGCGAAGAACGCCCCGCAATCCCCCTTGCATTTCGCGCGGCGGATGCTATAATCTATAATGAATCTTTTTGAAATGGCGGAAACGGAGGCGAAGGATGCTGAATTCCCTGCAAAACGAGCTGACCCGTCTGGGCGTTTCCTGTGACGCGCCCGCGATCATCCGAAGCCAGAACGGCGTTACCGTCGCGCGCGTTTCGAATGGCGGCGAATCCTGCATTCTCAAATTCTTTGAGCGCCCCGAATTCCGCCGCGAAATCGAGGCCTACCGTCTGCTGGGCTCGCTCGGCGTTCCGACCATTCGCGTACTCGCGCACACGGATTCCGCGCTGCTTTTGGAGGATCTTTCCGCAAGTCCCCGCTGGCGGCTCGCCGAAGCCGGAGATATGGCCGACTGCGAACTCGCGGAGCGGCTGGCCGAATGGTACGTCTGCCTGCACGCGCGCGGGCGCGAATATGTACGTGCGCACGGCGGCGGCCTGTACGACGAAACGGACGCCTTCACGCGGGAAAACCTCGCCCTCGCGCGGGAAAAGACCGACACGCACGCGCTGCCCATATGGGACGCGCTGGAACGCCGGTATGACGACCTCCGCGCCCGGCTCGACCGCGCAGAGCGAACGCTGACCTACAACGACTTTTACTACACCAACATGGCCGTCGCCAGAGACCGAAGCGCCGTCTGCATGTTCGACTACAACCTGCTTGGCAAGGGCTTCGCGAGTTCCGACCTTTCAAACGTCACCTCGTCGCTCTCGAAGGAAGCGGGCGAAGTCTTCCTGCGCGCCTACGACCGGCCGATCGATCCGGCGGAACGAGCGCTGAACGACGTGATGAGCGTGCTCGTCGGGCTGATTTTCGCCTGCCAGCGCGAACACTTCCCCAGCTGGGGAAACGCGTGTCTGGCCGAGCTGCAAAACGGATTCGAGGAAAAAATCGCCCGTCTCTGCGACCATGCGTAACGAACCGGGAGGCATTTCCATGTACACCATCTTTGATGCGCACGCGCACATCTACCCCGAAAAAATCGCTGTCAAGGCGGCGCACGCCATCGGCGACTTCTACGATATTCCCATGAAATACGACGGCACCGTCGAGCATCTGCTCGCGCTGGGCGACGAGTTCGGCGTGCAGAAATTTCTCGTTCACTCGGTGGCCACGGTCGAGCATCAGGTCACGCGCATCAACGACTTTATCATCGCCGAATGCCGCGCGCACCCGGAGCGCTTCATCGGCTTCGCCACGCTGCACCCGGACTTCGAAAACCCCTTTGATGAGCTGAACCGTGTGAAGGCGGAGGGGCTGCGCGGTGTGAAGCTGCACCCCGATTTTCAGAAATTCGAGATCAGCGACCCCGTCATGGACGAGGCCTACGAGGCCATGGCGCAGCTGAACCTGCCGGTTCTGTTTCACACCGGCGACCGGCGCTATCACTTTTCGTCGCCGTCGCACATTCCGGTCATTCGCCGCAGGCATCCGCACCTGAAGATCATCTGCGCGCATTTCGGCGGCTACACCGAATGGGACGAAGCCGAAAAATGCCTGAAGGGCGAGGATATCTGGGTGGATTCGTCCAGCTCGTTCTTCGCGCTGGGCGTGGAGCGCGTGCGGCACCTGATCAGCCTGTACGGCGAAGAGCGCGTGCTGTTCGGCAGCGACTACCCAATGTGGAGCGTCGGCGACGAGATTCAGAACATTCTGTCGCTGAACCTGCCCGCGCGCGTGAACGAACAGATTTTCTCCGGAAATCTTTCCAAGCTTCTGAACCTGTAACGCGATACCTGCCCTGAAAACCGGGCATGATTATTAGCATGGAGGTTGTATCTATGAGACTGAAGGACAAGGTTGCCATCATCACAGGCGGAAGCCGCGGCATCGGCTATGCCACGGTCGAAAAGTTCCTGAACGAGGGCGCGAAGGTCATCCTGACGGCGAGCTCCCCCGCCACCGCGGCCAAGGCCGTTGCGAAGCTGAAGGAACAGTACCCCGACGCGCCCGTCGAGGGCATCAGCCCGAACCTGACCAGCTTGGAATCCGTGAAGGAAGCCTTTGACGACATCCTTGCCCGCTATGGCCGCATCGACATCCTGATCAACAACGCCGGTGTTTCCGAGAGCACCCCGCTCACGCAATACACCGAGGAGACCTACGACAAGGTGATGGATCTGAACGTGAAGGGCGTGTTCACCGCCACGCGCGCGGCCGTTGACTGCATGATTCAGCAGGGCGGCGGCGTTATCCTCAACACCTCCTCCATGGTCAGCATCTCCGGCCAGCCCGCCGGCTTCGCGTATCCCGCGTCCAAGTTCGCGGTCAACGGCATGACGATTTCGCTCGCGCGCGAGCTGGGCCCCAAGGGCATCCGCGTGAACGCCGTCGCCCCCGGCATCACGGAGACGGACATGATGAAGGCCGTTCCGAAGAGCGTGATCGAACCCATGGTCGCCCGCATCCCGCTGCGCCGCATGGGACAGCCCGAGGACATCGCCAACGCCTTCGCGTTCCTCGCCTCCGATGAAGCCTCCTACATCACCGGCGTCATCCTGAGCGTGGACGGCATGGCGAGAAGCTGACTGCACCTATACCATAAGGCAACGCCGCACAATTCTGCGGCGCGTCGGGCGACGTCTTTTCCGTCATCTGATGCATGCGGATTTCTCAATTTGCCTCCAGCAAACCTTCGAAACTCGCATTGCATATGACGAAAAATCCATTCACCGGCCGGCCGTCTCATTTGTGCGGCGTTGCCCTAAAAAACCAAGGGGGCGTCTCGCAAGGCGAGATGCCCCCCTAAATGTCAAATCGATCAATCGTAAACCAGCATGGAGATCATTTCGTCGTCGATATTCTCGGCGGTGTACCACTGCGCGCCGGTATCCACGTCGTGCACTTCCTCGCCGTTGGCAGCCTTCACAGCCAGCTCAACCGCGTAATAGCCGATCATGTAGGGATCCTGCGTGACGGAGCCGATGAACCAGCCGTTGCGAACGGCGTTCTTCTGGCTGGCGCCCGCGTCGAAGCCCGCGACCATCAGGCCGTCATAGCGACCGCCCTTGGCGAGGTCGGAGCCGTCGGCCGTGGCGGAGAGGAAGCCGGTAACGGCGTTCTCATTGGAGAGGAACACGGCCTTCAGACCGTCAAGGTTCAGAACGGCGTTCGAGGTGCTGACCAGATCGGTGACCTGCGTGGTGGCGGAAACCTGAACGTTGATGATCACGCCCGCGTCCTTCACTTCGTTCTTCCAGAGGTCGTGGCCGGTCACGGACACGGTGTTGTGCGCGCCCGCCAGCTCGGTCATCCTGTTGACGAAGCCGGTCGTGCGTCCGACGATGGAGGCGGAAACGGCTTCCTGAGAGATAACGCCGATGACCACAGGCTTGTCAGCCGTCGCGGCCTTGAGCATATCGACAAAGCCTTCCTGCTCCATCAGCTTATCGGCGGCGAGCGCCGCGGCGTTTTCATTGTTGGTGGAAGCGGTCGCCTTGATCGCGCCTTCGGGCGCGTTCGGCACGCCGGAGTCAAAGCCGATGACCGGGATGCCCTTTTCGATGCACTCCTGCAGCTCGCTCATAACCGCGTCCGTGGACAGAGCCGCCAGCGCAAGCGCCTTCGGCTTCTTCGCCATTTCGGACTTGAGCATTTCTACCTGAACGTCAACGTCGGTTTCGGAAGCGGGGCCGTCGAAGTAGATGTCCACATTGTAATCCTGAGCGGCCTTCTGCGCGCCGGCGTAGACGGTCTGCCAGAACTGGTGCTGGAAGCCCTTCGATACCACGGGGATGTAGAGCTTCTCATCCGCAATAGCGCCGGCGCACATCGCCAGTACCATCAGGAAGGCCAGCAGGATCGCAAGAGTTTTTTTCATGTTGGGGTTCCTCCTTTTCTTAATTGGGGGTTTCTATTCTCACCGGGACGCGCCCGGAAGGAGACGATCAGTTTTTGCGAACCCGGGACGCCGCGCGGATTCTGGCCTGATCCAGAAGCACCGCGCCGATAACGACCACGCCGGTAAAGAACGTCTGCCACTGCGACTGGAGACCGATGGACGGAAGGCCGTTCTTGAGCACGGACATGATGAACACGCCGATCATCGTGCCGATGATCGATCCGGAGCCGCCCGCCATGGACGTGCCGCCGATGATCACGGCGGTAATGCCGTTCATTTCCAGTCCGTTGCCCGTTCCGGGAATGACCGTCGTGTAGCACGCCGCGTAAAAGATGCCCGCGATCGCGCAGAACAGCCCGCAAACGGTGTAAATCAGAATCTTCCAGTTATCCGTCTTGACGCCGGACAGGCGGGCCGCTTCCTCGTTCGAGCCGATCGCCAGCGCGTACCGCCCGAACTTTGTTTTGCTCAGAAGGAAAATCGCGATAAAGAACGCCGCGAACAGGTATACCGCGCCAATCGGGAAACCCTTGATTCCCAGCAGGTCGCAGCGGTAGAACGCCTTTTTGAACCATTCGTTGGCCGTGCCGATGGTCGGGAATCGCTGCGTCTGAACATTGGTAATAATGGAGCCGAGACCCAGCGTGACCATCTGCGTTCCGAGCGTCGCGATAAACGGCGGGAGCTTGAATTTCGCGATCATCACGCCATTCAAAAGACCGAACAGTGTGCCCACCGCCACGCTCAGCAGAAGACCCGTCCACAGCGGCAATCCCCATTTGCTAAAGGCGTAGCAGCCGATCAGCGCCGAGCACATCATGTTCGATCCCAGAGAGAGGTCAATGCCGCCGGAAATGATTACGAACGTCACGCCGAAGGCCATGAAGCCCACATAATACGACGACTCGAGAATGGTCTTCAGGGTATACACATCGAAGAAGTTCTTTCCAAACACGGAAAAGAACACATAGAGGATTACCAGCGCCACCGGCGCGAGGAGCGCCTGAAGGTTCAGCTTCTTATTGTTTTTTCTGTTGATATTTTCCATGGTTCAGCCTCCCGTATGCTGTGTCGCGAGGGTCATGATCTTCTCCTGTGTCGCTTCCTCGATGGGCAGTTCGCCCGTTTTTACGCCTTCGCACATTACCACTACCCGGTCGGACATGCGCAAAAGCTCCGGCATTTCCGACGAAATCATAATGATCGACTTGCCCTGGCGAACCAGATCGTTCATCAGCTTATAGATTTCGCTCTTCGCGCCCACGTCGATGCCGCGCGTCGGCTCGTCGAAAATGAGGATATCGCAGTTTCTTTCCAGCCATTTGCCGATGACGACCTTCTGCTGATTTCCGCCGGAGAGACCCTTTGTCGGCGCGTGAACGCCCGGTGTCTTGATCTGAATGCGATCGACGTATTTTTTCGCCGTGTGCGCCACCTTGCGATCGTTAATCACGGGGCCGGAGGACATGGCGTTCAGATTTGGCAGCGCCACATTGTCCGCCACCGAAAGCCCGAGACACAAGCCAAAGCGCTTTCGATCCTCCGACAGATAGCCGATGCCCGCGCGCACCGCGTCGTTCGGGGATGTGATGCGCATTTTTCTACCCTGAACAATGATTTCACCACCGGACATCGGATCCGCGCCGCAGATCAGGCGCGCAACCTCCGTGCGCCCCGCGCCCATCAGGCCGGCAAGCCCGAGAATCTCGCCCTTTTTAAGCGTAAAGCTCACGCCCTTGACCGCCGGGGAGCGAAGATTTATGACCTCCAGCACGACGGGCGCGGTCTCCGGGACAGCGGATTTCGTCTTCGGCTGCTCATAGATCACGCGGCCGACCATCATGCTGATGATATCGTCCATGGACACGTCCGCCATATTGCGCGTGCCGACGTATTTGCCGTCGCGCATAACGGTAACGCGATCGGCGATGATGCGCAATTCCTCCATGCGATGCGATATGTAAACGATGCCGACGCCCTGCGCCTTCAGCCTTCGAATGAACGTGAAAAGGTCTTCGATTTCCGATTCCGTCAGCGCCGCGGTCGGCTCGTCCATGATCAGAATCCGCGTATTGCTGAACGACAGCGCCTTGGCGATTTCGACCATCTGCTGCTTGGCGACGGTGAGTGTGCGCACGCGCGTGCCCGCGCGGATATCCGTCAGGCGCAGTGAGTCGAGCAGCGCGTTTGTCTGCGCATCCTGCTTCGCGCCGTTCAGGAGAATGCCCTGCGTCGGTTCGCGGCCGATATAAATGTTCTCAGAGACCGTCAGATCCTGCATCAGGTTGATTTCCTGATGGATGATGCTGATGCCCAGACGCTGCGCTTCCAGCGTGCTTTTGACGTTGATTTCCCTGCCGTCCAGTCGGACGCTTCCACCGTCGCGCGGGTAAATACCGGACAGAATCTTCATCAGCGTGGATTTGCCCGCGCCGTTTTCTCCCACCAGCGCGTGCACCTCGCCCGCGCGAAGTTCGAATCGGCAGTCATCCAACGCGTGAACGCCGGGGAAATACTTTTGAATTCCCTGCATTTCCAGTATCGGCTGAACCAAGGCGTTCCCTCCTAAATCGCAGCTGCGTTTTGTTATGCCCCTTGACATTCAATATCTATATAATACAGTTCTCGCGATAGATTGTCAACATATTTTTTGTTTTGTTCAGTTAAGATAAAACTTCAGCCCGTCCATGTACCTTATTCATTTATATTAATTGTGCAACCTTCTTCGCATTAAAAAGGCAGCTTCCGTTCTATTTCTTTACGGTGAAAAATCCCACGGCGCGGTCTTATGAAGCACACCGCGCCATGGGATCGTTTTCATTCTTTGCGTAAGGATCCTCCGTTTATTCAGCCGCGCGTCCGCCGTCCTCCGCGCAGGTTGGCCAGCGCAACCCCGGCCGCCGCGCCTACCAGCGCGCCCGCCGCGATTTCCATGGCCAGCACCTTTGCCGCGGGCTCGGAGCCGTCGATCAGGCTATAGAAGCCATAGCCGAGCAGCATATACAGCATGCCCACCAGCGCGCCCGTCAGAAGTCCCTTTTCCCCGCCGACGCCCACGGCGAACAGCGTGCCCGCCAGGATGCTCACGAGCTTCACAACCTGATTGATCGCCGTCAGGTGCGTCGTGCGCAGCCCCGCGTAGATCACCAGCAGCGTGATGCCCGCCATCAACAAAAGCGTAATCGCCCCCGCGGCCAGCGCCCCGCGCAGCACGCGGAAGACGCGCCCCATTCTGTCCTCGCGCAAGATACCGCCTCCCCGAACCATCTTCGTGTAAGGAGCATATGCGCCTGTCCCTCATCAGATGAATGGACGGCGGTCGAGCACGATTTTCAGCGGCACGGCGGACAGATATTCGCCGAACCGCATGTGCAGGTCGTCAAAGGACTTATCCGCCTTCATGTCGGCGATCAACACGCAAGCCTTGCGCCTGCCCCATCAGATGAACGGACGACGGTCGAGCACGATTTTCAGCGGGACGGCGGACAGGTACTCGCCGAACCGCATGTGCAGGTCGTCAAAGGATTTGTCTGCCTTCGGGTCGACGATTAACATGCAGCCTTGCGCCTGTCCCATCAGATGAACGGGCGGCGGTCGAGCACGATTTTCAGCGGCACGGTGGACAGGTATTCGCCGGGCAGCGCCGTCTGAAGCTCCGAAAGCGCGCACATCGCGCCGAACAGCATGTGCAGGTCGTCAAAGGACTTGTCCGTCTTCGGGGCGGCGTTCAGAAGGTAGTCCACATAGCCCTTCGCGAAGCGCGAAAGCCGGTCTCGGATTTCCTCGCGGCGATACGCCGTCTGCCGGGACGCACGGTTCAGGCAGAAAACCCAGTCGATCTCCATGAAGCCGCAGCTCACGCCGAACGGCGCGCCCATCTCGTTCCGGTCGTACATTTCAATGCAGCTGTCGATCAGCTTCTCGGCATACGGTATCGGCCGCCGCGCGCAGGCATGGTTGAACAGATAGTGGAACCAGCCGCACATGTGATGCGCCGGAATGTCCGCGCCGATGCGGCCGCGATAGCTCATGCCGTATTCGGGGTCGCAATGCTCCTTCAGCCACTGGAAATAATCGTTCTGCCACGCAAGGCTCGCGCTGCGCGTGATCGTCAGCGCCGCGAACAGCCCCGCGCCGCGGTGGGACATCGGCCACGGATTGTGATCCCAGTCCAGACTTTCCAAGAGCTCGTGCAGCTTTTCGGTATCCAGATACTTCTTCATCTCGGTCAGCTCGTAGCGTGGCAGCGCGTCAAACAGCTCCAGCGCGGCGACGCAGTGCGCCGTGGTGTGGAACGGATGATGCGTCGGCTCGGAGAACAGTCCCGTATCCGGAGACTGCATGTTCTGCATCGTCTCCACCCATTTCGCGCGCTCGGCAGGGTCGCGCACCGGCGCGCCCACGGTGTACAGCAGGTTGGCCGCGTCGGCGCAGCCGTATTCGTTCACGCCCATGTTGCGCCCCGGCTCGGGAATCGTCCATCTCGCGTACGCGCCGGTGGACAGCTCGTGGCTCTTCACAGTTTCCAGCACCTTGACAACGATCGGATCAATGTTCATGCCGTCTTTCCTCCCCTATTCCTCAAATGGACGCGGAATCCGCGCCGCTTCCAGAAAGCGATTCGTATCCACGACGCGCCCGGGCAGATAGTCCTCCACCCGATGCCCGTCAAAGCCGACGCTCACGCGCAGACCCGCGTCGCGCACCATGCGCTGCTGCTCCGATGATTCCATGAACGCCTTCACATACGCGTGCTCGCGATAGCCGTGAATGGAGTCGTAGTTCACGTTCATCTCCCAGAATACGCCGTGCGCCGCGAGCGCCCTCAGAAATTCCTCCGGCTTTACGCCCATCGCGTTCATCCAGCCGAACAGGTCGGTGTGCGCGATGCCGGTGGGAATGCCCAGCGTGTCGGCAAACGCGCAGATGCGCGCGCCCACCATGGATGTGGGATCGTCAAGATGCTCCACCAGACAGTAATCGAACGCGGACAGGTCTTCGCCGGGCTTCAGGAAATGCGCCGGGATCGTCGCGATTTCAATGCCGCGCAGGATGCGTATTTTTCCGGCATAGCGCGCCCGAAGCGCGTCCAGCTCCGCAAGATACCGCGCCTTTCGGTCGCCGATGCCGTAATTGTGGTCGCTGACGCCCAGAAGCTCGATTCCGCCCCGAATCGCCGTCTCGACCACCAGCGCCGACTCGTCGCGCCCGCAGTTGGAATAGCGCGTGTGCGAATGCAGATCCTGTATCATGCCCCTGTTTCCTCCCCGCTCAGAAGCGCGCGCAGGCGCAGCCACGTCGACGGCGCGCCGTGGTTCTCCCGAATTTCCAGAATCACGGGCGAATGGCGCAGAACGCCGGTTCGCCACGCCCACAGGAAGCCGTGGAACGACACGAGCCCGTCGTCCAGCCCGGTAATCGGATAGTGATTGTGCATCTTGCCCTGCGCGTCGAGCACCGTCTGGTGCAGATGATACGCGTCGGCAAGCCCGCCGATCTGCGCGTACCATTCCCCGAGCGGGCAGCTTTCCGTGATGGGCGCGTTGTTTCGGGCGTGCCCCACGTCCAGCCGCAGCCCGCAGGCGTTCCCGCCCAGCCGACGATTCATCTCATCCCGCCACGCGAGAATCTCAAACGGCGTGCAGCCGAACCGGCGCAGCGCCGGGTTCGCGCCCGTTCCCGCCGCGGTATGGTTGTTTTCCACCACGATGCGCACGCCCGCGCGCGCAAGCGGCCGCATTTCCTCGGCCATCGTATCGGCCAGCGCAGAAAACGCAGGACTTCCAACGCTCACGGTCTCCACCGTCTCCTCCGGCGGGTGCACGGTGACCATATCCGCGCCGCATTCCAGCGCAATGAGCACGGCGGCGCGGAATTTCTCAACGCCCGAAACGCAGCCCTTTTCCGCGTCCCAGCTGAGCTTGGTCAGATGCTGGGAAAGCGTCCATCCGCCATTCCTTCGCCACGCGGCAAGAAGCGCTCGCGTCTCCGCGTCCGCTTCCGTCACGCCGCGCATTTCGATGTGCGGCACGCGGTTTTCCACGCAGAACGCAAGGTCTTCCTTCAAGCTGTACAGCGAAATGCCAAGGCTTTCTATCAATGCTTCCCGTTTCTCCCACGGCCAGCAGCACGGCAGGCTCTCGTCAAATACGCGCGATTCCAGCGCGCCGGTTTCCGTGTCCAGCACCAGCAGCTCCGGCAGCCCGCCCTCGCACTTGTCGGGATCGAGCGCCCGCGGCGCAAGGCAGCGCGTGCCCGCGAACACCGTATCCACGCGCGCGTGCACGTGCCCGGTGAACCACGCGAGCACATTTCTGCGGCGCAGGAAGTCCGCAAGATACGCGCGGGAATCCGCGTCGACGTGCGTATCCGCCTGATGGGATACGAGAATCAAAGGAAGAGACGCGTCGATTTTCTCCATACGCGCCCGCTCCCGCCCGTCAATCGTGCCGCGCGCGGTATCGACGCCGAGCACGCGCACGCCGCCGACGCACATTCCCTCCTCCGGCGCAAGCCACAGCCGCTCCATCACCGGCGCCGTTTCGGGCGTGCGCAGGTCGGAATTGCCCGGCACGGTCAGAAGCGGCACTTTGACTCCGCGCAGCAGCTTCTTCGCCCGCATCGCCGCATACATCGAACCGCATGCGGTCAGGTCGCCCGCGACCGCCGCCGCGTCCGCGCCGCAGCGCTCAATCTCGCGAACCGCCCACGCGAGCGCCGCCCGCTGAGGCGTGCGTTTGCTGTCGCCAAGATGAACATCCGCGAATACCGCAATTCTCATTTTATCACCATTTATCCATGAAAAGCGGCCTGACTCAGCGCCAGGCCGCCTTTCGTTTTCAGAAAACCGTTTGCTTATTTGTACATCGGGCCGTAGTTCGCGCAGGCGCGATAGTCGGCGCCTTCCTTGTCCATGCCAAACGCGTTCCAGCAGGCCGGACGGAAGATGTCCGACACGGGCACGTTGTGCATGGCGACCGGGATGCGCAGCATGGAGCAGAAGGTGATCAGATCCGCGCCGATGTGGCCGTAGCTGATCGCGCCATGGTTCGCGCCCCAGTTGTTCATCACGTCGTAGGCCGTCTTGAACGGGCTGCCTTCCTTGCCGTCGCAGCGCGGAGCGAACCAGGTGCACGGCCAGGTGTAGTCGGTGCGCTTCCACAGCTTGTCGTTCACTTCGTCCGGCAGCTTGACCGTCCAGCCCTCGGCGATCTGCAGCATCGGGCCCAGACCCTCGACGAGGTTCAGACGAATCATCGTGGCGGGCATCTCGCAATCGGTCACGAAGCGGGAGGAATATCCGCCGCCGCGGAAGTAGCCCAGGTCGGCGTAGTTCCACGTGGTGTGCGCCATGATCGCCTTCTGGTCTTCCTCGGTCACTTCCCACCACTTCTTCATCAGGCGCTCGCCGTTCGCGTCCACGGCCTGGCCGTTCGCGTCAAGGCAGCACGCGCCGGAGTTGATCAGGTGGATGAAGCCGCCGTTTTCCTTCGCAACGCCCTCCACGTCGTAGCCGGTGCAGCGCTTGACGGCCTCGGGGCTCCAGTATGTGCGCACGTCCGCGAACATCTGGGCGCGGCCGGTGAGCAGCTTCATAAACAGCATGCCAAAGCCGTTCAGCACGTCGTTTTCGGTTGCCAGAATGAACGGCTCGCGCGCGCCGTTGTGGTCAAAGGAGGTGTTCAGCATGGCCTCGGGGAAGTCGCAGTTCGGATAGAAGTCCGTCCACTGGCGCTGGCCCTGGAAGCCGCCGGCGATGGCGTTGTGACCGACGGCCTCTTCCTCGCAGCCCTCGGGCAGGTTGGGATTGCCGTTCATCAGATCCTTGATGATCAGGTACATCTTCAGGGTGAACTCCCAGTCGGCGTCTTTCTGCTCGCGGGTTTTCTGCATGCTCTCGGGGTTCTTGTCAAAGCCCTCGATCACGTTCTTGTCCGCCCACGCGCGGAGCTTCTCGTATTCCTTCTGATCGTAGATGCCCAGCGTCATGCGGCGGATGACCTCGACCTCGTCGACGGATTCCACGCGCATGCCGAAGTACTTCTCGATAAACTTACTGTCGATGATGGAGCCGCCGATGCCCATGGTGACGGAGCCGATCTGCAGATAGCTCTTGCCGCGCATGGTGGCCGCCGCGACCGCGGCGCGGCCGAACCGGAGCAGCTTTTCCTTTACGTCCTCGGGAATGGAGGTATCGTCCGCTTCCTGAACCTCGTGACCATAGATGCCGAAGGCCGGCAGACCCTTCTGAGCATGGGTCGCGAGCACGCTGGCCAGATACACCGCGCCGGGACGCTCGGTGCCGTTAAAGCCCCACACGCCCTTGATGGTGTTTCTGTCCATGTCCATCGTCTCGGAGCCGTAGCACCAGCAGGGGGTGACGGTCAGCGTGATGGCGACGCCGTTGTTGCGGAATTTCTCTTCGCACGCGGCGCTCTCGGCCACGCGGCCGATGGTGGTATCGGCGATGATGACCTTAACCGGCTCGCCGTTGGAATAGCGCAGGTTTTCCTCAAAAAGCTTCGCGGCGGCCTTCGCCATGTTCATCGTCTGGTCTTCCAGGCTCTCGCGCACCTTGAGCGCGCCTCTGCGGCCGTCGATCGTGGGGCGAATGCCGATGACCGGGTATTCGCCAATGTATCTGTTTTTCGCCATATCTGTGTCCCTCCGTTTATTTCTGTAGGGTTACCATGATTATACAATAAACCCGCTCATTTTTCAACCTTGTTCGCGCCGCCTTCAAGGATTTTTCTGAGCACGGGCTCAATTACGCCCGCCATGCGGTAGAAGCCGAGATCGGTGGGATGGCACGCGTCCACGGTGCACATCTCCCGGTCGGCATCGCCGAACAGCGTTTCGCCGTCAATGAAGTACACGTTTTCGTCCCCCGCCGCGCGGGCGCGCTCCCATGTGCGGCGCACGATGTCGCGCCGCTCGCGCCCTTCCTTCAGATAATCGATGTCCGGCGCGGAGATCATCACCACGGGAAGCTCGGGATCGTGCGCGCGGATGCGCTGGAAAAACGGCTCGTGCGTGTTCAGAAGATGCTCGGCCGTGGGCGTGTTGTGGTCGTAGTCCATCACGAACACGCTTTTTTCCAGCGCATTGATGTAATCCGCCATTTCAAGCTCGCCCCGCGCGCGGCCGGAAAAGCCCAGATTCACATAGTCCGCGTCCAGACGGCGGCAGATGATGGCGTTGTAGGAATTGGCGAACCGGCTCGGGCAGCCGCCCTCCGTGATGGACGAGCCGTAGTACACGATCGGTACGGGATATTTGTACGGCGTGGGCGCTTCCACCCGCGCGCCGTCCTCCACGTCGATCGACACGGACGCAACAACCTCGTTGCGCGGCAGCCACAGCATGATATCCTCCATCTCCGCGCGCTTGGTAAACGTGCGCTCGCAGGTGAATGTCTGATAATTCGGCGGATTCACAAGGCCGAGGAAGCGCATGTTCGGCTTGTTTCCGGCGTACACGCTGATCGCCTGACAGCCGAAAATCGATACACCCACATCCGGCGACAGCGTTTCCAGCGTCATGCGCACGGTGAACGTTTCCGAATCCGTGCGCAGCGCCATGCGCGCGCCGGGGCAGCGCCGCCCAAGATGCTCCATGTCCGGCCCCAGCCGCGCGCGCAGCTCCGGCGGCAGTCGATCCAGCGTTCCCGTGGACGCGAAGAGCGGCGCGCCATAGATTTTCGCGGGCGCGTCAAACTGCGTATAGGTCTTCATGGCCATCCTCCTATGCTTCCTCGCGCACCCACACGAGCATTTCGCCCGTGCCGCGGTTGTTCCACGCGTAATACGGCACGAACACCGCGCGCACGTCTTCCTTCACGGGCGCGTGACGGTCGCAGTAGGTTTCGTATTCATCCCAGCCCGTTTCCGTCAGCCGCTTTGCGTCGCACGCGAGCGTGGGAATGCCGCCGAGCACGGCTTCGTCCCTGTGAAGCTCGAACTTCGCGTCCGCGCGCACAGACAGCGCCGGAAGATTCGCGCCGTTGTCGACCTCCTCCAGACAGTACACGACCGGACCGCGCTGCACGGCGATCTTGCCGATGTCGGCGCGAATGCGCGGATGCGCGCGAACCACCGTGACCGGCATGTCCATATCGAATTCCACCTCGTCGCCCGCCTGCCAGTCGCGGGTGAGGAACAGATAGCCGTCATCCATGATCGAGCGCGCGTATTCGCCGTTCACGTTCAGCCGATACGTCTTGCACCACGCGGGCAGGCGCAGCGCCAGCGTCATGCCCGGGAACGCCTTCCGCATCCGCACGGTCACGCGGCCGTCCCACGGGTAGCCGGTTTCAACGGCAAACGCCGCCTCGCCGCCGTCCAGCGCGAGCTTTGCCTCGCAGGACGTGAACAGCGTGACGTATACCGTGTCCGCCTTCTGATACAGCACGCTGCCCGGCAGCGACGAGATCATGCGCGCCAGGTTCGGCGGGCAGCAGGCGCAGCCAAACCACTTCTGCCGCTCGCTTCGGATATGCGCGAACTGCTGATTGCCCGCGTTGCGCGCCGGCCACGACTCCATCGGGTTTACATAGAAGAAGCGGTCGCCCCTCAGGTTCATGCCGCTGATGGTTCCGTTATACAGCAGCCGATCCATCGCGTCGCCGTATTCGCCGCGCAGGTCGAGCCGCATCATGCGCTGAGCGAAAAAATACAGGGAAATAGCCGCGCAGGTCTCGCCGTAAATGAGGTCGTTCGGCAGGTCGTCGTCCATCGTGAACGCTTCGCCGTAGGCGGACTGGCCGATCGCGCCGGTGATGTACATCTGCCGGCGGGTAATGTCCTTCCACATGGTCTTGCAGGCTTCCGTCAGGCTTTTATCGCCCGTTTCGCGCGCCACGTCCGCCATGCCGGAGAGCAGATAGCCCTGCCGCACGGCGTGACCGAGCGCCTTCTTCTGCTCGCGCACCGGCGCGCCCGCCTGATAATAGCGGTTTCCGCTGTACGGCCCGCGCGACCAGCCCTGCCCGTCGCCGCGCTTCTCCGCTTCAATGTCAAAATACAAGGGCTTCTGCCCGCGCTGCTCGATGAAATAGTGCGCCAGCTTCAGGTGCTTCTCGTCGCCCGTCACCTCGTACAGCTTCACGAGCGCCAGCTCGATTTCCTCGTGGCCGGGATAGCCCTTCACCTTGCCGTCCTCCGGGCCGAAGCGCGCGTCGATGCAGTCCACATAGCGAATCGCCACGTCCAGCAGGCGGCGCTTGCCGGTCGCGCGGAAGTAGGCCACGGCGGCTTCGATCAGGTGTCCCGCGCAGTACAGCTCATGGTTGTCGCGCAGGTTCGTCCAGCGCTTGTCAATACCGGTGAGTATGTAATAGGTATCCAGATAGCCGTCCGGCTGCTGCGCTTCCTCCATCAGCTGCACGGTTTCGTCGATGTGCCGCTCGATTTCCGGGTCTTCCTTCCACATCAGCATGTACGCAGCGGCTTCGATCCATTTAAACAGATCGCTGTCCTGAAACACACAGCCGCCATGCGGTTCCTTAATCCTGCCCGCGGCGGCTCTGAGATTGCGAATGCAATAGCTCGGCTCCGCGCCGGGCACGTTGTCGTTCAGCGCTTCCCACTGATACGGAATGATGTTCTCCGACGCGAGGCGCATCAGGTTTTTGAAAAACGATTCGGAGATGGTCACGTTTCTCTGGTTCACGGGGCGAACGCCGTTCAGCTCGGCCATGAGAGTTCCTCCTTTGTTTTATGCGCGTCAGGCCGCCGTATCCGCGGCGGCCGACGAAATTTCTATGGTGTGCAGTCTTCCAAACACGTAATATTCCAGCCATCCGCCGCGCGCTTCCTGCGCCGAGCGGGTAAACACGCGCGCCGAGAACGTATTCTGGCCAAACGACGGAATGTCCTTGGGGCCGCCGTCAAGGCTCAGAAGCACGAGGTCGCCGTCGACGCCCCGCACCTGCAGCTGCGCCCACTCGCCGGTGAACAGCGAATAATTGCTCACGTTCACATCGATGGTCACGACATAATAGGCCTGAATCGTATCCAGCGCGGACACGCCCTCCAGCTTCCCATCCTGCACCATCTGCTGAACGGCGGCGAAGTCCTCCGGATACGCGCTCGCGGATTCCACTCGTACGCTGACCTCGGCGGGCAGGCTGGACGACCAGACGTAATAGCCCACGAAAAGCAGCAGCGCCACCGTGAGCCCGGTCAGAAATTTGGCAATTGTTTTCATACGATACCTTCCTTGTTTTGTTCGCTTTCTATTGTAGCATGACCGCCGGGAAATGTCCATATACAAACTGTTTGCGTTTTTCGCGCCGATGCTGTATAATAGAGGATGAATGACTATAAATTGCGCTCGGAGGATGTTTATGGCGGAAAAAATCGTGCTTGTGGACGGATACAGCCTGCTGTATCGCGCGTTCCACGCGCTTCCCTTGATGGACAACGGCGAGGGGCAGTACACCAACGCCATATACGGCTTTCTTTCGATGCTGCTCAAGGTGCTCTCGGAGGAAAAGCCGGCCTATTGCGCCGTGGCCTTCGACGAGCACGCCCCCACCTTCCGGCACCTGCGCTACGAGGCCTACAAGGCCGGCCGCGCGCCCACGCCGGAGGAAATGCGCCCGCAGATTCCGGCGGCGCGCGAAATTCTCGAAAGCATGCACATCGCCCAGCTGAGCCTGAGCGGCTACGAGGCCGACGACATTCTGGGCACCGTCAGCCGCCTGTGCGAGGAAACCGGCGTGGACTGCCTGATTGTCACCGGCGACCGCGACAGCTATCAGCTGGCGGGCGAGCGCACGACCATCCTGTATACGAAAAAGGGCATCTCCGAAACGGAGCGCGTGACGCCCGCGTGGATTCAGGAGAAGTACGGTGTAACGCCCACGCAGATGATCGACGTGAAGGGACTGATGGGCGACAGCTCCGACAACATTCCCGGCGTGCCCGGCGTGGGCGAAAAAACCGCGACGAAGCTGGTCGCCCAGTACGGCACGCTGGAAAACGCGCTGGAAAACGCCCCTTCCATGAAGGGTGCGCTGAAGCAGCGCCTGCTGGACAACGACGCGCAGGCGCGCGAGAGCAAGTTTCTGGCCACGATCGACCGCCGCGCGCCGATTGACTTCCACTTTGAGGCTTGCCGCGTGGGCGATCTTTCCGGCGGACTGGACGCGATGCGCCGCCTGAAGCTGCGTTCGCTGATCGAGCGCGTACAGGCGATGAAGCCAGAAGCGCCGAAGCCCGCCGAAGCCGCGCCCGCGAAGCGAAAGAGCGTTTCCGTGGAGGGGGCGGACGCGTTGAAGGCGCAGGTTGCCCGGTGGTTTGAAAATCCGCCGGAGGTTTTCGCGCTCCACATCGGCGAATGTCTTTCCGCCGCGGCGGATGACGGCCGCCGTCTCCGCTGCGAGCTGGGCGGCACGCTGCTCGCGCCCGGCCTGACCGACGAAGAAATCGCGGACGCGCTGCGCCCCCTCGAGGACGCGAACGCGACCCGCGTCGTCATGCATAATATGAAGGCGTACCCCGGCGATCTCCACCGCTTTGAGGGGCGCGCCGACGATACGATGCTCGCCGCCTATTCGCTGAATCCCCAGAAGAACGCGCTCGCGCCGGAGGACGTATGCGCCGCGATGAACCTGCCCTTCGACGCGGACTGCCCCGCCGCCAGCCTGCTGGCGCTGGCGGACGCGCAGAAGGAAGCGCTCGCGCGCGACGGTCTGACCGAGCTTTACCGCACGATCGAAATGCCGCTGATGTTCGTTCTGCGCGACATGGAGCGCGCCGGGTTCCGCGTGGACGCGGACTATCTTCAGAAGCTGGGCGAGCTGTACACGCAGCGGCTGGACGAAACCGTCGAGCGCGTGCGCACGCTGGCCGGGGAAGCCGCGCAGTCGGTGAACCTGAATTCCCCCAAGCAGCTCGCGAAGCTGCTATTTGAGGATCTGCGCATTCCCGCGCCGGGCGGCAAAAAGAACCCCGGCACCTCCGCGGAAGTGCTTGAGGAGCTGGCCGCGGACTATCCCGTCTGCGGGCTGATCCTGGAATACCGCAAGTATCAGAAGCTGAACAGCACCTATGTGTCGGCGCTCACGCGCATGCGCGGCGCGGACGGGCGGATTCACACCTCGTTCGAACAGGCCGTGACCGGCACGGGCCGCATTTCCTCGCGCGAGCCGAACCTGCAGAACATCCCGGTGCGCACGGAGCTGGGGCGCGAGATTCGCCACGCCTTCGTGGCCGAGCCGGGCTGGCAGCTGGTGGACGCGGACTATTCGCAGATCGAGCTGCGGGTGCTTGCGCACATGTCGGGTGACACCGGCATGCAGGCCGCGTTCCTTCACGACGAAGACATTCACGCCCGCACCGCCGCCGAGGTCTACGGCGTGCCGATGGAAGCGGTCACGCGCGAAATGCGCTCCGCCGCCAAGGCCGTGAACTTCGGCATTGTGTACGGTATCAGCGATTTCGGGCTTGCGCGCAACATCGGCGTTTCCCGCAGGGAAGCCGCCGAGTTCATCGAGCGCTACTTCAGCCGCTACCCCGGCGTGAAGCGCTATATGGATGAGCAGGTGCGTCTGGGACGGGAGCAGGGCTATGTGACCACGCTTTTCGGCCGCCGGCGCTATCTGCCGGAGCTGGAAAGCAGCGTGTACACGATGCGCGCCTTCGGCGAGCGCGCCGCCATGAACAGCCCCATTCAGGGCACGGCGGCGGACATCATCAAGCTGGCGATGATTCGCGTGCACGACGCGTTGAAGGCGCGCGGCCTTCGGGCGCGGCTGATTCTGCAGGTGCACGACGAGCTGATCGTCGAAGCGCCGATTGATGAATTGGACGCCGTGCGCGCGCTGCTGCTTGACGGCATGGAATCGGTCGTTCATCTGAGCGTTCCGCTGAAGGCGGAGCTTTCTACGGGAGGAAACTGGAATGAGTGCAAATCGTAAAGCGTATATCGTCGGCCTGACGGGCGGCATTGCCTCCGGAAAATCGGAGGCAGCAAGGCATCTTTCGGCGCTGGGCGCGTGCTGCGTCGACGCCGACGCCATCTCTCACGCGCTCACCGCGCCGGGCGGGGCGCTGCTCGGCGTCATTCGCGAAACGTTCGGCGACGAGGTGTTCCTGCCGGACGGCACGCTGAACCGCCGGGCGCTGGGCGAGGTGGTGTTTAACGACCCTGCAAAGCGTCTCATTCTGGACTCGATCACGCATCCCGCCATTCAGAAGGCCATCATGGACGACATCGAGCGCGCGGTGGCGGAGGGCGAAAACCTCGTGTTCATCAACGTGCCGCTGCTGTTCGAAACCGGCATGGACGCGCTGTGCGACGAAACGTGGCTGATCTCGCTGGATCGCGCCACGCAGGCCGAGCGTCTGATGGCGCGCGACGGCATGACCCGCGAGCAGGCCGAGGCGCGCATCGATTCCCAGATGCCGCTGGAGGAAAAGGAGCGCCGCGCCACCGTGGTGATCGACAACCGCCGTTCCGTGGAAAAGCTCAATTCAGAGGTCGGCAGTCTGTATCAGGCGCTGAAAAAGCGCATTGAACGAATGGAGAATGAATGAAAAAACGTAAGAAACGTCGATTCCCCCTCGTCCCGCTGGCCATGCTCGCGCTGCTTGCCGTGCTGTTTGTCATCGTGTATCCGCGCATGGCGGCGCGCTCGCAGTATCCCGTGCGGTACGAAGCGGAGATCCGCAAAGCCGCCGAGGTCTATTCGCTGGATCCCGCGCTGCTCGCCGCCGTGGCGCGCATCGAATCCAGCTATCGCGCCGACGCGCGTTCCTACGTGGGCGCGCTGGGGCTGATGCAGATCATGCCGGAGACCGGCGCATGGATTGCAGAAAAGCGCGGCGAGCGCGACGCGTTCACCGACGAGGTTCTGCTCGACCCCGAAACCAGCCTTCTGTACGGCGGATGGTACATACGCTATCTGATGGACGAATTCGGCGGCGACTTCACCTGCGCCGTGGCGGCGTATCACGCCGGACAGGGAGCCGTGCGCAAATGGCTGAAGGATCCCGCCTATTCCCCGGACGGCCGCACGCTGGCCGCCTTCCCTGCCGACGCTCCCAAGACCGGACATTACGTTTCGAAGGTACGAAAAGCCTATGATTACTATCTTAAAAAATACCGGTAAGCGCGCCTTCTGCCTGCTGCTTGCGCTGGCTGTGGCCGTTCTCGCCCCCCTGACTCCCACCGCTCGCGCGGCGAGCGAGGATCGGTTCGTCATCGGTCTCGTTTCCGAAAGCGGCGCGACCATCAATCCCTATCATTGCACGCAGCGCGACCTGATCAACATCAACGAGCTGATTTTCGAAAGCGTGCTCACGCTGGACGACAATCTTCAGCCCGTGGGCGAGCTCGCGCTTTCGTGGACGCAGAGCGGAAAGACCTTCGTGTTCAAGCTTCGCGACAACGTGCGCTTCCACGACGGCTCTTATCTGTCTGCGCAGGACGTATACGCGTCCTTTGAATACATCCGCGCGCTCGGCGAAAGCAGCCCGTACTACACCCGCTGCCAGTACATAAGCTCCATCGAGGTCACTGACACCAGCACGCTGACCGTCACCGGCAAATACGAGAGCTATCTGACGCTCTACGCCATGACCTTCCCCGTCGCCCAGCGCGACAGCGTATCGTGGAACCTGCCCTGCGGAACCGGCCCCTACTGGTATATGAATTACGACGCCGACTGGCTGCAGGTGGACGCGAATCCGTACTGGTGGAAGGTTGCGCCGACGATCGACCACATTTACGGCTACCGCTACAACGAAACCGGCGACGCGCTGAAGGCGCTGAGCGTCGGCGAAATCGACGCGCTCGCCACGCGCTCCCAGACGGCGGCGCTCGGCCGCCTGCTGAGCGACCGCACCAGCGTGGACTATACGACGCTCACGTATGAGATGCTGATTCCCAACATCAAAAAATCGATGTTTGAAAACGTCAACACCCGCAGGGCGCTGATGTACGCCATCGACGTGACCACGCTGGCCTCCAACATCTACATGGGCATGGTTACCGAATCCGAGGTGCCCGTGTTGCCCGGCAGCTGGCTGTACGAGCCGCAGTCCGCCGTTTACTTCGAATCGCAGGAGCGCGCGCTTCAGCTGCTTTACGCCGCCGGATGGGGCGACTACAACAACGACGGCATCCTCGACCGCGTAGTGGACGGCGTGCTTTTACAGTTTGAGTTCACGCTGCTCACCTATGTGGACGACACCGCCGCCACGCGCACCCACGCCGCCGACCTGCTCTGCGATCAGCTGCGGCCGCTGGGCATCAACGTCACCGTGAAGACCGACACAAAGGCCAACGTTCAGAAGGCTCTGAAGAACGGAAACTTCGACATGGTGCTCTGCGCCGTGAACACGTCCATCCTGCCCGACCTCACGTTCCTGTGCAATTCCAGCGGGCGCATGAATTACTCGGGCTACTCCGACGCCGGCCTGAACAACCTGCTGACCAACATCTATGAAACCTCGGACGAAGCGCAGTTCAAGTATCTCTTCAGCCAGCTTCAGCTGAAAATCGCGGACGGCCTGCCCTTCCTCGGTCTGTTCTTCCGCAAGGGCACGCTGATGACCACCGCGAACGTGACCGGCTTCAGCCCCGTTCTCGAAACGGACGCGCTGCACGGAATCGAATATCTGGAATTTGAATAGCGCTTCGGCGCATGAAAAAACGCTCCCGTTTCAATACGGAAGCGTTTTTCATGCGCGGCTTATTTGCCGGAATCGCTCGTGCTCTGCATCCGGAACGTGGACAGCACGACCTCGGCGATCTGCTTCGTCACACCCGTGAACGTGAAGATGTACATATTCTCTCCGGCCACCATATAATACTGGCGGATTTCGTATCCATTATAATCCGCGCCGATATACAGAAGGTTGGCCAGCGTGTTGAACTCATACTTTCCGCAGTCATCGGAAAATTTGATGCCGGGGCACTGCGCGGTGAGCGCCTTCTTGAGCGTATCCAGCGAATCGATCAGGTCTTCATTGCTGGCGCCGTCGGCCTTGCCATAGTTCAGAACCAGACTCGCGCCGTCTTTGGAAGCGGCGATCAGCACGTCGTTTTCCGCGGTCATTTTCTTTCGAAGACCGTCCACGTCCATATCCGGGAGCAGCTCATACGCCTGATCCAGGTTTTCCTGATGGGAACCCGCGCCGATCAGCGCCCATTCGGCGGGCACGCCGATGTAATAGCCCGCGTAGGGGCTAAGGTAGCCGTGCATCAGAATGCCCTCGTCCGCCGCCTCCGAAGGCGTCGCGGGGGTAGCCTCGGCGGGGGTAGCCGTTTCCGCCGATGCCGACAGGCAGGCAAGCAGCATGGAAAGCGCAAGCAGGCACGCGAAAAATCTCTTCATTCTTTGTTTCCCTCCCATTCATCCGCTCCATCATAGCACAAATACCCGCCAAAATCAACGCATAATCCGGAGAATTCATCTTTCGTTCCATCCCACGCCCACAATTTGACCAAATTTTTCCGAACCTCTGACCAAAAAACGGAACCTCCGCTGAAACACGCGCGTCTAAAAGACACCAATGATCCGGAGGTGGGATTCATGAAACGCACAATTTCAATTCTTCTCGTACTGGTTATGCTTCTGGGTATCTGCCCTGCGGCGTTGGCCGACTGGGGCGACGACGGCTGGGATGATTCCAGCAGCTGGGGCGACACGCCCTCTACCGGCTCCTCCACCACGGTGGAAGCCAAAACAAAGCTTTCCTCGGCCTCCAATGCGCAGCTTCGCAACATCGAGCTCGCGGCCGACGCAATTTCCGGCACGCGCGTATCCTACGGCAGCAATTTCAGCTTTAACGACGTCGTTGGCGAGCGCTCGGCCAACAACGGCTATCGCATGGCGATCAACGGCCGCGGCGTAAGCGTTCGCGGCGGCGGCGTGGGACAGGTCGCGACCACCCTGTACCTCGCGCTCAAGAAGCTGAAGGGCATCAGCTACGTCGAGCTGCAGACCTATGGCGACAGGTTCACGGGCAGCTACGTCGCTTCCGGCAACAACGCCGTCGTGACCGACTATGCCAACGGACAGGACTTCATCTTCCGCAACAAGGCAGGCAACATGACCATCGAAATGTGGACCAGCCGCAGCTATCTCTACTGCCAGATCACCGTTTCCAAGTCCTCCTCGTCCGGCGGCGACACGGCCAACGGCAAGGTCGGCTCCGCGTCGATCAAGCTTTCCGGCACCAACACGCTGAAGAACAACGTCCGTCTGGCGGCCGAAAGCATCAACGGCGTCACGCTGTCCTCGTGGGATGAGTTCTCCTTCAACCAGCTCGTCGGCCCCCGCACCGAAAACCACGGCTATGGCGCGGCCATCAACGGACGCGGCGTGCGCGTGATCGGCGGCGGCGTAGCGCAGGTTGCCAGCGTAATTTACATGGCCGTGAAGGATCTGAACAACGTGGTCATTACCGAGTCCCGCACCTACGGCAGGGATTACAACCAGTCCTACGTATCCAACGCGGACAACGCCATCGTGACCGACTACAATAACGACATCGACTTCTGCTTCCGCTATCGCGGCTACGGCAAGCTGAAGATCGTCGTCACCGTAAACAAGAGCGGCACGCTGCTGACCTGCAACGTGTACGAAAACAAGTAATCCTTAAAAAAAACAGTCGGGGCATTTGCTCCGGCTGTTTTCATGATTAAAAGCGCCCGTTTCCACTTGGAAGCAGGCGCTTTGCGTGTACAGGCTTATTCCGCCAGTGTGATTTCCTTATGCTCGGCGGAGGAATCATAAATCGCCTGCATCATCTTCGCGGTAACGATAACCGTGTCGATGTGGGACGGCAGCTTCTCGCCGGTCTTGATGCAGTCGATGAAGGCGTTGATTTCGTTCTCGAAATGGTTGCGCTGCTTGAACTCGGGCTTGTACTCGATCAGCGCGCCATGCTCGGCGGTATACACCTTGAAGTCCGCGCCATACTGCAGGCGGATGCCGGCCTTATCGCCCATGAAGTCAATATAGGTTTCCGACTCACCGATATTCTGCGCCCACGCGCCGTTCACGGTGATCGTCGGGCCCGCGGTGCGGATCAGAGCGGTCACGGAGTCGTCCACGTCGTAGGTGCCGTTCAGATTCTTGGTGTTCTCCGCCCACATGTTCTTATAGGCGTAGTTCTTCATGTCCTTGCCCAGCTTGCAGAACGCTTCGCCGGTGACGGTTTTCGGCGTGGGATCGCCGCAGCAGTACATCACGATGTCCAGGTAGTGCACGCCCCAGTCGATCAGCGCGCCGCCGCCCGCGATGGCCTTGGTCGTGAACGCGCCGCCCAATCCGGGGATGGAACGATGCGCGCGGAAGGACACGTATACGTGGAACACCTCGCCCAGCTTGCCTTCGTCGATGAACTGCTTGATCAGGTTCACGCTGTCGTTGAAGCGATTGACGACGCCGATGTTGAGCACCTTGCCGGTCTCATGCTGAACCTTCTGCATCTCCAGCGCTTCCGCGTAGGTACGGGCGGCGGGCTTTTCACACAGCACGTTCTTTCCGGCGCGCAGCGCGTCGATCGCAATGACGGGATGCATGTTGTTGGGCGTGCAGACGGAAACGGCCTCGATCTCGGGATCGTTCAGCGCCACATGATAATCGGTGATGGCGGTGCCGCAGCCATAGGTTTCCACGGCCTTTTCGGCGCGCTCAGGAATAATATCGCAGAAATACTTGATCTCCGCCTCCGGATTCTTCATATAAGCGGGAATATGCGCCGCGTTTGCAATGGTACCGCAACCGATGATGGCAACCTTCATTTCAATTCACCCTCCGCATTGTTAATTGTCGTTCCGTCTCATGTTCGAAGTGAGAACATTTTCCGGTCATTTCTATTATAAACCATGCACGCTGGAAAAGATTTTCAATCATGTTAAATACTTTTATCAATTTGACTATTTCTCATGCAGTGCTTCCGCCAGACGTTCAAAATCCGCCAGCGTCAGCGTTTCTCCGCGCACGCGCTCGTCGAGTCCCGCCGCTTCCAGCGCGCGAAGCGCGTCCGTCCGCGAAAGGCTCAGCCCGGCGGTCAGATTATTGGCCAGCGTCTTGCGCCGCATGCGGAAGGCGACCTGAATCAGGTTCAAAAACGCTTCCTCTCGTTCCGCGGGCACCGCGCGCGTTTCCCGCATTTCCAGTCTCAACAGCGCGCTGTCCACATGGGGCGGCGGCGTAAACAGGGACGCAGGCGCTTCCATCACCATGGACGGCTCGGCAAAATAGCGCACCGTCGCTGCCGTCGCGCACCAGTTCTTGTCGCCTGGCTGCGACAGCATCCGCTCCGCGGCCTCCTTCTGCACCATCACGGTAATCCTCTCGGGAGACAGCCGCACGGCGCGCATCAGGAAATCCGCCGTAATGTAGTACGGTAGGTTGGCGACGATGGAAAACGGCGCGTTTTCGCCAAACGCTTCCGCCGTCAGCGCCTTCAGATCCGCCTTCATGCAGTCGGCAATCACAATGCGCACGCTTCGCTCGCCCAGCACGTCGCGAAGCACCGGCTCTACGGCGCGATCCAGCTCCACGGCCAGCACATCCGCACCCGCGTCGGCCATCATCGCCGTAAGCAGACCCGCGCCCGGGCCGATTTCAAGAATATGGTCGCCCGCCTTCGCGCCCGCGCGCGCCACGATCTCGGCCACCGCGTGATCGCTCAGCAGAAAGTTCTGTCCCAGCGAATGCGTAAAATGAAATCCATGCGCCTCAAGCGCAACGCGCGCCCGCAGCGACAGCGACAGTTCATCCGGCATGGTTTTCCTCCCATGGTCTCTTCATTCCAGAAAATCCCTCGAAATACAATAACGGAGGAGGATACATTTCTCCTCCCCCACTTCGTCAGAAGCGCCGGGCGCAATCGGAATCTGCGCCGAGCTGCTTGTGGGGGTGGTGCGGAGGGGGAGCAAGCTCCCCCTCCGCCTCCCCGCGTCAGCGCAGCGCCTCGAGCTCGCGGATACGGCCGCGGATGGATTCAGCCAGCGTCTTCTTTTCTTCCAGCTTGGCCTTTTCCTGCTCCACCAGCTGCGCCGGAGCCTTTGCAAGGAAGCCCTCGTTATGCAGCTTGGCGTCCGCGCGTGCAATTTCGTTCTCGGCGTTCGTCAGATCCTTGTTCATGCGCGCGATTTCCTTGTCCACGTCCACCAGCTCTCCCAGCGGGATGAACAGCGAGCAGCCCGCGGTCACGGCGGAAGCGGATTTCTCCGGATTCGGCGCGGAAGCGTCCAGATACTCTACGCCGCTGGCCGCGGCAAGGCGCATGAAGTAGCCTTCCGCGCCCTTGAACGCGTTCATCAGCTCCGGCGCGGGCTTCAGAATCAGCGTGGCGCGCTTGGAGGCGTTCACCTTCATCTCCACGCGCAGGTTGCGCGCGGCGCGGATGACCTCCATCACGGCCTCCATCTGCTTTGCTTCCTCGTCGAAGTCGTATTCCGGCTTCGCTTCCGGCCAGCTGGCGTTGATCAGTATGCCCTCGTGGCCGGGAAGATAGGAATACAGCTCCTCCGTGATGAACGGCATATAGGGATGCAGCAGCTTCAGAATGCCGGTGAGCACGTAGATCAGCGTTTCCTGCGCGGCGTTTCTGGCGTCCGCGTCGTCGCCGTTGAGCGCGTGCTTGCTCATCTCGATATACCAGTCGCAGAACGACGACCAGATAAAGTCGTACAGGTTCGCGGCGGCCATGCCGAGGTCGAAGGACTCGAGGTTCTGGGTGATCTCGCGCACGATGTCGTTAAAGCGCTTGAGCATCCACTTATCGGACAGCGCGAGGTGCTCGGCGGAGGGCACGCCCTTCGGTTCGAAGCCCTGCATGTTCATCAGCGCGAAGCGGCTGGCGTTCCAGATCTTGTTGGCGAAGTTGCGGTACGTCTCAATCTTCTCCAGCGACATGCGCACGTCCGCGCCGGGCGCGACGCCGATTTCCAGCGAGAAGCGCAGCGCGTCCGCGCCGTACTTGTCGATGACCTCCAGCGGATCGATGCCGTTGCCCAGCGATTTGCTCATCTTGCGGCCCTGCGCGTCGCGCACGAGGCCGTGCATCAGCGCCACGCTGAACGGGCACTTGCCGGTCTGCTCCAGACCCGAGAATACCATGCGCGCCAGCCAGAAGAAGATGATGTCGTAGCCGCAGGACAGCACGCTGTTGGGATAGAAGTATTTGTAATCCTCGGTCTCCTCCGGCCAGCCGAGCGTGGAGAACGGCCAGAGCGCCGAAGAGAACCACGTGTCGAGCACGTCCTCATCCTGCCGCACGGGCGCGCCGCACTTCGGGCACACCTTGATATCCTCGCGGGACACGATGATTTCGCCGCAGGTATCGCAATAGAACGCCGGGATGCGGTGCCCCCACCAGAGCTGACGGGAAATGCACCAGTCGCGGGTGTTCTCCATCCAGTTGAGATAGGTCTTTTCGAAGCGCTCGGGCACGAAGCGCAGCTCGCCTTCCTTGACCACCTTCACGGCGGGACGCGCCAGCGGCTCCATCTTCACAAACCACTGCTTGGACACCATCGGCTCGATCGTGTGGTGGCAGCGATAGCAGGTGCCCACCTCGTGGTTGAGCGGCTCGATCTTCTTCAGAAGTCCCGCTTCCTTCAGGTCGGCCACGATGGCCCTGCGCGCCTCGGCGGTGGTCATGCCGGCATACTTGCCGCAGTCCAGCACCATGGGCTCGTCCTTCGTGGCGCGGCCGCTGGCAATCCACTCGGCGTTCTCGGCGGCTTCCTTCGCGCCGGTCATGTGACCGTCATAGGTAAACACGCGCACCATGGGCAGGTTGTGGCGCTTGCCCACCTCGTAGTCGTTGGGGTCGTGCGCGGGCGTGATCTTCACAACGCCGGTACCCTTGGTCATGTCGGCGTGCTCGTCGCACACGATCGGGATTTCCTTGTTGATCAGCGGCAGAATCACATGGCAGCCATGCAGATGCGCATAGCGCTCGTCCTCGGCGTTGATGGCCACAGCCGTATCGCCCAGCATGGTTTCGGGGCGCGTGGTGGCCAGCTCCAGCATTTCACCGGTTTCCTTCACGGGATACAAAAGGTGCCAGAAGCTGCCGTCCTGCGACTCGTATTCCACCTCCGCGTCGGAAATGGAGGTCTTGCAGCAGGGGCACCAGTTGATCATGCGCCAGCCCTGATAAATCAGGCCCTTTTCATACAGGCGCACGAAGGTTTCGCGCACGGCGCGGGACAGACCCTCGTCCATGGTGAAGCGCTCGCGGCTCCAGTCGCAGGAAACGCCCAGCTTGCGCAGCTGCTTTACGATGCGTCCGCCGTATTCCTTTTTCCAGTCCCACGTGCGCTCAAGGAACTTTTCGCGTCCCAAATCCTTCTTGGTCAAGCCTTCCTTCGCCAGCGCCTCCACCACCTTCACCTCGGTGGCGATGGCGGCGTGATCCGTGCCGGGCACCCACAGCGTGGGATCGCCCTTCATGCGGTGATAGCGAATCAGCACGTCCTGCGGCATTTCGTCCAGCGCGTGACCCACGTGCAGCTGTCCGGTGATGTTTGGCGGCGGCATCACGATCGTGAACGGCTTTTTGCCCTTCACCATCTTCGGCTTAAACGCGCCGCTCTCTTCCCACATCTTATAAATGCGGTCTTCCATGTCCTTCGGCGAATACACCTTCGCCATTTCAAACGTGTTCTGCTTTTCCATATATACCCCTCTTCCGAAGCTTATTTTCCAATCGCGATTACCAGCACCGCGCCAATCAGTGCCAGAAGCAGCCCGACCACCCGGATTGCAAGCGCATGCTTTGGACAGCGCCGGCTTATGACAAAGTTCAAAAGCGCGCCCACAACCATGATGATCAGGCCAACGACGCCCCACCCGTTCACACCCGGGCTTGCCGAAAACACCCGCTTCATCCGCACCCCTCCGTTTCTCCTCGGCAAAACAATAGAAAAAGAGCAACCTCGCCTCTTGGGCGGATTGCTCCGCGGTACCACCAGAATTTCTTCCTCACACGCGCTGTATCGGGCGCGCCCGCGCGAACTACTCCGTTCATCCGCGGCCTCCGAAGCGACCTTCAGCGTGGCTTATCCCGGGCGGCCTTGCAGCCGGCGAACCGCCCTCTCTGTTGGAAAGACGCGCCTACTCCTCTTCGTCATGGGCTTCTATGTGTCTATTATAGCAAACCACGGCGATTCCCGTCAATTCATTTTCGCCGTTTTCAGTTTTTTTACGCTGGAAATGGTATAGACCACCATCGCCAGAAGCGACATGCACACCGCCGCGAAGATCACGTAGTGTCCCACCGTGCGCATACCTTCCAGCGAATGCCACGGGAACACTAAAATGATGCCCGTCACAAACAGAACCGTCGCCGCCTTGCCGAACAGGTTGGCCTGCACGACCACGCCGCTCTTGAGCATGAACAGTGCGCCGCACATCATCAGAAGCTCCTTCAGAAGCATGACCAGCAGGATCACCCAGTTCAGCGAAGCATATTTTTCCTCCGCCAGATACCCGCCGTCCGCCATGCAGAACAGCAGCGACAACACCATCACCTTGTCCGCCAGCGGATCGCACAACTTGCCAAACGACGTAATCTGATGCCATTTGCGCGCCAGATACCCGTCCAGCATGTCGGTAAAGCTGGCCGTGGCGAACACAATCAGCGAAACATACCGCTTCTCCGGCAGCTGATAATACGCAATCAGAAACACGGGAATCAGCAACAGACGGAAGATGGTCAGGCAGTTGGGTATGTTTACCCAATTCTTCGTATCGTTCTCCATGCATCCACCTCCTTCGTAATTCCAGAAGTTTATTTTACCACAAATCCGCCACGAATTCAACGAACGCAAGCGGCTTT
>SFHK01000097.1 GCA_004556395.1 Clostridiales bacterium
CTTTTCCAGATTCGGTATCTGCCCGATGTTGGCGCACTCGTCGATGAGGCAGCGCACATGGACGGGGAGCCTGCCGCCGTATACGTCGTCGGCCTTTTCGCACAGCAGGTTGAATAACTGGCTGTAAATCATGGAGATAAGGAAATTGAAGGTGCTGTCGGTGTCGCTCATGATGAGAAACAGCGCCGTTTTCCGGTCGCCCAGGGTGTCCAGCTCGTCCAACGGCACATGGCTGAACGGCAAAAGGCTGGAAAGCAACCGCGACGCGAGCGTGAAGCCGGGGGACAGGCTGGAAATCGGTTCAAAGAAGGAAAGGTTTGAAGTGCAATGAAGTATCGCTATGCCGCTGTGACGGACGTTGGAAAGCGCGAGATCAATGAGGATTCTCTGTTGACCATGGAGGGACGCTATGGTCTGGCGTGCGCGCTGGCGGATGGGCTCGGCGGACAGGGCTTCGGCGACGTCGCCTCTCAGATTGCGGTGGAAGCCGTCGGGGAACAGCTGAAGGGCTGGTTCCCGGTGGGCAAGCGCCGCATGACGGCCTGCGTGGAGGAAGCCAACCGACGCGTGCGCCGGAAGCAGAACGAGCAAAGCGTTCCGATGATGACCACGCTGTCGCTTTTGCGAACCAATGGGCCGTATGTGCATATCGCGCACGTCGGCGATACGCGCATCTACTGGTTCCGGGACGAACGCATTCTGTATCAGAGTACGGATCACAGCGTCACGCAGATGATGGTCACCTGCGGGGAGATCTCGCCGGAGCAGGTGCGCGGCCACGCGAGCCGCAACCTGCTTACCCGCGCGATCGGCTATCGGGCGGAGGTGCAGGCCGAGTATTACCGGGGACGGGCGCGCCACGGCGACCGGCTGCTGCTGTGCACCGACGGCTTCTGGGAATGGGTGCTGGAAAGCGATATGCTGGCGGCGTCCACCGCGGAAACGCCGGAGGTCTGGCTGCGGCGAATGTGCGATATGGTTCGGGTGCGCTGCGACGAGGACGCGGACAATTTTTCCGCGATTGCGATCACGGTGGAGTGACGCGCGCGGCATATTCAGGGAAATCTCCGGATATGCTGTTTTACTCTGTAAAGTTTTGAAGAGAGATGTAAGAAACGGCGCGCTCATGCGTTTCTATATACGGTTGAGAACGATGCGGGAGTGAGCGTATGCGAAGGCGGCGAAGGTTTTTCGCCCTTGCGGAGGGTGCGCTGATTCTCGTTTTTCTTGTTTTGGCGGCGATCATCGCGAACCGGCTGCTGGCCGCGCGGTGGATTCGCGAGGAGGAACGCGCCGCCGCAGAGGCGCATCGGTCGCTCGCGGTCAGCGTTACCGCGGTTCCCGAAAAATCCGATGACGCGGAGCCGCCCGAGATTCAGGCGGAGATTCGCAAGCTGATGCGGCAGAATGAGGACGCGGTGGGGCTTTTGCACTTCGACGGAGATCGAACGCTGTATGTGTGCCAGACGACCGACAACAGCTATTATATGACGCACCGGTTCGATCGTTCGGAAGACCCGGCGGGCATGATCTATATGGACTACCGAAACGCCCTGTGGCCGCGCAGCGCGAACCTGATTCTGTACGGCCACAACATGCGCGACGGCTCCCGCTTCGGAACGCTGAAGCGCTTCGAGAAAACGGAGCATATCGAGGAATATCCCATTTTCCAGCTGGCGGAGCGCTATGAAACCGTCGACTATATGCCCTTCGCCGTGTTTCACACGAGCGTGGATGCGGCGGACGAAAGCTTTTATCCCTATGACCAGATCGATTTTGCCGACGAAAACGGCTTCAACCGTTATGTTCGAGACGTGAAGGAGCGTTCCATACTGGATTTGCCCGTGGAGGTGGCGTATGGCGATCGGCTGCTTACGCTCGTCACCTGCCATTCCGGCATCGACCGCGGCCGACTGGTGATCGTGTGCCGCGAGGTGAAGCCGGAGGACGGGCTTTCATAAAAGAAACAGCAGTCGTCCGTGGGCGGCGGGCTTTCATAGAAGATAAATTGCACCGGAGAATCACATGCTTGATTCTCCGGTGCAATCCGTTTGAGAGAAGGCTCAGTCGTCCGTGGTTTCGGTGGCGTAGCGGCCGATCAGGTAGGGGTTGTAGCCGTCCTTGTAGAACAGTCGTCCAGCCACGTCGGCGTATACGGAATACTTTCCGCCGACGTTGAACGAGCCGATGTCGGACTGGTTCTCAAGGATGATCAGCTGTTGCTCCTCCTTGCCCACGTCCATGACGGCGAACTGCTTCTCGCCCTCGTAGTACACGTCCACAATCTTGCCGTTGCACAGGAACACGCGGCCGCGCCACTGCTCGTAGATCACGCGCAGCTGCTTATAGTCCATCGCCCACGCGTTGCGCGAGTATTCCGCCTTGGCGGGCAGGTAGTTCACGTAGAAGGAAATCGTGGAGGTGCGCTTGCCCTCCATAGTGGCGCGGAAGGACACGATGTTGTCGCCGTAGCTGGAGAACTTCGCCTTGAACGAGAACTCGCCCGTCTGCTGGTCGATGACCAGGCTGGCCGGATCGTAGTTGCTGTCCACGTCGATCCACGCGCCGGGGTCGGTCTTGCCGACGATGGTCATGTAGTTCAGCGTGCTGGTGTAGCCGACCGAGGTGGCAAGCTCTAGGTTGATTTCCATTTCATCGCGGAAGAACACCAGATCGCGCCGCGCTTCCTTGTGATGGTCGGTGCGCACGATGATGGAAATGTTGTTGTCGCCGATGGGGTACACGTTCACGTTCAGCGAAAGCGCGCCGCTTCGGTCGACCTTGCTGGTTACGTCCTCGCCGTTGATGATTACCTGACTGCCGTACACGACGTTCATGTTGATCGTGGCCAGCGAGGTAATCACGTTCACGTGGTCGGTCGTGGGGCTGGTGATCGTGACCGGCGCTTCCGGCACGGGCACATTGATCGTGAACGCGGGCAGGCGCGTTTTCCGGCCGGCGGCGCTGATGTGCACTGGCGAAATCGTCAGCTCCGCGCTTTCGATGTCCTCGGGGTCGGAATCAAACCAGATGTAATCGGCAAACTCCACGCGCGCCACGCCGCCGATGTACTGGTAGCTCTTGCCAAGCTCTTCAATATATACGCTGTCGCCGTCCTTGCCGAAGAACGAGATGGCATGCCCCTGCACGCCGTTGTCCATCGTGATCAGCTCGATGGTATGATTTACATAGTCGCGCTCAAGGCGCTTGGCGTCGCGCCAGTAGTAAACGCGTACGCCGGCAAAGGTAAACAGCGCCGCCGTAATCAGAATGCCGAGCAGCACAATCAGCGTGCGCACAATCAGCGTGCGCACGGGAAGGGGCTGATCCATCTGCGCCTTGTCGGTGGAAATCAGCGGCAGGCCGCAGCGCGGGCATTCGTCCATGGACGGTCTCAGCGTTGAACCGCATCTGGGACATTTCAAGGGAACGTTTCCTCCACAGAATGATTTTTGAATATTGTATCACAAACAGCCGTCATTCTCAAGTGCGAATCTGCGCGATTTTGTGGCTTGCGGGCGCGAAAGGCTTGCAATCTTCGCGGAAGGCGGTTTATAATAGGAAGCAGAATGCGGACAGCAAAGGAGAAAGAACCATGAGAGAAGAAGAACGGATTCGCGAAGGGCTTCTGTTCTGCCCGGCCGATCCGGAGCTCAAGCGTATGAAGCTGCGCACGCATAATCTGAATCTGGATTACAACAAAACCTATGAGCACGAAACCGAAAAGCGCGCGGCGCTGCTCAGGCAGATGCTGGGCGAAATGGGCGAGGGCGTGGTGATTCAGGGCCCTGTGTGGCTGCATTATGGCGTGCACACGAAGATCGGCAGAAAGTTCTTTGGAAATTTCAATCTCACCATTCAGGACGACGCGGAGGTTACCATCGGCAACAACTGCGATTTCGGCCCGAACGTGACCATCGTGACGCCGGTTCATCCGATGCTCGCCGAGGAGCGGCGCACCATGATCGCCGCCGACGGCGAGGAGCGTCACCTGTGCTACGCAAAGCCCGTGACTATCGGAAACGACGTGTGGATGGGTGCGAACGTCGTGGTGTGCCCCGGTGTTACAATTGGGGACGGCTGCGTCATCGGCGCGGGCAGCGTCGTGACCCGCTCCATCCCGCCGCGCACGTTTGCCGCCGGAAATCCCTGCCGCGTGATTCGCGAAATTACTGAGGCAGACAGCATGGTCAATCACCCGGAGCGGCTGGGCGGCAGCCGTCCGAAGGACTGAAGAGGAGAAAGCCGATGGATACATACAATGCCTTTTCACTGACCGGGATTGCCGCGGCGCTGGCGGGCGCGCTGAATATCGAGCCGCCGCGCTGCGCGGAGAAAGCGAATCCGTTTCTTGCGGAGTTCCTTGCAAACCACGCGCCGGAGGGGCACGTCGACCGCGTGTTCATGTACAATCCCGACGCGATTGCTCATTGGGTCTATCAGAAATACACGCCGATGTTCGCCGGCGTCGCGCGGCACACGCAGCTCGGCCTGCCGCTGCAAACCGTGATGCCGTCGGTCACGCCGGTCTGCTTCGCCACGATGTATTCCGGCGCGTATCCCGAAACGCACGGCATCCGCCGCTATGAAAAGCCGGTTCTGAAGATCGACACGCTGTTCGACGCCGTGCTCCGCGCAGGCAAAAAATGCTGCATCGTGGGCGACACGCAGTGCAGCATGACGCATATCTTCCGCGAGCGCGACATGGACTACTTTGCGTTCGATACGATCGAGGAAATCAACGCGAAGGCGGCGGAGCTTATTTCTGAGGACAAGTACGATCTGCTGTGCGTCTATAACGGCAACTATGACTCCACCATGCATAAAACCGGCCCGGAAAGCGAAGCCTCGCTTGAAGCGCTGCGGCAGAACGTGCAGGCCTTCGACGCGTTCGCAAAGCAGATTCAGCAGCAGTGGCGCGGCCATCGAACCCTGCTCGGCTTCGCCATGGACCACGGCTGCCACGAAATCGACGGTGGCTGCGGAAGCCACGGACTTGATATGCCGGAAGACCTGAACATCCATCACTTCTACGGAATTGTAAATGGGACTGAGGAGCACGCGACGAAATAACAGGACGCGCGAAGATTGAACAGCCATCGGAGAAAATCCGGTGGCTGTCATTTTGCATAGAAACGAAAAAATTGCGAAGAAGTATCTTAAATGTGCGCCGGAAACAAAGTCTCCTCGAAAAAATGGGGTCTCAGAAAAAAATAAAATTTTTTTGTGAAAAAGCGTTACTATTTTCTGAGTTACGACATAAACAGTGTATGACCTCGATGAAATCATACAGAATCCTATAAACAGAGGAATGGAGGAGGAAAACAAATGAAGATGACGTGGTTTGGGGACGTTGAGGCGCATCGACGACCGATGACGTGCTGGACGACCACGGCAATACAGAACGGCGGAAGGTCGTTTCTGTATCAGAAGTCGTTCGCAAACGGAGCAAGGGTAAACATCACGCAGGAGAAGAATGG